>JAZKDL010000082.1:0-12246 GCA_040387575.1 Pseudomonadota bacterium
CGCGATCGCGATGCATTGCTCGGCTACTGCAGCCGCTCGGCCAACCCGGTCGGCCGGCTGCTGCTGCATCTGTATGGCGTGACCGATGCGCAGTCGCTCGCGCAGAGCGATGCGATCTGCAGCGCCCTGCAACTGATCAACTTCTGGCAGGACCCAAGCGTCGATCTGCCGCGCGGTCGCTTTTACTTCGCGCTGTCGGATTGCCTGCGGCACGGGCTGTCGCGGGCGGATTTCGCGTCGTTCCGTCCGCTTTCGCCAGAAGCGCCGCCGGCCGCCGCCATCGCCCTGGTCGCCGATTCCGCCGGCTGGGCTCGCACGTTGATGGCGCAGGGCGCACCGCTGGTCCACCGGCTGCCCGGCCGCGCAGGCTGGGAGCTTCGGCTGGTCGTCCAGGGCGGACTGCGCATCCTCGACAAGATCGAGGCGCTCGGCTTCGACACCTTCTCGCAACGGCCGACCATCGGCAAATCCGACATCCCCGTACTCGCCTGGAGGGCGCTCCGGATGCGGAGACAATCGCCCGCATGAAGAAGAAGCGAAACAGATTCCAGCGATGAACCCTGAGCAATACGTGCAGGAGAAGGCGGCTGCCTCGGGCAGCAGTTTCTATTACGCCTTTCTGTTTCTACCGAAGCCGCGCCGCGCCGCGATCACCGCTTTCTATGCGTTCTGCCGCGAGATCGACGACGTGGTCGACGAGGTGCGCGACCCCGGCGTCGCGGCGACCAAGCTGGCCTGGTGGCGCACCGAAGTCGCCCAGGCCTTTGCCGGTCAGCCACGCCATCCGGTGATGCAGGCGCTGATGCCCTGCGCAACGGAGTTCGGCATCGAGGCCACGCAACTGTTGCAGGTCATCGACGGCTGCCAGATGGACCTCGACCAGACGCGCTACCTCGATTTCCATGCGCTGCAGCGCTACTGCCATCTGGTGGCCGGCGTGGTGGGCGAAGTCGCCGCGCGCATCTTCGGCCAGACCGAGCCACAGACCACGGCCTACGCCCACAAGCTCGGCCTGGCGCTGCAACTGACCAACATCATTCGCGACGTCGGCGAAGACGCACTGCGCGGCCGCATCTACCTGCCGGTCAACGAGCTCCAGCAGTTCGACGTGAAGGCGCACGAGTTGCTGAACCGCGTGAGCTCGGAGCGCTTCATCGCACTGATGAAGTTCCAGGCGGCGCGCGCCCACACGGCCTACGACGAGGCGCTCGCGTTGCTGCCGGACGCCGATCGGCGCAGCCAGAAGCCGGGCCTGATGATGGCCAGCATCTACCGCACGCTGTTGCGCGAGATAGAGCGCGACGGCTTCCAGGTGCTGAACCAGCGCGTGAGCCTGACGCCGATGCGCAAATTCTGGCTCGCCTGGCGCGTGCAGGCGCTGGGCCGGCTGTGACGCACCCGAGGCCGATGCGTCGCAGCCCGTCGTGGCTGCGCACGCCCGAATGAAACTCGCGGTCGTCGGCGCCGGCTGGGCCGGGCTTGCCTGCGCGATCGAGGCCACCCGTGCCGGCCATGCAGTCACCCTGTTCGAAGCGGCGCGCACGCCGGGCGGTCGCGCGCGACGGATCGATGCGACCGGCGGCGTCGACGGCACGCCGCTCGACAACGGCCAGCACATCCTGATCGGTGCCTACACCGCCACGCTGGCATTGATGCGCGACGTTGGCGTCGACACCACGCAGGCGCTGTATCGCATGCCGCTATCGCTGCGCTTCGCCGATGGCGGCGGCTTGCAGGTGCCGGTGCACTGGCCGGCACCGTTCGACCTGCTCGCAGGCATCGTGGGCGCCGGCGGTTGGTCGTGGCGTGACAAGCTGGGCCTGATGCGCGCCGCATGGCGCTGGCGGCGGCAACGCTTCGCCTGCGCGTCCGGGTTGAGCGTCGACGCCCTGTGCCGCACGCTCACGCCACGGGTTCGGCACGAGTTGATCGAGCCGCTGTGCGTCTCCGCGCTGAACACGCCGGCCGAGGACGCCAGTGCGCAGGTCTTTCTTCGTGTGCTGCAGGACGCCCTTTTCGCCGGACGCGGCGGCGCCGATCTGCTGCTGCCGCGCGTCGACCTGGGCGCGCTGCTGCCCGACCCGGCGCTGCGCTGGCTGCACGCGAACGGCGCGACGCTGCGACTCGGCCATCGGGTCCAGTCGCTCGCCGCATCGGACGGCGGGTGGCGACTCGACGACTTCGACGCCGATCGCGTCGTGCTGGCGGTTGCACCCTGGGACGCCGTGCGGCTGGTCCATGGCGCCGGACTGCGACAGGCTTCGACAGCCTCGGACTGGTTGCGCACAACCGACGCGCTGCGGCACGAAAGCATCGCCACGGTCTATGTGTCGGCTGGCGCACGGCAGCTCGCCACACCGATGCTGGCTCTGCGCAGCGATGCCGCGGCGCCGGCGCAGTTCGTGTTCGATCGGGGGCAGCTCGGTGGGGCACGGGGACTGCTGGCGTTCGTGGTCAGCGCAAGCAACCTGCCACGCGAGGCGCTGGAACACGGCGTTCTGGAACAGGCCCATGCACAGCTCGGCCTCCGCAACGTCGAAGTGCTGCGTACCGTAGTCGAAAAGCGAGCCACCTTCGCCTGCACGCCGGGGCTGCGACGTCCCGCCATGCAGATCGCGGACGGATTGCTCGCCTGCGGCGACTACATCGACGGGCCGTATCCCGCCACACTCGAAGGCGCGGTGCGCAGCGGACTCGCCGCCGCGCGCGCCATCGCCCCCTGAAGACCTGCGGCCGCCAGCCGCCGACCACCGACCACCGCGGAACGACGCATGCCCATGTCACTGAACTATCTCGATTTCGACTACAGCGAGGACGGAGACGACGACTCCGCCTTCGGCACCTTCGATGCGCTCGCGTCGGTGGGGCCGGCACAGGTCGCAGCGGTCCATGCGGAAATTTCGGATGTACTGGGCTGGGCGCACGCCACGTTCGGCGAGCCTGGCCCCGTCGCCGACGGCTTCGCCTGGGACTGCGACCTGCAGGCGCTGCGCGAATACAGCGTGGCCGACATACCGCGCTACGACGCAGGCCGGCAGGCGCTCGTCGTCGAGCCGGGCACGGCCGGCACGCCGCGGCACACCCTTGGCCTGTCGCTCAGCGGTTCAGCCGGCTTCTGCGAAGCGCTGCGCGAGCGCTTCAGTCTCGACTGAACGCCGCGAACACACCGATGCGCACGGAGCACATGCTGCACTTGGGCGGCGCAACGACCATCACCAGCCCCAGACCAGGCTGCGCGCCACCCAGCCGGTGGTGCCGCGCTCACTGCGCACCTTGACCCAATCGCCGCGCCGCTCCAGCGTGCGCAGCACATCACCGTAGGCGACCTTGCCGACGACACGGGTCCGCGTGCCTGGCGCGGAACGCAGGTTGGCGACGCTCGCCTTGACGATGTGGTGCGGCGTCTTGTTGGTCATGGAGCGCAGCAGCCAGCCGCGGTCGTTCTCGAAGTCGCTCACCTGGATCCAGCCGCCACGCCGCGCCACGACCGTCAGCGGATAGCCGCGACTCAACGCCCACTGCGCCGCATGGCGCGTACCCGGGCCCGACCGCATGTTGACCTCGGAACGGGCCACACTGACCATCTTGCGCGCATGCGCGATCGACATGCCCATGAGCAGCAGCAAACAGGCCAGCAAAGCCGGGAGGAAGGCAGGCAGGCGACGGGAATCGATCATTCGTGAAGAACCTTTCATGAAGCAAGTGGAAGACATGGAAAGGCATGCGGTTCGGCGCATGCCAGCCTTTACGTGTCCACTTCGCGAGATTGGTTCCGGCGAATTGCGCCAGAGCAGATCACGCGATCACGCCCGGCCCAATGCGCGGCACAGCGCGTTCAGATCGGGCACGATCAATTGCGGCGGCTGTCCGCCGTGAGCCCACGGCGTGCGCTCGTCCTCTGGCATGCGAACGACCCAGGCGGCCTGCATGCCTACACCCAGCGCGCCCACCACATCGAGCGCCGGGTCGTCCCCTACGTGCAGCACCTGCTCGGGCGCCACGCCGATCGATGCGGCGGCCGCATGGAAGATCGGTGCATGCGGCTTGCCGATGCCGAAGCGATAGGCGCTGAAGGCCGTGCGGAAGAAGCGGTCGACGCCGGTCAGCTTCAGATCGGCATTGCCGTTGGAGATCGCGATCAGCGGATAGCGCTCGCTGAGCCATTCCAGGGCCGGCAACGCATCGTCGTACAGCACCACGCGCTGGCGCTCCGCGAAGAACACGTCGAAGGCGGGATCGGCCAGCGCCGGGTCTTCACCGGCACGGCTCAGCGCGGCGCGGATCGACTCGCGGCGCAGCGCACTCAGGTCGTGCGCGAGGTCGGCGCGCTCGCGCTCTGTGGCTTCGCGGAGTTCGCGCAACACGCCGGGCGTGAGGAGCAGTTCGGATGTCTTCGGCGCCTCGCGCAGCAGCCACTCGTGCAGCACACGCTCGGCGCGTTCGATGGTCGGCCAGATCGGCCACAGGGTGTCGTCGAGGTCCAGCGAAATCGCCGCGATGCGGCCGATGTCGAGGGGTTCGCCGTGGGCGGCGGCCGGTGTCTCCAGGGTCATGCCTGAGAATATCGCATGCCTCTGCAAGACCTTCACGCAGGCGGGTCGACCGCCAACCCGCCCCGCACCGCCGTGCTCTGGTGCAACCTCGGTTCTCCCGACGCGCCAACGGCCGGCGCGGTGCGAACCTACCTCGCCGACTTCCTGGGCGACCCGCGCGTGGTCGAGATCCCGCGCGCGGTCTGGTTGCTGATCCTGCACGGCATCATCCTGCGCGTGCGGCCTGCCAAGTCGGCGGCCAAATACGCGAGCATCTGGTTGAAGGAAGGCTCGCCGCTCAAGGTCTGGAGCGCACGGCAGGCGCAGCTTCTGGGCGACAAGCTGCAGGCATCGGGACACGCTGTCGCGGTGCGCGACGCGATGCGCTACGCCAACCCGTCGATCCCTGCGCGGCTCGAAGCGCTGCACGCCGAAGGCGTCGAGCGTGTGCTGGTGCTGCAGGCCTATCCGCAGTATTCGGCGACCACCACGGCCAGCGTGATCGACGACGTCGGCGCCTGGACACGGCGCCAGCGCCGGCTGCCCGAGCTGCGCTTCGTCAACCAGTACCACGACGATCCGGCTTACATCGACGCGCTCGCGCAAGGCGTCGAAGCCTACTGGCAGCAACACGGCCGCCCCGACCAGCTGGTGATGAGCTTCCACGGCATTCCCGAACGCAACATCCGGCTCGGCGATCCGTACCAGTCGCAATGCCTCGAAACCGCACGGCTGCTGGCTGCGCGCCTTGGGCTGTCGGCGGCGCAGCACCGGGTGACCTTCCAGTCGCGCTTCGGCCGCGCGAAGTGGCTCGAGCCCTACACCGAGCCGACCTTGCGCGCCCTGGGCGCAGCAGGCGTCGGCCGGGTCGACGTGATGTGCCCGGGCTTTCCCGCCGACTGCCTCGAGACGCTGGAAGAGATCGCGATGGAAGGCCGCGAGGCCTTCCTGCATGCGGGCGGCAAGGACTTCCGCTACATCCCCTGCCTGAACGACAGCCCCGCGTGGATCGATGCGCTGGCGCAGATCGCCGAGCGCCACCTCGCGGGCTGGGACACGCGGGCCCGGTCCTAGCGCCTAAAACCGGCCGAGATAGTCCAGCTTGCCGACCGGCACCCCGGCGTTGCGCAGCACGTCGTACGCGGTCGTCACATGGAAGAAGAAGTTCGGCAGCGCGAACTGCAGCAGGTAGCGCTGCGCATCCAGCGTGAGTTCGTGGCCGCCGACCTTCAGCGAGATGCTGCGGTCCTCATGGCCGTCGATCTCGGCACGGTCGACGCTGTTCAGGAAGTCCACCGTCTTGGCGATGCGTGACTGCAATTCCTCGAAGCTCACCTCGGTATCGGCAAAGGATGGCGCGGTGACGCCGGCGATGCGCGCGACGCCGAACTTCGAGGCATCGCTCGCGCGCTGCACCTGGCCTGCGAGCGTCAGCATGTCGGGCGCCAGACGCGCCTGGACCAGGGTCGCCGGATCGGCATCCGATGTCTTCACATGGGTCAGACCCTTGTCGAGCACATGTGAAAGCTGGGCCAGTCCGCGGGTGAACACGGACACGGAAACGTCGTACATCGAAATCGTCATGGGGAGCTTCCTCTTGATGGGGCGGCCATTGTCACGACTTGTGCGTGATCTTGCTGGCGGCCAACGAAGAGCGAATCAGCGCTCACCAGCGCAGCAGCCGTGGTCCGAGGCAGGCACCCAGTGCCATCGTCACGGCGATGCCCGCCACGTACCAGACGGCGAGGAATGGTGCGGCCAGCTCCATGCAATGCAGCGCATAGACCGAAGCGCCCAGGCCGCCGGCAACGGCGCCGGCCGCGGCGCCGGCCCATGAGGGGCGCGTCGGCGCCAGCCCCTTGAGCGCGCCGAAGACCGCGACGAACATCGGTGCCGACAGCAGCACGATGTTGAAGATGCAGCCGCGCCAGCTCTGGCCCCACAGCATCGCCGGACGCGCCGTCTCGGACGCCCCCGCCCACGCGAACGCCGCAAGCAACCAGACCGCCAGCACCGGTGCCAGCAGCCCGGCCCATGCGGCGCCGGCCCGCATGCCGGGCCGGGCCAGCCGCTGCGCCGCGAGAAAACCCATCGCAGCGATGCACAGCGGGAACACCAGCTTGACCCAGAACATCGGCAACGCGGCCGCCGCAGACAGGTCTCGCCGCAGACCGTAGGCGACCAGCATCAGCACGAGCGACAGCGGCAGCGCCGCAGTCACCGCCCAGCCGAGCCGGCGTGAAGCCGCCTGACGCGGCACCGGCCCGGCGTCGGCCGACAGCAGCGCAATCAGCTCCGCGGTCTTCATGCCGTGCCCCGCATCTTCAGCGCGAGCGCCTTGAGCCCGCGGTGGATGCCGACCTTCACCGCCGACTCCGACATGCCGCTGCGGCGCGCCGCCTCGGCCACCGACAGGCCTTCGAGCTTGACCTGTTCGATCGGTAGCCGATGGCGATCAGGCAGCGTCTTCAGCAGCGTGCCGATGTCGCGCCGCGCATCGCTCGCCTCTTCGGCCGACTCGGCGAACACCGCGAGCTCATCGTCCAGCGGCACGTGCAGCGCCTCGCGGCCGCGCTTGGCGCGCAGCAGATCGATCATCTTGTAGCGCGCGATCGCATGCACCCAGGCCGTCAGTGGCTGGTCGCTCTGGTAGGTATGGCGCTGGTTGTGCATGGCGAGCAGGCATTCCTGGACAAGGTCTTCCACTTCATCGGGCCAGCCATACAAACGGCGGCCCAGAAAGGCCCGGAGGTGCACGCTGAGCTTCTGCAGGAACGTGCGGTACGCCACGGCGTCGCCGTCCAGGCCACGCAGCAGCAGGCTGCGCAGCACGGTTTCGGCGTCGCTCACGGGCGTCGGGCTTACCTTGTCTATTCGTGGCATGGCCACCAGAGGTTACAGCCGGGCGAAAAACATCGGCTGCGCAAGGCGGCCGAAGGCTGGCGCACACCGCCTACAGCGCGGCTTGCCAGCCCCGGCGACCATCGCTACATTGCTGTTTTTGAGGGCTCGCAATGTCCGTAGACACCGCATCGATCTCGCCGATTCCTTCGATTCCTTCCGGTTCCGTCATCCCGCCGCTCTCCAGCACCAGCGCAGCGCCCTCCCCGCGCCACATCCGGCTGACCTCGCACGCCAGCGGCTTCGGCGCCCTGCCGATCCATTGGGGCGCCGCCACGGCGCAAGAACGCGGGCCGGTGGTCGGCACCACGACCAGCCGGGCGCACCGCAACGTGATCGGCACCCACAGCGGCTCTTACAGCGTCTACCGTGCGCTGGCCGTGGCGGCCGGTGCACTCAAGCGCGAGCACAAGGCCGACCTCACCAACACCACGCCGACGGACATCATCGGACCGTATCCGCAGTGGAGCGAACCTGGCCGCATCGTGTCGCTCGACCCCTGGGGCGCGGCGATCGCCAGCGAGTTCTCCGCAGAACTCGCGGCCGGCTACGACATCCGCCCGACCATCGCGGTCACGCAGGCCCACGTGATCCTGCCCGAGGTGATCGACGCGCTGCAGCGCGGCCGGCTCAAGGCCGACGGCAAGTTCCTGACGGCCGGCGGCGCCGCGATGGTGACCAAGGCCGCGATCGAACCCGTCTGGTACCTGCCCGAGGTGGCGCGCCGCTTCGGCTGCAGCGAGAGCGATCTGCGGCGCGTGCTGTTCGAGGAAACCGGCGGCATGTACCCGGAGCTGGTGACGCGCTCCGACCTCGAGGTCTTCCTGCCCCCGATCGGCGGGCAGACGCTCTACATCTTCGGCAACCCACGCGACCTGGCCAACCCCGAGGTCGAGCTGACCGCCCGCATCCACGACGAATGCAATGGCTCCGACGTGTTCGGCTCGGACATCTGCACCTGCCGGCCCTACCTCACGCATGCGATCGAGGAATGCATCCAGGGCGCGCAGCGCGGCGGCGTCGGGCTGATCGCCTATTCGCGCAAGGAAGGCCGCGCGCTGGGCGAGGTCACGAAGTTCCTGGTCTACAACGCGCGCAAACGACAGGTCGGCGGCGACACGGCCGACCAGTACTTCGCGCGCACCGAATGCGTGGCCGGCGTGCAGGACATGCGCTTCCAGGAGCTGATGCCCGACGTCTTCCACTGGCTCGGCATCCGCAAGATCCATCGGCTGGTGTCGATGAGCAACCTGAAGTTCGACGCCATCACCGGCTCCGGCATCGAGATCGGTGAGCGCGTGAACATCCCCGACGAATTGATCCCGGCCGACGCCCGCGTCGAGATGGACGCGAAGATGGCGGCCGGCTACTTCACGCCCGGCCCGGTGCCGGACGCCGACGAACTCAAGAAGGCCAAAGGCCGAGGACTGACCGAATGAGCAAGGACAACTACGGCATCGACCCCGAGCGGCCGACCACCAACACCGCGGTGCGCCACGCTGGCGCTGACGGCCATGTCGACCCCACGCTCGAACTCGCGGGCAACCTGAACGAGCCGGCGGCCGCAGCAGCCTTCCTGCGCAGCACGACCGCGATCCGCGACCGCGCCGCCGCCCTGCTGGCCCGCGCGCGGCGCGACGAATCGCGCTGGTTCACCATCGGCGGCGACAGCGCATTCGACGACACGGCGCGCACCGTGGCCGACATCACGCGGGAGCGCTACGCCTCGGGACACATCCCGTTCCACAGCCGCTGGCGCCATTTCGAGGCTGGCCACGTCGACCGCCTGGCGCAGCTGGACGAACTGCTCGGCGACAAGGTCACGCCGCGCGAACGCGCCCGCGTGCAGATCGACCTGGCGCTGGTCAGCGTGCTGCTCGATGCTGGCGCCGGCCCCGACTGGCGCTATGTCGAATCGGCCACCGGCCAGACCTTCACGCGCTCCGAGGGGCTGGGCATCGCCAGCTTCCACGCGTTCACGAGCGGCTTGTTTTCGTCCGACCCGGACCACCCGCTGCGCGCCGATGCGGCGGGCTTGCGTGCCCTGGTCACCGACCGGCTGGCCGCGGCCTTCCAGGTCAGCGAGGTGAATCCGCTGGTCGGGCTGACCGGGCGTGCCACGCTGCTGCGCCGGCTTGGCGAGGCGCTGCACGAGCAGCCGGAAATCTTTGCGCAGAACGGCGGCGAGCCGCGTCCCGGCAGCCTGTTCGACACGCTGGTCGGCCCTTACGGACCGGCCGTGCCGCCGACCGCCGAGATCACCGCGCACGACCTGCTGTCGCTCGTGCTGACCTCGCTGTCGCGCATCTGGCCTGCCAGCAACGCAATCGACAGCATCGCGGTCGACGGCAGCGACAAGCCCGGCGGCCTCGGCAGCGGCGACCCGGACTTCGCGCTGGGCGACTGCTGGCGCCACAGCGCCGTGAAGGGCCCGGGCCTGACCAACGGCTGGATGCCCTTCCACAAGCTGTCGCAGTGGCTGACCTATTCGCTGCTCGAGCCCTTCGAGTGGGCCGGCGTGAAGGTGCGCGGGCTCGACGCGCTCACCGGACTGCCCGAGTACCGCAACGGCGGCCTGTTCATCGACACCGGGATGATCGTGCTGCGGGACCGCAGCTGCGCCGAGCGCCAATGGAAGGCCGGCGACGAGTTCATCGTCGAATGGCGTGCGCTCACCGTCGCGCTGCTGGACGAACTGGCGCCGCGCGTGCGCAAGACGCTCGGCAAGAGCGCCGACGAACTGCCGCTGGCCTGCATCCTCGAGGGTGGCACCTGGGCCGCGGGCCGCTCACTGGCACAACGCTTGCGAGACGGAAAGCCGCCGCTGCACATCGAAAGCGATGGCACTGTCTTCTAGACTCTCTCCTTTCGGACCACAACACACAGCGCATCGCCGCCAAGCACTTCCAACATGAGCAACGTTCACGTCATCGACCATCCCCTCGTCCAGCACAAGCTCACGCTGATGCGCCGCAAGGACGCATCCACCAACAGCTTCCGCCGCCTGCTCAACGAGCTCAGCTCCCTGATGGCCTATGAGGTGACGCGCGACATGCCGATGCAGGAGATCGAGGTCGAGACGCCGCTCGAGACCATGACGTCCAAGGTCATCGACGGCAAGAAGCTGGTGCTGGTGTCGATCCTGCGCGCCGGCAACGGCATCCTCGAAGGCATGCTGTCGGTGGTGCCGGGCGCGCGCGTCGGCCACATCGGCCTGTACCGCGACCCGAAGACGCTGACCGCGGTCGAGTACTACTTCAAGATGCCCAGCGAAATGCAGGACCGCGACATCGTCGTGGTCGATCCGATGCTGGCCACCGGCAACTCCGCCATCGCGGCGGTCGAACGGCTGAAGGAGCTGGGTCCGAAGTCGATCAAGTTCGTCTGCCTGCTGGCCTGCCCCGAAGGCGTGAAGGCACTGCAGACCGCGCACCCGGACGTGCCGATCTACACGGCCGCCATCGACCGCGAGCTGAACAGCCACGGCTACATCCTGCCGGGCCTGGGCGATGCGGGCGACCGGATCTTTGGCACGAAATAGGCTCGCCCCCAGGATCCGCGCACTTCGTGTCGCTCCTCCAACCCCCTACCGGGGGCAACACCGGCAGCCCGGCAAAGCCGGTTCTGCGGTGTTTCTGGCTCGGACCTTGCGCGCTGGCACGGGCGTTGCATTGCTGCAAGTCGACAATTTCTAAACGCAGGAGAAGAACCATGACCGTACGCCGACAGTTGATCATTCGTTCCATCGCCGTGGCCGCAGCGCTGGCTGCGGGAGCGCCGGGGATGGCGCTGGCGCAGGCCAAGCTCAAGGTGGCGGGGGTGTACACCTCGCCGTTCGAGCAGCAATGGGTGGGCCGGCTGCACCAGGCGCTGAAGGCGGCCGAGGCGCGCGGGGACATCGAGTACAAGGCGACCGAAAACGTCAGCAACGCCGACTTCGAACGCGTGATGCGCGAGTACGCGACCGGTGGCAACCAGCTGATCATCGGCGACGTGTTCGGCGTCGAGGCCGCGGCGCGCAAGGTGGCCAAGGACTTCCCGAAGACGGCCTTCCTGGTCGGCTCGTCGGGCAAGCCGGCGGCACCCAACCTCAGCGTGTTCGACAACTTCATCCAGGAACCGGCCTACCTGTCGGGCATGGTCGCCGGCGGCATGACCAAGACGAACAAGATCGGCATGGTCGGTGGCTTCCCGATCCCCGAGGTCAACCGCCTGATGAACGCCTTCATGGCCGGCGCGAAGGAAGTGAATCCGAAGGTCGAGTTCAGCGTGAGCTTCATCAACAGCTGGTTCGACCCGCCGAAGGCCAAGGAAGCCGCTTTCGCGATGATCGACAAGGGCGCCGACGTGATGTACGCCGAGCGCTTCGGCGTGAGCGATGCGGCCAAGGAAAAGGGCAAGCTCGCGATCGGCAACGTGATCAACACGCAGGCGCAGTACCCCGACACCGTGGTCGCCTCGGCGCTGTGGGACTTCGGCCCGACCGCCGACCGCGCCATCAAGCTGGTCAAGGAAGGCAAGTTCGCCGCCGAGGACTACGGCCAGTATTCGATGATGAAGCACAAGGGCTCGACGCTCGCACCGCTCGGCACCTTCGAGAAGAAGGTGCCGGCCGACGTGGTCGCCAAGGTCAAGGCGAAGGAAGCGGACATCGTGTCGGGCAAGTTCACCGTGAAGGTGGACGACGGCGCGCCGAAGCCAACGGCGAAGTGATGCGGGCCACCGGACGACTGGCCGGTGCCGCGTCGGCTCTGGCATTGGCCGCCGCGCTCGCCGGTTGCGCGGGCATGCCCGATGCGCGTTCGGTCCGGCT
>JAZKDL010000083.1:0-360 GCA_040387575.1 Pseudomonadota bacterium
CAGGCCTGGCAGCGGATCGAAGCGGTCAACGGTCGCTTCGCCGGGCAGGGCGCGCCGGCGACGGCCATGGTCGCGCAGGCGGCGCTGGCGCCGCGGCGTTCGGTGCGCCGACGCCAGGCGGTGCAGACGTTGGCGGTGGCCTTCTTCGCTGGCGGCACCGCCTGGACGCTGCAACGGCACACACCGTGGCGCGAATGGACGGCCGACCTGCGCACCGGCCCCGGCGAGCGGCGCAGCCTGACGCTGGAGGATGGCACGCAGCTCGTGCTGAACACCCGAACGGCGGTCGACTTGCGCTACGGCGACACCGAGCGGCGCTTGCGGCTGCTGGCGGGCGAGTTGCTGGTCGACAGCGGCAAC
>JAZKDL010000083.1:370-2932 GCA_040387575.1 Pseudomonadota bacterium
CTTGCGCTGGGCACGCGATTCGGCGTTCGGCAAGACGAGGCGACGGGGGACGTAGCCGCCGACACGCGGGTCAGCGTGTTCGACGGCGCAGTGCGTCTCTTGCCGCGCTCGGACCGCGGCGCTGGCGTGCTGGTGCCGGCCGGCGAGCAGAGCCGTTTCAACGTGCGTACCGTGGCGCCGCTGACGCCGGTGGTGGAAGACTGCGCCGCCGCCTGGGTCGCCGGCATGCTGGTCGCGCGCGGCATGCGGCTGGACGACTTCCTGGCCGAGCTCGGCCGCTACAGCCCTTTTCCGCTGCGCTGCGATCTTGCAGTGGCGCCGCTGCGTGTGTCGGGCACCTATCCGCTCGCCGATGTCGGCAAGGTGCTGGACACGGTCGCCGCCACGCTGTCGCTCGAGGTGCAGACCCTCACGCGCTTCTGGGGTCGGCAGGTGGTGAGCGTCGGCCTGGCGCCTCGCCGGAAGGGCTGACGAGCGGACCGCGATCGCAAAAAAGTTGCGGCGAGGTGGTCTGTTTCCCGAACTCGCGTGACATGGAAGTGGAAACCGATTTTTCACAGCTCTGTCCACCTTGCGCCGCCAGGCGAAAGAAAGCTCCAACACCATGTCCTCGCGCCACGCGCCACCGCGCTTCCTGACCCCGCCTTCGCAGTTGTTCGCGCGCCGGGCGATCGCCCGGGCGCTGACGCCCCTTGCCTTCGGTGCGGCGCTCGCGCCGGTGCTGGTGGGCGCACCGCTTGCCGCCTTCGCACAACCTGCGGATCCGGCCCGTGTCTACGGCATTCCGGCCGGCCCGCTGGAAGCGGCGCTCGCGCAGTTCGGCCGCGAGAGCGGCCTGATGCTGTCCTTCACCACCGACACCGCCGCCGGCCTGCGCAGCCCCGGCCTGCAGGGCAGCCACACGGCGCGCAGCGGGCTCGACGCCTTGCTCGCCGGCACCGGCGTGGACGCGCTGCCGCAGCCCAACGGCAGCTATGTGCTGCGCCGTCGCGCGGCCGCGCCGGCGCCGGACGCGCGTGCTTCTTCCGGCGGCACGCTGGCGGAGGTCCAGGTTCGCGCCGACGGCATCCGCGAGACCGCCACCAGCCCGGTCATCGGCTACCGCGCGCAACGCGCCGCCTCGGCCAACAAGACCGACACGCCGGTGTCCGAGACGCCGCAATCGATCAGCGTGGTCACGCGCGACCAGATCACCGACCAGGGCGCGAACACGCTGCAGGAAGCGCTCGCCTATGCGGCGGGCGTGCGTGCCGACATCTACGGCCTCGACACCCGTGCCGACAGCGCGACCATCCGCGGCAGCGACGCCACCACCTACATCGACGGCCTGCGCCAGACCAACGACTACTACACCAGCACCACGCGCCCGGACGCCTACACGCTCGAACGCATCGAGGTGCTGCGCGGCCCATCGGCCATGCTCTACGGCCAGGGCAGCACGGGCGGCGTGATCAACCTCGTCAGCAAGCGGCCGCAGGAAGATTTCCAGGGCGAGGTCGGCGTGCAGCTGGGCAACTATGGCCGCAAGCAATTCCAGGCCGACCTCACCGGGCCGCTCACGGCCGATGGCGCCTGGCTCTACCGGCTGGTGGCCGTGGCCCGCGACGCCGACACCCAGGTCGACCACGTGCGCGACGACCGCATGCTGCTGATGCCCAGCATCACCTGGCGCCCCAGCGCCGCGACCTCGCTGACCTTCCAGGGCCTGTACCAGAAGGACAAGAGCGGGTCGACCTCGCAGTTCCTGCCGTGGTCGGGCATGCTGACCGCCAACCCGAACGGCATGATCCCCACCAGCCGCTTCATCGGCGAGCCGGGCGACCATTACGACTCCGAGCGCAGCACGCTGGGCTACCTGTTCGAGCACAAGTTCAACGACCAGTGGACCGTGCGGCAGAACGTGCGCTATGCCGCGAACAAGAACGACTACCTGACGCACTACGCGGACTCGTTCACCGTGCCGGGCGGCTGGGCCGCGGACCCGATCAACCAGCGCCTCATCGGCCGCTACGGCTCGTACGACGTCACCAAGGTGCGCGTCGCCACCGCCGACCAGCATCTGCAGGGCAAGCTGCAGACCGGCGACGTCCAGCACACGCTGCTGGCGGGCGTGGACCTGACACGCTACCGCAAGGACGCCCGCTCGGCCTATGGCTACGACACCATCGACGCCTACGCGCCGGTCTACGGACTCGCCGCGCCGCTCGAACTGGGCGACAACCTGCGTTCGCGCCAGCGCCAGACCGGCGTTTATCTGCAGGACCAGATGAAACTGGGACAGAACTGGATCGTGGTCGCCGGCCTGCGGCATGACCGCGTGGTCAACAGCGTCGAAGGCTCGGACGACGACAAGAGCCAGGCGACCACCAAGCGGCTCGGCCTGATGTACCAGCTGGCGAACGGCTGGTCGCCGTATGCGAGCTACAGCGAGTCCTTCTCGCCTGTCGCCGGCACCAATTTCTACGGCGAGCGCTACAAGCCGCTGGAGGGCGCACAGGTGGAAACCGGCGTGAAGTACATGCCCGCCGACGGCCGCACGCAGTTCACGGCCGCGATCTACCG
>JAZKDL010000084.1:0-7427 GCA_040387575.1 Pseudomonadota bacterium
AGGATCTGCGCCTGCACCGACACGTCGAGCGCCGACACCGCCTCGTCGGCGATCAGCACTTCGGGTTCCATCATCAGCGCCCGCGCGATCGACAGGCGCTGCCGCTGGCCGCCCGAGAACTCGTGCGGAAAGCGCTCCAGCGCGCTCGCGTCGAGCTGCACCAGCGCGAGCATGCGCAGCATGCGGGCCTGCACCGCGTCGCGCGTTTCGCCGTAGTTCATCGGCCCTTCGGCCAGCGAACTGCCGATCTTCATGCGCGGATTGAAGGAGCGGTACGGGTCCTGGAAGATCATCTGGACGCGCTTGCAGTGCGCGCGCCATTGCGGGCGCGACAGGTGCGTTACGTCGATGCCGTCGAGAAGGATGCGGCCCGACGTGGGCTGGGCCATGTGCGCCAGGCAGCGGCCCAGCGTGGTCTTGCCCGAGCCCGACTCGCCGACGATGCCCAGCGTCTCGCCGCGCGCGAGCGACAGCGACACGCCGCCCAGCGCGTTGACGACGCGGCGGCGCGACGCGAAGAAGCTCGCCGTCTCGTAACGCAGCGTGAGGTCGTGCACCGACAGCACCGCGTCGCCCGTGCCGTCCAGCGCCTTCGCGCCGAACTCGCCGCGCGGCACCGCTGCCAGCAGCTTCTTCGTGTAGGGCTGCTGCGGGTTGCGCAGCACGTCGGCAGCGCTGCCGGTCTCGATGATGCGGCCGTGCTGCATGACGATCACGCGGTCGGCGATCTCGGCGACCACGTCGAAGTCGTGCGTGATGAAGAGCACGCCGTTGTCGTGCTTGTCGCGCAGCTCGTTGAGCAGGCGCAGCACCTGCGCCTGGGAGGTCACGTCGAGCGCGGTGGTGGGTTCGTCCGCGATGATCAGCGCCGGCTTCATGGCCAGCGCCATCGCGATCATCACGCGCTGGCGCTGCCCGCCCGACAGCTGATGCGGAAAGGCGCTTCGCAGCGTTTCGGGCGACGGCAGCTTGACGTCGGCCAGCAGCCCGAGCACCCGCTCGGCCACCTGCGCCGACGACAGGCCGGGCTGATGAAATTCGAAGACCTCGGCGATCTGGTCGCCCACGCGCATCAGCGGGTTCAGCGCGGTCATCGGCTCCTGGAAGATCATCGCCATGCGGTCGCCGCGCAGCGCGCGCAGCTCGGCGCGCGAGCTGTGCGTGATGTCGCGGCCTTCGAGCAGGATCTGGCCGCTCTCCAGCGTGAGCACGTCCTTGGGCAGCAGGCCCATCACGGCGCCGGCCGTGACCGACTTGCCCGAGCCGGACTCGCCGACGATGCAGACGATCTCCTTCGGCGCGACCGTGAGGCTGATGTCCTGCGCGGCGTAGGTCCGGTCGCTGGTGCCCGGCAGCCGGACGTGGAGGTTGCGGACCTCGAGGATGGGTGTGGTGGCGGTGGTCATCAGTTGCGGCCCTTCCGTGCCAGGCGAGGGTCGAGGCGGTCGCGCAGGGCGTCGCCGAACATGTTGATGGCCAGGATCAGCAGCGCCAGGAAGGTGCCGGGGAACAGGATGATCCAGGGCGCGCGCTGGAAGTACGGCCGGCCCTCGGCAATGATGCTGCCCAGGCTCGGCACCTCGGGCGGAAAGCCCAGGCCGAGAAAGCCCAGCACCGCCTCGGTCAGGATGGCCGCGGCGCAGACGAAGGTCGCCTGCACCACCAGCGGGTTGATGGTGCTCGGCAGGATGTGCCACACCAGCACGCGCAGCGTCGACGAGCCCATGCCGAAGGACGCCTCGACATACGGCTCCTCGCGCACCGACAGCACCACGCTGCGCACCAGGCGCGCGATGCGCGGGATCTCGGGGATCGCGATCGCCAGCACCATGGTCGATATCTGCGCGCCGCCGAGCGCCACCATCGCGATCGCCAGCAGCAGGCCGGGGATGGCCATGATGCCGTCCATGATCCGCATGATCACCGAGTCGAGCCGGCGGAAATAGCCGGCCACGATGCCGAACAGCAGGCCGACGATGACCGAGCTCACGCTCACCAGCAGCGCCAGCGAGATCGACAGCCGGCCGCCGTAGAGGATGCGCGCGAACAGGTCGCGGCCGAGCGAATCGGTGCCCAGCCAGTGCGCGGCCGACACGCCCTGCAGGCGGTTGCGCGGCGTCAGCGCGGCCGGGTCGTGCGACGCCAGCAGCGGCGCGAACACCGAGACCGCGATCAGCAGCAACAGGAGCAGCAGCGACCACAGCATCACGCGGTCGTGCAGCACGACGTGCGCGGCCGAACGCAGCCGCGACGGTCGGGAAGGAGGGGAAAGCGCGACGGACATGGTCATTCCAACTCAATAGCGGATGCGGGGATCGAGAAGCACATAGATCAGGTCGATGGCCAGGTTCACGAACACGTAGATGAACGAGAAGAAAAGGATGGTTCCCTGCACCACCGGGTAGTCGCGGGCCAGCACCGCATCGACGATCAGGCTGCCGACGCCGGGGATGTTGAAGATGGTCTCGGTCACGACCACGCCGCTGATCAGCGTGGTGATGGCGACGCCCACGACGGTGACGATCGGTGCCGCCGCATTGCGCAGCGCATGGCGGAACAGCACGTAGCGCTCGGGTGCGCCCTTGGCGCGCGCGGTGCGCACGAAGTCCTCGCCCAGCACGTCGAGCATGCTGGCGCGGGTGATGCGCGTGATGAGCGCCACGAACACCGTCGCCAGCGTCAGGCTCGGCAATGCCAGCTTGTGGAAGAACGCACCGACGCCGTCACCGATCGGCGTGTAGCCCTGCACCGGAAACCAGTTGAGCGTGACCGAGAACACCAGGATCAGCACATAGCCGACCACGAAGGCCGGCACCGAGAACGCCAGCACGGTCATCGCCATGGTCGCGCGATCGAACACGCGCCGGTGCCACCAGGCCGACAGCACGCCCAGCGGAATCGCGATCAGCACGGTGAGCAGCAGCGAGGTCAGCGCGAGCGCGGCGGTCGGGCCGATGCGCGCCGCGATCAGCTTGGCGACGGGCTGCTTCGAGACGATCGAGGTGCCGAGGTCGCCGCGTGCCAGCGCGCCCATCGCGATCGCGTACTGCGTCGGCAGCGGCCGGTCGAGCCCGAGGTTGCCGCGGATCTCCGCGATGGTCTCTTCGCTCGCCATGTCGCCGGCGATGACGCGGGCCGGATCGCCCGGCGCCATGCGCAGCAGAAGGAACACCACGGTCGCCACGATGACGACCACCGGAACGGCCGCCACCAGGCGCTTGAGGACGAGGCTCAGCACGGTTCGTTCTCCTCGCGCAAGCGGGCCGGCGCGCGGGTCACTTGCTCGACCAGAACAGGGGCAGCTGCGCGTCCACGAGCTTGCCGATCTTCGAGGTGTACGCCTTGAACTCGATGACCTCGCCCAGCGGCACGTACATCACCTGGTCGTACGAACGCTTCTGGATCGCCCGGGCGATGTCGGCGCGCTTGGCTGCATCGGTCTCGGTCGCGAACTGGTCGCGCAGGCCTTCGATCGTGTCGTCCTTGGTCCAGCCGGGATAGCCGACTTCACCGCGGCCGTCGAGATTCGGGTTGGCCACCGGGCTCAGCAGGTCGACCGTCGCGAGGCTCGACTGGAAGATGCTCCAGCCGCCCTTGTCGACCGGGTCCTTCTTGGTGCGGCGGGCCAGCAGCGTGGTGAAGTCCATCGCCTGCATGTCGACGTTCATGCCGATGCTGCGCAGCGCCTGCGCGGTGATCGGCGCGATGTTGACCAGGCTGCGCACGTCGGTCGAATGCAGGATCACGACCTTCTCGCCCTTGTAGCCGCTGTCCTTGAGCATCTGCTTCGCCTTGGCGATGTCGGGCTGGCGCGTCTGCGTCGCGCCTTCGTCCGACTTGTAGGGCGAGCCGCAGCTCAGCACCGCGCCGCACACGCGGTAGCGCTTCGGGTCGCCGATGGACGCGTCGAGGTAGTCGACCTGGTAGAGCGCGGCCATGGCGGCGCGGCGCACCTTCACGTTGTCGAAGGGCGGCTGCAGCCAGTTCATGCGCAGCGTGTACATGTTGGTCTCGCGGCTCTTCGGCTCGGCCTTGACGTTCTTCACGCCGTCGAGCTGCGACAGCAGGTCGGGCGCGACGTTCTCGATGAAGTCGATCTCGCCGTTGCGCAGCGCGTTCACCGCGGTCTGGCCGTCGGCGATGTTCACCACCTCGAGGCGGTCGAAGGTCACGACCTTGCCGCCGGCGAAGTTGCTCGCCGGTTCGTTGCGCGGCAGGTAGTCGGCGAACTTCAGGTAGGTCGCCTTCACGCCGGGCTGGAAGTCGCCCTGCACGAACTTGTAGGGGCCGGAGCCGACCATTTCGGTGATCGCCTCGTTGGGCGAGGTCGACGCCAGGCGCTTCGGCATGATGAAGGGCACCGGCGAGCCGGGCTTGGCCAGCGAGTCGAGCACCAGGCCATAGGGCTTCTTGAGCTGGATGCTGAAGGTGTTGGCGTCGACCGCCGACATCTTCTCGGTTACGGCCAGCAGCCGCGTGCCGAGCGAGTCGCGCGCGGCCCAGCGCTGCAGCGACGCGATCACGTCTTCCGACGTCACGGGCGAGCCGTCATGGAACTTGAGGCCCGGGCGCAGCGTGAAGGTGTAGGTCAGCTTGTCGGCCGACTCCTTCCAGCTGCCGACCATCTGCGGCTGCGGCTTGCCTTCGTTGTCGAGCGAGAACAGCGTGTCGAACACCAGGTAGCCGTGATTGCGGGTCACGTAGGCGTTGGTGAAGATCGGGTCGAGCACGCGCAGCGGCGCATGCATCACGACCTTCACGGCCACCTCGTCCTTGGCGAAAGCCGGGGCCGTGGGCAGGACCATGGCCGCGCACAGGGCGACGGCCGCGAGGAGCAGTTTCTTCTTCATGCGAATCCTTCGGGTGATTGAACGGAGAGGGGTGGAGAGGTAATGAAAGGGCAAAAGGGGGGTCAGGCGGCGGCGGGGCGGCGGGCCGACCAGGGCGCGGCCTGTTCCAGCTGCGCCGAGAGCGCGAGCACCAGGTCTTCGCGGCCGAAGCGGCCGATCAGCTGGGTGCCGATCGGCACGCCCTCGGGCGTCCAGTGCATCGGCAGGGTGGCGGCCGGCTGGCCCGACGCGTTGATGACGGCGAGGAAGGTCGCGTAGCGCGACACCTTCTTGCGGAAATCCCAGAAGCCGCCGGTCAGCGCGAGTTCGCCGAGCTTCACCGGCAGTTGCGTCAGCGTGGTCGTGATGACGATGTCGCAGCCCTGCATGGCGTTGTCGATCGCGCGGCCGATCGCGTGGAAGCGCTGGATCGCGTCGACGTACTGCGTCGCCGCCAGGCCCTTGCCGATCGCGTAGCCGTCGTGGATCACCTCTTCGATGTCGTCCTGAGCGAGCGGCCGGTTGCGCAGCTTCACGCGTGCATCGACGGCCATCGCGATGTTCGACGCCAGCACGGTGCCGTGCGCGCGGACGAAGCCTTCGTAGTCGATGTCCGGCAGCGGCACGTCGACCAGTTCATGGCCCAGGTCGCGGCACAGCGCCGCAGTACGTTCGACCGCGGCCAGGCACTCGGGTGCGATCGCGATGTCGTTCCATGCGTGGCGCCACACGCCGATGCGCAACGGCTTGGCGGGCGCGCGTTCGACGGCGTCGCGGAAGCTGCCGTAGACCGGTGGCGCGCCGTAGGGTGCGCCCGGCTCGTAGCCGCTGATCGCGTCCATCGCGATGGCGGTGTCGCGCACCGAACGCGTGATCACGCCATCGACCGCCATGCCGCCCCAGCCTTCGCCACGGAACGGGCCGAGCGGCACGCGGCCGCGCGATGGCTTGAGGCCGTAGACGCCGCAGCAGGCGGCCGGCAGGCGGATCGAGCCGCCGCCGTCGCTGCCGTGCGCGACCGGCACGATGCCCGCCGCCACCGCGACTGCGGCGCCGCCGCTGGAGCCGCCGACGGAGCGCGTCGCGTCCCACGGATTGACCGTCACGCCGCCGTTGCGCACGGCCTCGGTCGACGGGCCCATGCACAGCTCCGACACCGTGCTGCGCGCGAAGGCGAGCAGGCCGGCGTCCTCGAAGCGGTCGACCAGCGTCGCGTTGCGCGCATAGGTCGTGTCGTTCAGCAGGCGCGAGCCGATGCTCGACGGAAAGCGGGTCGATGCCAGGCCGGAATCCTTCAGCAGGAACGGAATGCCGCCGAACGGGCCGTGCAGCGACCAGTCGCGTGCGAGCTGCCGCGATTCATCGAAGCGCTCGTAGGTCAGCGCATTCAGCTCGGCATGACGATCGGCCTGGGCGATGGCGCAGTCCAGCAGCGCCGCGGGTGTGGTTTCGCGCGCTTCGAGCAAGGCGGCGAGTGCGACGCCGTCGCGCTGCAGGTAGTCCTGGACTGAAAAATCGCTCATGACGGCGCGCCCGTGTGCGAGGCCCGGCGAGCGGTCGCATCTGTGATGCGGCCATGATTTAAGTATTGCATTGCGATTCTTGATAATTGAATATAGATATGTTCACACCAAATCAGCGTCGAGGCAATCGTTTGGTTTTGGTGAATACCCGAGGCTGCTGAATGCTGAAAGTGGTGCATGATGGCTAATAAGTATTGATTAGAAATACTTAGTAAGTGATATACGATCAATAAAGCAATCTTCGTGCGCAGTTTGCGCAGCCGACACTTTTTCTTCAGGAGCCAACCTTGTCCGCCCACCTGTCCGACCGGCACGCCGCCGGTGTCCAGTTCCTTCATTCACCCGGGCCTACACGGGTGCCACCGCGCATTGCGCAAGCGATGGCTGCGGCGCCTTTCGAGCTCGGCGATCCACGGCTCGACGTGCTGATCGGCGACTGCGAAAGGGGGTTGCGGCAGGTGTTCGGCACCGCGCAATCGGACGTCTTCCTGTACGCCGCGAACGGCCATGGTGCGTGGGAGGCTGCGATCTGCAACCTCGCCGCCCCAGGCCAGTGCGTGCTGGTGGCGGGCAGCGGTCCGTTCTCGGAAGCCTGGGCCGTCCACACTGAAGCGCTGGGTGTCCGCGTGATCCGCACGGCCTGCATCGACGGCCATCCGGCAAGCCCCGAGGCGGTCGAGGCGGTGCTGCGCGACGACGTGCGGCATGAGATCGTCGCGCTGTTCGTCGCGCACACCGACACCGGCAGCGGCGTGACCAACGACCTCGCGGCGTTCCGGGCGGCGCTGGACGCGACCGCCCATCCGGCATTGCTGGTGGCTGACGTCGTGGCCTCGCTGGCGGCCGCGCCGTTCGAGATGGACGCGCTCGGCGTCGACGTGGCCATCGGCGCATCACAGAAGGCGCTGATGATGCCGCCCGGCCTGTCCTTCGTGGCAGTGAACGCGAAGGCCTTTGCCGTGGCCGAGCGCAACACCGCGCCGCGCTTCTACTGGGACTGGATCCGCCGGCGCAGCGACCTGAACTATCGCAAGTTCTGCGGCACGCCGCCGCAGAGCCTGCTGATGGGACTGAA
>JAZKDL010000085.1:0-3274 GCA_040387575.1 Pseudomonadota bacterium
GCCTTCCATCATGCAACCGTCGCCCAGGAAGGCGTAGGTGTGGTGGTCGACGATGTCGTGGCCGTCGCGGTTGAACTCGGCGGCGAGCAGCTTTTCAGCGAGCGCGAAGCCGACCGCGTTGGTGATGCCCTGGCCCAGCGGGCCGGTGGTGGTTTCAACGCCGGGCGTGACGTCGATTTCCGGGTGGCCCGGCGTCTTGCTGTGCAGCTGGCGGAAATGCTTCAGGTCGTCGATCGACAGCGCATAGCCGGTCAGGTGCAGCACGGCGTACAGCATCATCGATGCGTGGCCGTTCGACAGCACGAAGCGGTCGCGGTCGAACCACTTCGGGTTGGCAGGATTGAAACGGAGGTGGTCGCCCCAAAGGGCAACGGCCATGTCGGCCATCCCCATCGGTGCGCCAGGATGACCGGAGTTCGCGAGTTGAACTGCGTCCATTGCCAGCGCGCGAATCGCGTTGGCCATCAAGGCTTGGTTGGCCATCTGTGGCTTTCTCAGGGGGGCGGGTTAGAGGGAGCCTCGCATTTTAACGAGGCGGGCGACGACCTGGCCCGTCGCGGTGGATCACCCTCGTACGGCACGGCTGCTAGAGTGCCGTCCATGCACGGTTTGCACCTCACCGCCGACCTCCACGACTGCCACGGCGCAGCGCACTGGTTCACGGACGCCGAGGCACTCGGCGCACTCTGCACGAAGACCGTCGAGGCCGCGGGCCTGCAGGCCGTCGGGAAGTTGTTCCACGCGTTCGCACCGGCACCGGGCACCGACGCGGGCGGCGTGACGGCGACCGTGCTGCTCGCCGAATCGCACCTGTGCATCCACACCTGGCCGGAACAGCGCGGCGCGACGATCGATGTCTACGTCTGCAACTTCGGCGCCGATCATTCGGCCAAGGCGAGGGCGGTGATGGACGCGCTGGAAGCGGTGTTCATGCCCGGCCGGGTGGAACGCCATGCGCTGCAGCGCGGCAGCATCGACGGCGCCATCGATGTCGGCAACATCGGCAGCGCGGGATGAAAGCCATGATCCTCGCGGCCGGCCGCGGCGACCGCATGCGACCGCTGACCGACATCACGCCCAAACCGCTGCTCGACGTACGGGGCAAGCCGCTGATGCAATGGCCGATGGAAGCGCTGGCCGCCGGCGGCTTCCGTGACCTGGTGGTCAACACCGGCTGGCTCGGCGATCAGGTGGCCGAACGCTTCGGCGAAACGCCTGAAATCGCAGGCGGCCGAAGCACCATCGCCTACTCACACGAGAGCCGCGAGGCCGGCGGCGCGCTGGAAACCGCGGGCGGCATCGTGCGCGCGCTGCCGCTGCTGGGCGACGCGTTCTGGGTCGCGGCGGGCGACGTGTTCGCGCCGGACTTCCGCTTCACGCGCGAGGCCGTCGAACGGTTCCTGGCCAGCGGCCGGCTCGCGCATCTCTGGCTGGTGCCGAACCCGGCGCACAACCCGAAGGGCGACTTCGGGTTGACGCCGCAGGGCATGGCGACGAACCAGGCCACGGACGCCTCGGCGCCGCGCCACACCTTCTCCACCATCGGCCTCTACCGCGCCGCGCTGTTCGCGCCGCCGTACTGCGCCATCCCGGCCGGCAACCCCGACGGAACCAAAGCCCCACTCGCCCCGCTGCTGCGGGCCGCGATGGACAATGAAATGGTCAGCGCCGAGCTCTACACGGGCCGCTGGACCGATGTGGGAACGCCCGAACGACTCGCCCAACTCAACACGCCATGACAGCAGACTCCACGATCTACGCCGGCCGCCGCGCCCGTCTCGCTTCGCAACTCGGCCGCGACGGCATCGCGATCATCCCGACCGCGCCGGAACGCCAGCGCAACCGCGACAGCGACTTCCTGTTCCGGCACGACAGCTACTTCTATTACCTGACCGGCTTCACCGAACCGAACGCCTGGCTGCTGCTGGCCGGCGATGGCACCTCGACACTGTTCTGCGCGCCCAAGGACCTCGAACGCGAGATCTGGGACGGCTACCGGCTCGGCCCGGACGCGGCACCAGGCGCACTGGGCGTGGACGACGCACTGTCGGTCGACCAGCTCGACGCCAAGCTGCCCAAGCTGCTCGAGAACAAGTCGACGGTCTGGTATCCGTTCGCGACCCACAAGGGACTCGAGACGCGGGTCGACGGCTGGCTGCAGTCGGTGCGCGCCCGCGTGCGGTTCGGCGCGCTGTGCCCCGAGCAGCAGCGCGACCTGTGCGGCCCGCTCGACGAGATGCGCCTGGTGAAGGACGCGCATGAACAGGACGTGATGCGCCGCGCCTCGGACATCAGCGCGCGCGCCCACATCCGCGCGATGCAGCTGTCGGCGCGCATGCTGCGCGAAGGCAAGGACGTGCGCGAATACCACCTCGACGCCGAGCTGCTGCACGAGTTCCGTCTGGGCGGCTCGCAATACCCGGCGTACGGCTCGATCGTCGCGGCCGGCGCCAATGCCTGCGTGCTGCACTACCGCGCCGACGCCGCGCCGGTGCGCAAGGGCGAACTGGTGCTGATCGACGCCGGCTGCGAGCTCGACGGCTACGCGAGCGACATCACCCGCACCTTCCCGGCCGACGGCAAGTTCAGCGGACCGCAGCGCGCGCTGTACGACCTGGTGCTCGCCAGCCAGGACGCGGCCGTGGCTGCGACCAAGGCCGGCAACCGCTTCAACGACCCGCACGAGGCGACGGTGAAGGTGCTCGCGCAAGGCATGCTGGACCTCGGCCTGCTCGACCCGAACAAGGTCGGCAGCGTCGACGACGTGATCGAGCAGCGCGCCTATTTCCCGTTCTACATGCACCGCACCAGCCACTGGCTGGGCATGGACGTGCACGACTGCGGCAGCTACGTCGAGCCCACGCAGGTCGGCGACATCAGCGAACGCAAGGACCCGCTGTCGGGCGAGATCATCAAGAACCGGCCGAGCCGCATCCTGCAGCCCGGCATGGTGCTGACCATCGAGCCCGGCATCTACGTGCGTCCGGGCGACGGCGTGCCCGAGGCCTTCCACAACATCGGCATCCGCATCGAGGACGACGCGATCGTCACCGCGACCGGCTGCGAGCTGATCACGCGCGGCGTGCCGGTGAATGGGGACGAGATCGAAGCGCTGATGCGCGGTTGAACGACCGCACCTCGGCGCGGCGCAGTTGGTAACGCACGGGCTCAGTCGTGCATGGCGCGCCGCATGGCACGGCAACCGCTCAGACAGCGGCGCCCGCCAAGTGCCCCCGGGTAAATGCCTCTTCGAAGATCGAATAGCCGGACCAGT
>JAZKDL010000086.1:0-5991 GCA_040387575.1 Pseudomonadota bacterium
GTACCTGTGCTTTCGCCGACGATCAGTGAGCGGCCGACGGCCAAGGGCGCGGTCAACGTGCGATTTTTCAGGCGCTCCGACAGCCAGACGCGCTCCCCGTCGGCGCGGCGCCAGGCTGCAACGTCACCGTTGGACTCAGTGCCGTAGATGACTCGGTCGTCGCCGCCCAAGCCACCGGCGCCAGATGCCGGCTTGCTCCAGACCAACGTACCACGCGAAGTGTCTACGCAACCCACCGATGCGTAATACGCACGCGCGCAAACGTTATCGCCAAGACGCGTTGCAGGACCCGTCAGGTCAACGAGTCGCTCGACGTCATTTGTACCGCGAGGGGCAGCGATCGGCGCCTCCCAACGCGATGAACCGTTAGCTGGATTCAATCCCGCCAGTCGGCCACCGACGCCCGTGACGAGCGTGTCACCGACGGCGAGCAGCACACCCGGACGCTTGAGCACGAGGTTTTCCGCGGTACGTGGCTGCGACCACAACCGCCGACCAGTCTGGCCGTCCCATGCAGTCATCGTGCGGTCTGCCGTCTGGACGAACACGCGACGTCCCGCTACGAGCGGTGCGGTGTAGGCTTGCGCAGCAAGACGCTGTCTCCAGAGCACCTTGCCACTCTGCAGCGTCACGAGTTCATTGCCGGCGGTGACGACGGAAACCAACGAGCCGTCGCTGCCGACACCTGCGAGCAAGGGCGCACCCACATTGGCACGCCAGCTCTCGAGGCCGGAAACGGCATCGATGGCAACGACTGTGCCATCGGAACTGGCAACCGTGACCATATCGCCGCTTACGTCGGTCTGCAGCGGCACGCTGGTCGCAGGCAGGCGGATGTTCCAGGCCTGGCGCACGCTGAAGAGTGCAGGATTGGCAGGCAGATCTGCAGGTTTGAGCTTGCCAGATCCCGAACAAGCGGCCAGCGTGGCCATCAGAATGACCGCAGCACCCAGGCGCCGTACGGGCACCGTCGACGGCGTAAATTTCAACGACTTCAAATTCATAGAACGATCACTGGACGATTTTTGCGGGCGACACGGTCACGGCGACCTTGGGGGCCAACGAGGCGGGGTCGACGCCCGCTGCATTGAGCTTGACCTCGATGAGGCGGCGATAGTCATTGCGGGCTTCAAGACCGCTCCATGCCTTCTGGTATTCGGCTTTCGCTTCATCGCGCTTGCCCTGCGCCAGGTAGATATCGCCCTTGCGATCGGCAAACAGCGCCTCGAATTCCTTCGGCGCAGTTGCCGACAGTTGCTTGAGTGCGTCGTCGTAGGACTTGGAGTCCATCAATTCACCCGCAAGCCGGAGCCGCGCAATGGCTTGGTAGCCAGGGTCGACGGCATGCTCGGCAACCCATGTCAGCGCCGCGCGCGACGCATCGGTCTTGCCTTTCTCATTGAGCGTTTTGGCCGCTAGCAGGCCCGCTTGTTGCGCATACACAGTACCCGAGAACTTGTCCTTCATGTCGCCGAATGCGCGCTCTACCCGTTCGGCGTCGCCGGCCGTGGCCGTGCGCTCGACTTCGTCATATAGCGCCGAAGCCTGCACGGCTTTATTGCGCTGCAGGTACTGCCAGCCGTTCCAGGCCATGAAGGCACCCGCTGCCAACAGCACCACCCAGGTGATCAGCGTGCCATAGGTATTCCAGAAATGCTTGAGCTGGTCGAGCTGTTCCTGTTCTTCGAGATCGAGATGAGTTGCCATGCGCTGTCAGTCCTTGGTAGCGGGCGATTGTAGGGTGGCGGCCCATGCGGCCACCTCGGCCAGCAGACGCGTGGTTTGGGCGCCGCCGCCGTCGCGCAACGCCTTCACCGTGACCTCGCCACGCGCCAGTTCGTCGGCACCGAAGACCAGCGCATGAAGGGCACCGCTGGCGTCGGCCTTCTTGAATTGCGACTTGAAGCTGCCAAGCCCGTCAACGGTGCCGGCGTGCATCTGCACCCGAACGCCCTCGTCGCGCAGCTGTTGCAACGTTCGCAGTACAACGGGCATCGCAGAAGCATCGGGCACGACCGCATAGGCATCGGGCACCGGGACCGGGACAGCCGTGCCCTGCTCTTCGACGAGCGCTAACACACGCTCGATACCCAAGGCCCAGCCAACCGCGGGCGCCGGCTTGCCTCCGATCTGCACGATCAAATCGTCATAACGACCACCGCCGCACACCGTGCCCTGCGCACCCAGGCGGTCGGTCACGAACTCGAAGACCGTGAGGTTGTAATAGTCGAGGCCACGCACAAGACGCGGGTTTATCGTGTAGGCGATACCGTTGGCATCGAGGATCGCGCGCAAACCTTCGAAGTGCGCAAGCGATGCGGCGCCGAGAAAGTCGACCAGCTTTGGTGCCGACTCGACCACGTTCTTCATTGCCGGATTCTTGGTATCCAGAATGCGCAGTGGATTGCTGTGCAGCCGGCGCTTCGCTTCATCGTCCAGCAACGATGCATGCGCTTCGAAGTGTTTGATGAGCTCAGCGCGGTGCAGCGCACGCTCTGGTGGCTGGCCAAGGCTGTTGAGTTCGAGTCGCACGTCGGTCAGCCCGATGGTCTTCCAGAGCGCCGCCGCCAGCAGGATCAACTCTGCGTCGACCTCGGGGCCGGCAAAACCGAGCGCCTCGGCGCCGATCTGGTGGAACTGGCGATAGCGACCGCGCTGCGGCCGCTCATGGCGGAACATCGGACCGGTGTACCAGAGCCGCTTGCCGCCGTCGTAGAGCATCGAATGCTCGATGACCGCGCGCATCAGGCTGGCTGTACCTTCGGGACGCAACGTGAGCTTCTCTCCGTTGAGCTTGTCCTCGAACGAATACATCTCCTTCTCGACGATGTCGGTGACCTCGCCGATGCCGCGAACGAACAGCGCGGTGTGCTCGACGATCGGTGTGCGGACGTTGCGGTAGGCATAGCGCGCCATCAATTCGCGCACGATCGCCTCGAGCCATTCCCAGCGCGCCGACTCGGGCGGCAAGATGTCGTTCATGCCTTTGACGGCATTCAATTTGTCAACCATGGGATCCGTGGAAAGGGAGCAAAAAAGTAATCACGCGAGCTCGGCGGGCTGCACACTGCCGAAGCGCTTTTCGATGTAGTTTTCGACGAGCTGATGGAACTCGGCAGCGATGTTGTCGCCGCGCAGAGTGAGCGCTTTTTCGCCGTCGATGAAGACGGGGGCAGCCTGTGCTTCGCCGGTCCCTGGCAGGCTGATGCCAATGTCGGCATGCTTGCTCTCGCCAGGTCCGTTGACGATGCAGCCCATCACAGCCACTTTCAGCACTTCGACGCCCGGGTACTTCGTTCGCCAGACCGGCATCTGCAGACGCAGGTAATCGTCAATCGTCTTGGCCAGCTCCTGGAAAGTGGTGCTGGTGGTCCGGCCACAACCTGGGCACGCCGTCACGCTTGGTACGAAGATGCGCAAGCCGAGCGCCTGCAGGATCTCGTTGGCAATCACCACCTCCTGCGTACGCGACTCGCCAGGCTGCGGCGTCAGGGACACGCGGATCGTGTCACCGATGCCTTCCTGCAGAAGAATAGACAACGCAGTGGCGGAAGCCACCGTGCCTTTCGTTCCCATGCCGGCTTCGGTAAGACCCAGGTGCAGCGCATAGTTGCAGCGCTTGGCGAGTTCGCGGTAGACCGAGATCAGGTCCTGCACGCCGCTCACCTTGCAGCTCAAGATGATCTGGTCGCCATTCATGCCCATCGACTCGGCGAGCTTGGCGGAATCGATGGCGGAGCTGACCAGCGCTTCGTACATGACCGACTTGGCCTGCCATGGCGTTGTGCGTCGGCTGTTGACGTCCATCAGATGAGCGAGCAGCTCCTGATCGAGGCTGCCCCAGTTCACACCGATGCGCACCGGCTTGTTCCAGCGCATTGCAGCCTCGATCATCTGGCCGAACTGCTTGTCCTTCTTGTCGCCCTTGCCCACGTTGCCAGGGTTGATTCGGTATTTGCTGAGCGCCTCTGCGCAGGCAGGATAGTCCGTGAGCAGCCGATGTCCGTTGTAGTGGAAGTCGCCGATCAGTGGCACGTCGATGCCCATGCGGTCGAGCTGCTCGCGGATATACGGCACCTGGGCTGCGGCCTCGGGCGTGTTGACCGTCAGCCGCACCATCTCCGAACCCGCGTTCGCAAGCTCCTTGACCTGGATGGCGGTGCCGATGGCATCGACCGTGTCGGTATTGGTCATCGACTGGACGCGCACGGGCGCATCGCCGCCGATCGTCACGATTCTTGGCCCCCATTCGACACGGGCTTGTCGAGAACGACGCGCCATCGGCGCCGCGGGTTCGATCGGAAGTTGATCGCTCATGGCTTTACCTCGAAACGTGCGACGCCGCCCGCTTTGGCGAACGGCGTCAGATCGAAAGGCGCTCCGCGAACAGACACGTCCACGCCCGACGCCCGGCCCACCACGACCGCCAGTGGCAAGGCGCCGGACAACGCGACCTTCTCACCAGCGCGCAAGGTTCGGCTCATCAACTGCTTGCCGCCGGCTTCGCTGACCGCTACCCATGTCTCATCGCGAACAGCAAAGGCCAGAATGTCTGTCGAAACAGGGGACATGCTGGGGGCCGCCGCTGCAGCCACCGCTGAAGGCACGGTCGCGGCAGGCACTGAAGCCGAAGCTGGTGGCATTGGCACCGCAGCTGCCACAGGCTCCACGATCGTGCCGGGAGGCGGAATGTCGCCGGTCGTCTCAGCAACAGCGGGCACACTCGCCGTGTCGCGCGAAGTGAAGTGCGAAATTGACGATCCTATGCGCTCGAACGCTGTCGGCGGCAGCCAAAACAGCGCTGCGGCGCCGATCAGCAACAGGACGACGACCGTCAGCAAGACGCGTGAGGGCAGCCCACTCGAACTGTTGCGACTCGTGCGCCGCGGCAGTCCTGGACGAAAACCGGTGCTGATCGCCCGATCCTGTTCCGCAAGACCAGGCCTTATCACACCGGGCAGTTTGGCCAGCACCGGCGCTGCGTCGACATGCAACGCCCGACAGACGCTCGCCGCCAGCGCACGTGCAAACACGGGATCCGGCAACGCTTCGATGTCGTTATCTTCAAGCGCCTGGAGTTTCTTGGCGGGAACCTTGAGTGCGGCCGCGAGCATGTCGAGCTGGACGCCGTGCGCTAACCGCGCCTCGCGCAGCATGTCGCCGGCAGTCAGGGTCATGTTGTCTTCTGCAACCGGTGGTTGCACGGAGGAAGCAGCGAGTTCGCTGGCTCGTTCAATCATTGAAGTTCCCGCGCTCGTACGCAATAGCTTCCCGCGATTGCGGGAAGCGCCTTTGCAATTGCCCGCCTAGCTGAGCCATTGCCTCACGATCATCGACTTGTCGCTCGATCCGAACGCCAAGCCAGAGTGTCTCGGCATTGGACGACGGGCCGTTGTTGACGCGGCGCGCATAGAACTGCGCGCGCGCCCAGTCGTTTCGCTGCACCAGCACGGTTGCAAGGTTGAAGCCGATGAGCGGATTGGCTGCATCGAGTTCATAGGCCGAGCGCAAGCTGCGCTCCGCGTCGTCGAGCCGGCCTCCGCGGACTTCGCACACACCCTGAGCCATCAAAGTCTTGGCACGATCGCCATACCCCGGCACGCCCAGCGCCTGCGCGAACTGCTGCGCCGCATCCATATAGCGGCTCTCCTGGCACAGCAACCATCCGTAGTTATGCAGCGAGTTGGCGTCGCGTGGATTGAGCGAAATAGCGCGACGAAAGCTGTCTTCTGCCAACGCCGGATCGTTGAGCCGCATATAAGCCAATCCCCGCAGGTTGTAGGCGTCGGCAAAAGACGGGTCGGCAACGATCGCCTGCTTGATCTCATCAAGAGCCACCGTGGTCTGGCCCTGCTGGAAATAGCCGACGGCCAGCTCCAGACGGATTCGAGCGCGATTGCGTCCGGCAGGCTCGTCGGACGATGTGACCATGTCCGCACCGGCCATTGACGGACCAGGTTGAGACGCGCAGCCGGCCAACACGGCGAACGC
>JAZKDL010000087.1:0-16363 GCA_040387575.1 Pseudomonadota bacterium
GACCATGCCGAGATCACGCGGATGGACGCCGTCGCGCGTGAACACGATGCGAAGGCCCGGGCGCGTGAAGCGAGCCTGGCGCACGCATGGCAGGAGGCGCCTCGCCAGGCGCGTCACCAGGCGCGGCGGCTCGCCGCGACACGGCCTCGGTCTGTTCCCCGATGCGCTTTGTCGCTTCAATGGCGACAGTTGTCCCACTGCTCACAGGAAAACCCCCTGCGCTCGAGGTGCGCACGCCAAGTCAACCGCGGACCTATCTCGCCATCAGGCACACACTCGAGGACGCAGCGCAGCACCTCCGTGTAGTGAGACGTCGAGAACCTCACTGTGAGCCTGGCACGCCGGCCGTCGTGATCGCATGCGGGGCTCCTGTGGAGAAGAGGCTCGCATCTCAGCACGCCCACATCGTCGCAGCAAGCGAGCTCTCGGCGCAGCCTGCAGGCGTCCACCAAGGCGACTGTTACATCCAGCACCTCATAGGTTGCAATGCCGCTGTTGCTGCTGCCACCCGGTGGGTAGCGATATGCCGCGTATGCCATAAATCCATGTTGTGAATGAACAGGATCTCAGTGTCGGCAAAGCGGTATCAAAACGGTGCAAATGGTTGGCGTGTCCGCGTAAAGGCGGCATCAACGCCAGCGATGCCGCAGAGCTCGACCCGCCCGGACGCGACCATACGTTGCTGCCTGACAAAGCGCTGCATCAAGCGGGAGCACCATATGTCGCATTGACAGCACCAAACCAGGAGCAGAGACAGCCATGGAACCAATGAAACCAATGCCCCCAATGAAGCCCATGAAACCGATGGAGCCGATGGACCCACTCACTTCATCCGAGAGTCAATGGTGGCCGCAAGGGCTGTCGAAGCCATCCAGTACCGGATCGCAGGGCACGTTGCGGTACGCGTTTTTTCCGGCTGATCGTCGCTTGGTGGTCGACCGCGACGGCGACATACGACAGTACGACACGGGTGATCACCTGATCAACGGCATCAGCCAGACGGGACAGGGCAACGGCGTGATGGGCGAAGCCAGGTTCACCAGCCAGCATGGCGATATCGACCTCACCAGCCTGCGGCCGATCCAGTCATGATGTCGGATTCAAGAACCCAAAAACAAAGGATGCTTGCGGGCGACCTTTACGACGCCGGTGATGAAGAAATTCAGGCCGACCTGGCGGCCACGCGCGAGTGGCTGGTTCGTTACAACGCCGCGTTGGGGTCCACCAGCGAGACCCGACGCGGGCTGCTGGAAGAACGGCTTGCCGGCGTTGGGAAAGGCGCCGCCATCCGGCCCCCGTTTCATTGCGACTACGGTTTCAACATTCGCCTGGGCGAAGGCGTCTTCCTCAACTTCAACTGCGTGATCCTCGACGTTGTCCAGGTGAGCATCGGCGACAAGACTCAAATTGCTTCCGGCGTCCAGATCCTCACCGCGGACCATCCTCGCTCTGCGGAAGAACGAGCATCAGGGCTCGAATTCGGTCGACCGATTCACATCGGACGCAATGTCTGGATTGGGGGCGGCGCGATCATCTTGCCGGGCGTCACGATCGGGGATGACGCCATCGTGGGAGCAGGCAGCGTGGTAACGCGCGACGTCCCGCGTGGCGCAACGGTCGTTGGAAATCCTGCTCGCGTTCTTGAGAAGTCGTAGTCAGCGCCAGCCCATGGCCGGCGCCACGTGAGTCAGGATCGCCTCGATGACATGCGCGTTGTAGTCGACGCCCAACTGGTTGGGCACCGTCAGCAGCACGGTATCGGCCTCGGCAATGGCTTCGTCCTGCAAGAGTTGCCGAATCAGGACATCCGGTTCCGCGGCATAGCTGCGGCCAAAGATCGCTTGCGTCTTGTCGTCGATGAATCCGACGGTGTCGTCCTCCTGGCCACTGCGCCCGAAGTACATGCGGTCCTTGTCGTTCACCAGGGCGAAGATGCTGCGGCTCACCGACACCCGAGGCGCCCGCGTATGGCCGGCCTCTTTCCAGGCCTCCCGATACGCCCGGATCTGGCTGGCCTGCTGGACATGGAACGGTTCGCCAGTCTCGTCGTTCTTGAGCGTCGAGCTCTGGAGGTTCATGCCGAGTTTCGCGGCCCAGATCGCAGTCGCGTTCGAACTCGAACCCCACCAGATGCGGTCGCGCAAGCCCTGCGAATGAGGCTCGACGCGCAGCAGCCCGGGCGGGTTCGGAAACATCGGGCGCGGATTGGGCTGCGCGAATCCTTCGCCCTGAAGTACACCGAGGAATGTCTCCGTGCGCTGGCGGGCCATGTCGGCTTCCGTCTGGCCCTCGGCCGGCCCGTAGCCGAAATAGCGCCACCCATCGATCACCTGTTCGGGCGATCCCCGGCTGATGCCGAGTTGCAGCCGCCCGCCTGCGATGAGGTCTGCAGCACCTGCGTCCTCGGCCATGTAGAGCGGGTTCTCGTAGCGCATGTCGATCACGCCCGTCCCGATCTCGATGCGACGGGTCTTCGCGCCAATGGCCGCCAGCAGCGGAAATGGCGCACTGAGTTGGCGGGCGAAATGGTGCACCCTGAAATAGGCGCCATCCGCGCCCAGTTCCTCGGCAGCCACGGCCAGCTCGATGGACTGCAGGAGTGCGTCCGCTGCCGAACGCGTCTGCGATTGCGTGGACGGCGTCCAGTGGCCGAACGAGAGAAATCCGATCTTCTTCATGTGATGCGCTCTGCAGGAGTGATGTCAGGCCCAGGTCCGTCTGTTCTGTTGTCAGAAACCGGCCGATGTGGAGAACGAGCCACTATGCCCAATTCCGGAAGACACGGCTGGCCGCGCGCCATTCACGCTGGAGAAGGACTGACGCTGCCTGAATCGAACGCCTGGTAAACGCCTGGTGAACGCCTCGTACTTCGCCGGGCTCATCGTCTCCGTGACGATGAATGGACGATCGTCGGAAATCGACACGCCGGGCCGCTATCGCCCGTCAGAGAAACGGGTGACCGCTTGCTAGCAGCGCCGATTCGTGGCAAAAGCTGCCGTCCAATTTCCATCCTGATGAGGTAAACCAACGTGTGTGATTTGAATGACCAGGAAGAACTCAAGAAGTACACCCGCCGCGACTTCGGCATGTTGGCCGCATCCGCGGGCCTGCTGACCGCGTTGCCCGGTGTGGCCAACGCCGTGGCCGTTGCCGAGCGCGAGGTGACCATCACCACCGCGGACGGCAGCTGCGATGCTTACTTCGTTGCGCCCACATCGGGTCCGGCACCCGGCGTGCTCGTGTGGCCGGATGTGTTCGGTCTTCGCCCGGCCTTCAGGCAAATGGCGCGGCGGCTGGCCGAATCGGGCTACAGCGTGCTGGTGGTGAACCCCTTCTACCGGCAGAAGAAAGCGCCCACCGCTGCGCAGGGCGGCCAGACGCCCATAGCCGAAGTGATGCCGCTGATGCAGGCCCTCACGCCGGCCATGCATCTGGCCGACGGCAAGGCCTTCGTGACCTGGCTCGATGCCCAATCCGAGGTGGACAAGGCACGCAAGCTGGGCACCACCGGCTACTGCATGGGCGGGCCGATTGCGGTGCGCACGGCGACCGTGGCGCCCACCCGCGTGGGTGCCGTCGGAACTTTCCACGGCGCCGCCATGGTGACCGCTGCGCCCGACAGCCCCCATCGCCTGGTGGCCCAGACGCAGGCGCGCTACCTGATCGCAGTGGCCGAGAACGACGACGCCAAGGACCCTGAAGCCAAAGCTACGCTGCGCGCCGCGTTCGACAGCGCAAAGCTGCCGGCCGAGGTGGAGGTGTACGCAGCAGCCCACGGCTGGTGCCCGCCCGACACACGGGTGTACGACACGGCCCAGGCCGAACGCGCCTGGACGCGTCTGCTGGCGACATTCGGGACGGCACTGGCCTGAGCAAGCCAAATACGTTGCACTGACTTCGGCGTGTGGGTGATGGGCATCGTCTCGGCGGTGTGGATCTTCGATTGCCTGGTCGCCCTGTGGGTGTCGTTCCCCAGTGCCAAAAGCTGGCGGAAGTCCTTCGCGTTCAGGTTGCGCCAGGGCGGTGCCAAACTGAACTTCGACCTGCACCGCTCCGGCGGTGTCTGGCTGTGGGGAATCCTGTTGATGCTCGCCGTGACATCCGTATCGCTCAATCTGGGGCGTGAAGTGATGAAGCCGGTCATCTCGGTCTTTTCGACGGTCGCGCCAACGCCTTTCGAGGCGCGCAAACCTTCCAGGATCGACGCGCCCGTCGAGCCCGAACTGTCAAGAGAACAAGCGATCGCCTTGGCGGTCGACCATGTGCGCGCGCTGGGTTGGAATGCCCCGCCCGGCGAGATCTTCTATGCCCACCGCTTTGGCATCTACGGCGTGAGCTTCTTCTTTCCGGAGCGGGACGAATCGGACGACGGGATGGGAAATCCGTGGATCTATCTCGATGGCGTGACGGGTCGGGTCGTCAGCAGCAAGGTGCCGGGCACGGGCAGCGCAGGCGACGTCTTCATGCAAGCCCAACTCCCCTTGCATTCCGGAAGAATCCTGGGAATGCCGGGACGCATCTTGATCTCGATCACGGGTCTCGCCGTCGCCACGTTGAGCGTGACCGGCGTGATCCTCTGGGCCCGAAAGCGTCGCGCGAAGAAAAGGTCCGACGCTGCGCGCGCAGCGGCATGCAGAGCCGCATAGCGCGTGCCTACACGGTGCGGCTGTCGCCAGCGCGCGCGTCCTTGCGGACGTTCTGCGGATTCACGCCAAAGGCGCGTCGGAAGGCCGTGCTGAAGTTCGCCACGTGGCCGTAGCCGACGCAGTAGGCGACCTCGGTGACCGAGATCTGGTCCATCTCGAGCAGCAGACGTGCGCGAATCATGCGGGCGTCGTTGAGGTAGGCGGCCACCGTCTTTCCGTAGGCCTTGCGAAAGCTGTTGGCGAGCCGGCGCTCGGTCATGCCCCGTTCGCGTGCCAGCACGGCGAGATCGATCGCTTCGCCCAGATGGGCGTCGAGATGCCGCTTGAGCTGTGCCATGCGGGCCAGTTCCGCGCCGGCGATGCCTGTCTTCGCACCGGTGGCCTGCAGTTCGCCGATACCGGTCAGGAAGCCGTGCAGCAGTGCGCTGGCCTTCGACTCGATGGACAGGCCGCGGTAGGGGTCGGCGGCGGGCGCATCCATCAGGGCATTGACCAGCGCGACCTGCTCCGGATGCAAGGGAAACTGCTGCAGCTCGAAACGCCTGACGCGGGACAGGTAGGGGCTGAGCGGGTCGTCCAGCCCGCGCGCTTCGTCGCCCACACCAAGCTGTCCGCGCAGGAAGTCGCGCGAGCAGCAGATCGTCAGCGAACGTTCGCGTTCGCCAGCAGCGAAATGCTCTTCCTTGTACGAGTCGTGCGGCTGCACCAACGTGCTCATCGTGTGTGGCAGCACGTCCTGCGAATTCGGCGTGTTGGCCTGCCCTACCCGACTGTGGCCAGCCATGCGGAAGTGAAGCTTGAAGAAGTCGCCGCTGGGATAGCGGTCGAGCCGGTCGGTCCGATGCACCAGCTGGCCCATCGCAACATAGAAGCCCGGCTGGAGCCACAGGAACTCGCGCTGGCCTTCGGTCTGGCCGTCAGGCGCGAGGGTGAGTCCCTCGACGCGGCCCCACTGGCGCGTGGCCACGACGCGGTGGTCGCTCGGCACGCAGAAAGAAACAGTCATCGCACACCCCTGGCCAGAAGCAGATACCGGAGGATACTGCCGGCGCTCGTCGGGCGGCATCGCTGGCGATGCCGAAGTCGAGCCTGAGCCTAGGCGCTTCTGGCCAGGAACGCGAGCGCCTGGCCGATGATGAGACGCGATTGGTCCACCAGGCTGCGTTGCCAATCGGGTTGCGCGGGATAGAAGAAGTCGAGCAGGTCGCGGCGCGTGGGCGACAGTCCGGCCGAGCCGGCGCCCGCGGCCCACTCCCGCTGGTCGCGCAGCAGCAACTCCAGCATTCGCTGCGATCGTCCGGTGCCGTACTCAAGCACGCCGGCAGTCACGGTCGCGTGCGGCAGCGCGCGCTCGTATCCCGGTGTCGAATGGCCGTAGACCGGCGCGAAATTCTCCGGTGCGCCGTGCTCCAGCACGGCTTCCACACGGCCGCCGAAGGCCTGCCGCATCCGCGCCAGCGCCTCACCCTGCTGCAGCGCGACCATCGAGCCGTAGCCATAGGGGCCGAGGCCGGTGTGGTAGTCGACCAGGCACACGTGGCGCGCCGCCTCGCCATGCTGCTTCAGGATGTGCTCCATGGTCTGGCGCGACCAGGTCGGCTCCTTGCCGCCGAAACCCATGCCCCAGGGCAGGTCGTACTGGCCGCCCATCAGTGCGCCGTACAGCGCCTGGTGCCCATTCGCCTGTTCGAAATCCGCCAACACCCGATCCGCCGCCGCGATGGCCGCGGGGTCGCGCGGATCGGCCGTGACTGCCGGATGCAGCGGCGCGTAGTCGGGCGTGCTCGGCAGTTGCCGCATGCGGGGGTAGTCGACGTAATTGCGGCACAGGTCGACGTTGTCTTCCGTATAGCGCCGCAGCCATGACGCGCCCCACGGATTGATCGCGTGCACCACCAGCACGGCCGTGTCCGGCGGCAATTGCGCGGCCGATGCGTGAAGCAGCCAGTCGATCTGGCAACCCGAGCCCGCGAACAGCTCGACGCCGTGCACGCCGGAAGTCAGCACCAGCAGGCGTGAAGCGTCGGCCGGACCGATGCGCACCACGTCGGTGGCGAGCGTCTCGCCGGTCGAGCCCGACAGGGCGTGGCGATGCTCGGCGGCATCGAGCCCGGCGAGCGTGCAGGCGGCAAGGAAGCGCCGGCGTGCACTGGCGTAGTCCGACGAAAACAGGGTGGTCGTCGGCGTCATCAATCGATCCGGAATCCGGACTCCGCAATGATCGGGCGCCACAGATCGAGTTCGTTGCGCACCGTCTCCTGCAGCTGAGCGGGTCCACCCGCCGCAGCGGCGAACCCGATCTTGGTGAGGTTGGCCTGCACAGACGGCATCGCCGCCACCTTCGCCACGGCAGAAGCCACCTGCTCCGCGTACGCAGGCGACGACCCTGGAGGCGCGAACAGCCCGACCCAGCTCGACGCGCTCAACGCCTTCGGATAGCCCAGCTCGATGAAGGTCGGCACGTCGGGCAGCGCCTTCTGGCGCGCGGTGCCGGTCACGCCCAGCACGCGGATCTTGCCGGCCTTGTGGGCCTCGATGTGGCTGCCGAGCGCGTCGACCGCGGCCGGGATGCTGTTGCCCATCAGGTCCGCCAGCAACGGCGCGCCGCCCTTGTACGGCACCGGCAGCAGGTCGAGATGAGCCGTCTTGCCGATCACGTAGCCGATGAAGTGCGGGCCGCTGCCGGCGGCCGGAATGCCGTAGCTGCGCGCCTCTATCTTGTCCTTGGCCAGCGCGAGGAACTCCGGCAGCGTCTTCGCAGGCTGGGCGCTGTTGATGGCGAACGAGCTCTCGAAAGTGGCCAGCTGCGCAATCGGCACGAAGTCCTTCTGCGGGTCGTACTTGACCGAGCGCGACGTGAGCGGCAGGGTCGAGAACATGTGGCTGTTGCCCAGCAGCAGCGTCTTGCCATCCGCCGGGAGCGAACGGAAGTATTCAGCCGCGATCTGGCCGCCCGCGCCGGCGCGGTTGTCCACGATGATCGTCGCGCCGAGCGGCGCCTGCATCTCCTGCGCGAACATCCGCGCGACCGCGTCGGCCGTGCCGCCGGCCGGGAAGCCCACCACCAGGCGCAGCGTCTGGCCCTTCAGATCGGCCGGCTGCGCGAAGGCGGCGGTCAGTGTGGCGGAAGCCGCGAGCAGGCCGGTGGCGGCCTGGAGGAGTAAGGAACGTCGTTGCATGGATTCACCCGGTGGAAAGTGCTGCTGTGATCCGGCCGTCGGCCGGTGGAAATTCAGCCCAGTTGCTGCTCTCCGCGGGCGAGCAATTGGCTGTAGCCGGCCGCGTCCATGTTGGCGCCGCAGACGATGAGCCCGACCTTCGCGCCCTGCAGTTCGCTGCGCAACGGGCCCATCAGCGCGGCGAGCGCGGCAGCACCTGCCGGCTCAACGGCCAGTTTGGCGTCGCGGAAAAGCACGGCCAGCGCACGGCAGATGTCGTCGTCGCTGACCGTCACCATGCGTTCGATATGGCGGCGGCACAGGCCATAGGCCGTGGGCGTGGTCATCGGCGGTGCAAGGCTGTCCGCAACGCTCGACGGCTTGCTCATCTGCTGGGGCGACCCGGCTTCGAAGCTGCGGCGCATCACGTCGGCGGTTTCGGGTTCCACGCCGAACACGCGGGTCTTCGGCTGCAGCTTGCGGATTGCCGTGGCAACGCCGCTGGCCAGTCCACCGCCGCCCACCGCGACGATGACGGCGTCCAGGTCCGGCACCTGCTCGACGAACTCCAGGCCGATCGTGGCCGTGCCCAGCGACGTCGACATGCCCTCGAATGGATGGATGAACGTACGGCCTTCGTCGCGCATCAGCGCTTCGACCATCGCGAAGCCGGCGGCTCCGTCGGGCGCGGTCAGCAGTTCGGCGCCATAGGCGCGGGCCAGCGCCACGCGGGCCGGATTGGCCGTGGCCTGCACCACGATCTTGGCGGACACGCCGACCTTCCGGGCCGCGAACGCCGCGGCGATGGCGTGGTTCCCCGCGCTCACGGCGGTGATGCCGCGCTCGCGCTGCTCGGGCGTGAGCTGCCGTGCCACGTTCAAGGCGCCACGTGCCTTGAACGAGCCGGTGTGCTGGAACAGTTCCAGCTTCATCCAGATGTCCTGGTCGCCCAGCAGGCGCTGCACGGTCATGCCGTGCAGCGGCGCCACCGGCGTCTCGAGAATGGCGCCCTTCAGTGCGGCTGCGGTGGCACGGATGTCCTCGAGATCGAGGTCCGGAAGTGCGGCGTTGTCCATATCAGGCGGCTCCTCTTGCGATCACTTCGATTTCGACCAGCGCGTCCGGCACCATCAGGTCGGCGCGGACCGTCGACCGCGCCGGGGCGAGCGGCGTGGTGGCGCGGAAGATCGATTCATACTGGCGATTGAACTCGGCGAAATCGTCGACGCGCGCCAGCCAGACGGTGGCCTTCACCACGTCCGCCAGGCCCAGGCCCTCGGTCCGCAGGATGTCGGCGATTCGCGCCAGGCAGACCTGGGTCTGCGCCGCCACGCCGTCGCCCGTGATGCGCAGGTTGGCATCGAAGGCCATCTGCCCGCTGACAAAAGCCCAGTCGCCTTCCCGCCGCACGGGCGAGAAGAACGGCATCTGGCGGGCCGGCGCGCTGGCCGGATGAAGGGGTGGCGTGGGTGTCGTCATGGCTGGAAAAATTCTAGGAGCGCGCCACGACATCGTCTTTTGCGCCACGGCCGAAGAGTTATGCGCCGCGCTTGCAGGCAACTGTTCTGTAAAGACTTGCGCATCGCCTGTATGCAAATCGTTCTCATTTATAATTAAAACCAGTTCAGCCTTTCAGACCGGCTGAACGTTTCGTGTTCCGACGGATGCCCCGCCATGTCACTTTCTCGCAATGCGCTCTGGAGTCTGGCGGGCGCAGCCGTGCCGCTGATAGCCGGCGCCGCCTTGATTCCCTACCTCCTGTCCCAGCTCGGCGTCGAGCTGTTCGGTGTGCTCACGCTGGTCTGGGTGCTGATGGGTTACTTCAGCCTGTTCGACTTCGGACTGGGACGTGCACTCACGCAGAAGGTGTCGCAAAGACTCTCGAGCGGCGAGCATCTGGCGGAGCTTCCCGCGTTGATCAAGTGCGGCGTGCTGCTGGCGACGGCCCTGGGCGGTGCCGGTGGGGTGGTGCTCGCACTCGGCGCGGCGCCCTTCGCGACCGAGGTCATGAGGGTGTCGCCCGCATTGCGGCAAGACGTGCTCCATGCGCTGCTGGTGACCGCTGTCGGCATTCCCATCACAACGGCCACGGTCGGCCTGCGCGGCGTGCTGGAAGCGTACGAGGACTTCAAGAACGCCAATGTGCTGCGCATGCTGTTCGGCATCGGCACCTTCGGCTTGCCCGCAGCCAGTGTCTTCTTCTTCGGGCCTTCCCTGCTGCTCATGGTGTCTTGCCTGATGCTGGCTCGGCTGGCGCTGGTCGTGGCGCACTGGCGGCTGGTGTCCCGCTGCGCACCCGCGGCCTGGTGGAAGTCGCGCTTCAGGCGCGGCGAGGTCCGCGGCCTGCTCTCCTTCGGCGCGTGGATGAGCGTATCGAACATCATCAGCCCGCTGATGGTCACTGCCGACCGTTTCGTCATCTCGGCCGTGCTCGGCGCCGCGACCGTGGCGTACTACGCCGTGCCGTCGGAACTGATCGCGCGAACACTCATCCTGCCGGGCGCGCTGGCCAGCGTGCTGTTCCCACGGCTCGCGTCGCTGCTCGTGAAAGACACCCGCGCAGCCCACCGGCTGTACAAGGGAAGCGTTTCCATCGTGACGACAGCGATGGTCCCGGTCTCTCTGGCATTGATGCTCGGCTCGCATTGGGGCCTGTCGCTGTGGCTCGGCAGCGGCTTCGCCGACGAAGCCGCACCTGTCGTCACGATCCTCGCCGTCGGCCTGGCGCTCAACGGCATCGCATTCATTCCCTTCGCCGTGGTGCAGGCTGCCGGGCTGGCCCATGTGACGGCGAAGCTCCACCTGATCGAGGCGCTGTTCTACTTCCCACTGCTCTGGTATGGCCTCCACGCCTTCGGCCTGAAAGGTGCGGCGGTGGCCTGGGTCGGCCGCGTCGGCATCGATCTCCTCCTGCTGCTGATCAGCACCCGCAGGCTCGTCTTCCCGCAAGAGGTGACGACACCCCTGTCTTCCGCCACGAAAGCCAGCTTGCTTCGGCCAGGCATTGGTTCCTGAACCCGCGGGCGATGACGTCCAAGGCGGCGGAGGCTGCCCTCCGCAAGGAGCTTTTGTTCGCTGACATGCTCGAGCGTGCATAGCAGTCGTGCCGCCATCCCGGCTAGCAAGCGCGCGGATCGCTCCCTAGACTGATTCATTTTGGGATACAGCGGTTCTGTCCGCAGACTGGAGACATCGATGGAAAACCTGACTCAGTTGACCTGCGAGTTGCAAGACTACGTAGCCACGTTGACGCTGAACAGCCCGCCCGTGAATGCACTCACTCGCGTGCTCAACGACGAACTGACTTACGCGCTGGACTGCATCTCGGAGATGGACGACGTGCGCGTCGTGGTGCTGACCGGCGCCGGCAAGGTGTTCTGCGCGGGCGCCGACCTCAAGGGGCGCGCCTCCGTCATCAAGGGCCCCGGCGACCTGCCCGCCCATTCGCGCCGCACACGCGAATGCTTTCATGCGATCCGCGAATGCGCCAAGCCGGTGATCTGTGCCATCAACGGTGCCGCACTCGGCTCCGGCCTGGCGATGGCCGCGTCCAGCGACATCCTGATCGCGTCCGAAAAGGCATCGCTCGGGCTGCCGGAAGTCGACGTCGGCCTGCTGGGCGGCTGCCGCCACGCCATGCGCCTGTTCTCGCATTCCCGGCTGCGCCGCATGATGCTGACCGGCCTGCGCGTCGGCGGCGCCGAGCTGTACCGGCTGGGCATCGTCGAGGCCTGCACGACGCCCGAGGAGCTGATGCCGACGGCCATGGAGATGGCACGCACCATCGCGTCGAAGAGCCCGGTGTCGACCCGCATGGGCAAGCACACCCTCAACGTCATCGAAGACATGAGCCTGCGCGACGGCTACCGTTACGAGCAGGACATGACCGCCCTGATCGGCAAGACCGACGACGCGAAGGAAGCGCAACGGGCCTTTGCCGAGAAGCGCGCACCGGTGTTCACCGGCCGCTGAGCGTTCATTTCGCGGCCTCTGCCGCGCCATGAAAAATGGGATGGGCGCTGGTCCGTTGGTTCGTCAGTCCATCTTGGCGCCGACGGCCTTGGCCAGCGAACCCCAGCGTTCGGATTCAGCAGCGATGAAGGGGCCGAATTCTTCGGGCTTGCTGCCGACGATCTCCACGCCCTGCTGCTCGAACTGCTGCTTCAGCTCCGGCGAGCGCAGCGCGTCGCCCACGGCGCCGTACATCTTGCGGACGATTTCGGGTGGTGTGCGGGCCGGCGCCAGCATGCCGTACCAGTTGTAGGCCTCGGCCTTGGGATAGCCGAGCTCAGCCACGGTCGGCACGTCCTTCAGCACGGGAATGCGCTGGGAGTTGGTCACTGCGAGCGCGCGCAGCTTGCCCGACTGCAGGAAAGGCAGCACCACCGGAATGTCCACCAGCATCATGTCGACCTGTCCGCCCATCAGGTCGGTCAGCGCCGGTGCCGCCCCGCGGTACGGGATGTGGTTGATGTTCAGCTTGGCTTCGCGCTTGAGCAGTTCGGCCTGCAGGTGCGGTGTGGTGCCGCTGCCGGCCGAGGCGTAGTTGATGTGGCTGGCCTCGCCAGTCGCCGCGGTCTTCAGGTCGGCGAAGGTCTTGTACCTGGAGGTTGCCGAAACCACGAGCACCGCCGGCACCTTGAGTGCCTGGGTCACGGCGATCAGGTCCTTCTGCGGGTCGTACGGCATCGACACCGCGATGTGCGGCACGATGACCAGCGCGCCGGCCGACGAGAACAGCAGCGTGTAGCCGTCCGCCGGTGCCTTGGCCACGGTGTCGGCGCCGAGCAGGCCACCCGCCCCGCCCTTGTTGTCGATGACGATGGGCTGGCCCAGCGCCGTGTTCAGCTTGTTGCCGAGCGCGCGGGCGGTCTGATCGACGGGGCCGCCCGCGGGGAACGGAACGACCAGCCGGATCGGCTTGTTCGGATAGGTCTGGGCGATGGCCGGAACACCGGCGAAGGCGAGCGAAGCCAGCGCGAGCGCGGCCGCGGACCTGATGAATCGTTGCATGTTCGTGTCTCCAAGTAATCGTCGAACTTTAGGCAGCAGTCGTCTGCCGGGCATCGCCGTCGCGCGCAAACCTGTTATGCAGCCAGCCCGCATGGCGCGCCGCGTTATGCGCATCGATGCATGCCAGTCTTGCTGTCCAGCCGGTAGCCCGAACGAAAGCCGATCCCCAGAATTGGCTGCAACACAAGGAGACCCTGAATGACCACCGCCAATGGCCCGCTGTCGCACGTGAAGGTGCTCGACCTGAGTCGCATCCTCGCCGCACCCTGGGCCAGCCAGATCCTGGCCGATCTCGGCGCCGAGGTGATCAAGGTCGAGCGCCCCGGCGCCGGTGACGACACCCGCACATGGGGTCCGCCCTACCTCAAGGATGCACAAGGCAACGACACCCGGGAAGCGGGTTACTACCTCGCCGTCAACCGCGGCAAGCGCTCGATCACGGTGAGCCTGGAAAAGCCCGAGGGGCAGAGGATCGTCAAGGAACTGGCCGCGCGTGCCGACATCGTGCTGGAGAACTACAAGGCCGGAACGCTCAAGCGCTACGGGCTGGACGAGGCGTCGCTGCGCAAGATCAATCCGCGCCTCATCTACTGCTCGGTCACCGGCTTCGGCCAGACCGGCCCGCGGCGCGACCAACCGGCCTATGACTTCCTGATCCAGGCGATGGGCGGCCTGATGAGCGTCACCGGCGAGAAGGACGGCAAGCCCGGCGGCGGGCCGCAGAAGGTCGGTGTCCCGATCGTCGACCTGATGACGGGCATGTACACCGCCGTGTCGGTGCTGGCCGCGCTCGCGCGCCGCAACGAGACCGGCGTCGGCGACAACATCGACATCGCGATGCTCGATGTGCAGGTGGCGACGTTGTCCAATCAGGCGATGAACTACCTGGTCTCCGACAAGGTGCCGCGCCGCAACGGCAACGCCCATCCCAACATCCAGCCGCAGGACGTGTATGCCTGCGCCGACGGCGACGTGATCCTGGTGGTCGGCAACGACGGCCAGTTCGCCAAGCTGTGCAACGTGTTCGGTCATGCCGACTGGGCCACCGACGAACGCTTTTCGACCAATGCGCAACGCGTGCGCAACATCGAAGCGCTCTCCGCTCTGCTGCGCGAAGTCTTCGCGAGCTGGTCGCGCGACAAGCTGATCGCGGCGCTCGACCAGGCCGGCGTGCCCTGCGGGCCGATCAACAACGTCGCCGAAGTCTTCGAGGAACCGCAGGTCAAGGCCCGCGGCATGCTGCGCCACGTGCCGCACCCGAGCGGCGTCGACGTGCCGCAGGTCGGCAGCCCGATGCGCTTCACCGAATCGCCACTGCAGGTGCAGACCGCGCCGCCGCTGCTGGGCCAGCACAGCGACGACATCCTGGCCGAGCTCGGCTACGACGCCGACGGCATCGCGACGCTGCGTCACGCGGGAGCGATCTGATGGCCGCGACGATGAAGCTGCATTGGTCGCCCAAGTCGCCCTATGTGCGCAAGGTGATGATCTGCGCCCATGAGCTCGACCTGCTGCCGCAGCTCGAACTCGTGCGCTCGGTGGCCGCGATGCTGAAGCCGAACCCGGCCATCATGGCCGACAACCCGCTCTCCAAGATACCGACGCTGGTCCGCGCCGACGGCACGACGCTGCTCGATTCGGTCGTGATCTGCGAGTACCTGAACGACCTCGCCGGCGGCCCGCTGTTTCCGTCTCACGGCGAGCCGCGCTGGCAGGCGCTGCGCTGGCATGCGCTGGGCGACGGGCTGCTCGATGCGTTGATCCTGTGGCGCAACGAACGCGAGCGCGCCCAGCCGCTGCAGGCGCTGCTCGACGCCTTCGAACTCAAGACCCTGGCCACGCTGGCCTTGCTCGAAGCCGAAGCAGCCGCGCTCGCCGCCGCGTCCTTCTCCATCGGTCACGTCACGGTGGGCTGCGCGCTCGGCTATGTCGACTACCGCTTCGATGCACTCGGATGGCGCGGCCGGGCGCCGCGCCTCGCGGCCTGGTTCGAGACGCTGCGCGACCGCCCCTCCTTCCAGGCGACGGAGCCGGTCGATGGCTGAAGCGATGCCCAACTCGCGCTTCGTCTGCGTCGACGGAGACCGGCTCGACACCGAGACGGCCTACCGCCTGGTGGTCGGCTGCGTGGCACCGCGCCCGGTCGCCTGGATCACCACGGTGGACGATGAAGGGCGGGTCAACGCAGCGCCCTTCAGTTCGTACAACTACGTCGCGACCAGCCCGCCGATGCTGGCCATCAACATCGCGGCGCGCGCCACCGGCGGCCAGACCAAGGACACCGCGCGCAACATCCTGCGCAGCAGGGAGTTCGTGGTCAACGTCGCGACCGAACACAACATGGAACTCATGCACCGCAGCGCGCAGGAGTTTCCGCCGGATGTCAGCGAGGTCGAGGCGCTCGGCATACCGCTGCTGCCGAGCCTCCACGTCAAGCCGCCGCGCATCGCGATCTCGCCGGTGCAGATGGAGTGCCGGCTCGATCAGGCCATCGTGCTCGGCCGCGGGATCAACACGCTGTACATCGGCGAGATCGTCGCCTTCCACCTGTCCGAAGAGGTCTACGACGGCCAGCGCGTCGACACCGAGCGCATGCGGCCGATCGCGCGCCTCGGTGGCCCCTTCTATGCCGGACTCGGCGAGATATTCCATCGGCCGATGCTGCAGCGGCCACCCGGCGGCGAAGGCTGGACGCACGACAAGAACAACGGCAACAAGTCCTGATTCCGACATTCATCCAAGGAGACATTCAATGAAGCCATCGACCCGCCGTTCGTTCGTCCGGTCGGCCGCCTGGAGCAGCGCCGCGCTGTGCCTGGCGCCCGCGCTGCACGCGGAGCCGGCCTATCCGTCGCGCCCGATCACGCTGATCAACCCCTATGCGGCCGGCGGCCCGGCCGACACGCTCGCGCGCGGCGTCGCGCACCAGCTCGAGCAACGGCTCAAGCAGCCGATCGTCGTGGACAGCAAAGCCGGCGGCGCTGCCACCATCGGCACCGGCTTCGTGGCGCGTGCGCGGCCGGACGGCTACACGCTGCTGCTCGGCACTTCGGCCGGCCATGTGGTGACGCCGTTGATGCAACGCATCTCCTATGACGGCGTCGCCGATTTCGCCTTCATCGCCGCAGTGGCCAACCAACCGAACGTGCTGGTGGTGCATCCGTCGGTAGGGGTGTCGAGCTTGCAGGAACTGATCGCCCTGGCCAAGAAGGAGCCCGGCAAGCTCAACTACGCGTCGGCCGGCACCGGCGGTGCCACGCATCTCGGCGCCGAGTCTTTCCTGCACCGCGCGCAGATCCGGATCACGCACGTCCCATATGGCGGCGCCGCACCGGCGGTGAAGGACCTGCTCGGCGGCCAGGTGCAGGTCGGCATGCTCAACCTCGCGGCCACCCAGGCCTTCATCGCCGAAGGCAAGCTCAAGGCGCTCGCGTATGGCGGTGCGAAGCGTTCGCCGCTGCTGCCGCAAGTGCCGACCATGGCCGAGGCCGGCTTGGGCGGCTCGGAGGTGTCGACCTGGTACACGCTGGCCGCGCCCAAGGGCAC
>JAZKDL010000088.1:0-21007 GCA_040387575.1 Pseudomonadota bacterium
TGCGGACCATGAACTCCTTGAGGATGTCGTTCTGGATGGTTCCGCTCAGCTGGTCCTGCGCCACGCCCTGTTCCTCGGCCGCGACCACGTAGCCCGCGAGCACCGGCAGCACGGCGCCGTTCATCGTCATCGACACAGAGACCTTGTCGAGCGGGATCTGGTCGAACAGGATCTTCATGTCTTCGACCGAATCGATCGCCACCCCAGCCTTGCCGACGTCGCCAGTCACGCGCGGATGGTCGCTGTCGTAACCGCGGTGCGTCGCCAGGTCGAAAGCGACCGACACGCCCTGGCCCCCCGCTGCCAGCGCCTTGCGATAGAACGCGTTCGATTCTTCGGCGGTCGAGAAGCCGGCGTATTGACGGATGGTCCACGGCCGCACCGCGTACATCGTGGCCTGCGGGCCGCGCAGGTAGGGCTCGAAGCCGGGCAGCGTGTCGGTGTACTTCAGACCCTGCAGGTCGGCCGCGGTGTAGAGCGGCTTGACGCGGATGCCGTCCGGCGTGATCCAGTTCAGCGCCTCCACGTTGCCGCCCGGCGCGGACTTGGCAGCGGCCTTGGCCCAGGCGTCGAGATCGGAAGTCTTGAAGGTTGGTTCGGGTGTGCTCATGGCGTCTCTTGTGCTTTTCCGGAGGGAGCTCGTCGGTGTCCGTGCTGGTTTTCCACGAGTCTAACCATTCGTAATTATTAATTCAAACGGATTTCGTGCGGTACATTCGGGCCATGTCCGCCGCCACCCTCACTCCCCGCGCGCTCTATGAAGAGGTTGCCGAACTGCTGCGCCAGCGGATCTTCGACCGCGAGCTGGAGCCGGGCAGCTGGATCGATGAACTCAAGATCGCAGAGGAATACGGCATCAGCCGCACGCCGCTGCGCGAGGCACTGAAGGTGCTGGCGGCCGAGGGACTGGTGACGATGAAGGTGCGCCGCGGCGCCTATGTGACGGAGGTGTCGCAGCAGGACTTGGCCGATGTCTACCACCTGCTGTCACTGCTGGAGAGTGATGCGGCGAGCGTCGTCGCCGTCCAGGCGACACCGGCGCAACTGGCATCGCTTCAGGCGCTGCACGCCGAGCTGGAGGCGGCGGCAACGCCGGGGCATGTCGACCGCGAACACTTCTTCGCGATCAACGAGCGCTTTCACATGCAGTTGCTCATCATCGCCAACAACCGCTGGCGCGACCAGATGGTGGCGGACCTGCGCAAGGTGATGAAGCTCAACCGCCACAACTCGCTGCTGAAGTCGGGCCGCATCGACGAATCGCTCAAGGAACACCGCGCGCTCATGGCGGCGCTGGTGGCCAAGGATCCCGATGCCGCCATGACCCGCATGCGCGAGCACTTCAGCAGCGGGCTCGAAGCAGCGGCCTGAACTCGACAGGGATCCGCGCGGATCCACACACGAACTGGCGCTCGGGCCGTCTATCGAACTGCTCGCCGCCATGGGCCGGGGCGCTCCGGGTGGCCACCGCATCCAGATGTCGGCGGCACTTCCAGATGATGCCGCGCGTCGTGCTGCCGCCACCGTGCGCGCGGGCGATCAGACGCTCGCGCGAGGCGTCGCGGATCAGGCAACTCCGGCTTCCGCCTCGACCGGCGCATGCGCCATCGCCATGACCGCATGTGGATCGTGGCCCTTGAGCTTGTGGTCGCTCCAGACCTGGCGCCAGCGACGAGCACCGGGCAGGCCGTTGCGCAGGCCGAGCATGTGACGCGCGATGTTGGACCAGGGCGTTCCGTGCTCGGCGGCTTCGCGGACCATGTAGTCGCACATCTGGCGCTCGACGTCCTCGCGCGACAGGGCACGCGTCGGCTCGCCGAAGAACGCGGTGTCCCATTCGGCTAGCCACCAGGGGTTGTGATAAGCCTCACGGCCGATCATCACGCCGTCGAGCAGCCGCAGTTGCGCATGAACCTGGCCACTTTGCGCGATGCCGCCATTGATCGAGAAGCGCAGTGCGGGGAAGTCGTGCTTCAGCCGATGCACCAGCTCATAGCGCAGCGGCGGCACTTCACGGTTCTGCTTGGGCGACAGCCCCTTGAGCCACGCATTGCGTGCATGCACGATGAAGGTCTTGCAGCCCGCCTCGCTGACAGCGCCGACGAAGTCGCGAACGAAGTCGTAGCTCTCGTTCTTGTCGATGCCGATGCGGTGCTTGACCGTGACCGGCAACGCCGTGACGTCGACCATCGCCTTCACGCAGTCAGAGACGAGCTGCGGCTCGTTCATCAGGCAGGCACCGAAGGCGCCGCGCTGCACCCGCTCGCTCGGGCAACCGCAGTTCAGGTTGATCTCGTCGTAGCCCCAGGCTTCACCAAGACCGGCACAGTGGGCGAGATCAGCCGGCTCACTGCCACCCAGTTGCAGCGCAACCGGGTGCTCCTCGACGTTGAAGCGCAGGTGGCGCGGCACGTCGCCGTGCACCAGCGCACCGGTCGTGACCATCTCGGTGTAGAGCAGCGCACGTTGCGTGAGCAGCCGATGAAGATACCGACAGTGGCGATCAGTCCAGTCCATCATCGGTGCGACGGAGACGCGATCGGCGGCGTGAGTCATGAGGTCCATTGGAATGCCATTGAGGAGTCGGGGTTGGATTCGGGTGATGGATTGCAGACGTCCCCGACCCCGTGACCGCTTATTTTCCACCAGCGGTGTCGCACCAGCGCATGCAGGGACATGGTCCGCAGCTTGCGCGCTGTCCTGGCAGCCGCTCAAATACCATCGATCAGACTCGACCGGACTGGACCGTTTCCGCAGTGCGGGACGTGATGCGTCCCGGATTCCCACCTTCCACACCACCGCACAGATGAACGACAAGTCATCGCCTACCAACGCCACACGCCACATCGTTCTGATCCACGGCGCCTGGCAAGGCAGTTGGGCCTTTGCCGCCTGGCAGCCGATGCTGGCCGCGCACGGCTGGCAGGTACACGCGGTCGATCTTCCGGGCAACGGATGGCAGATCACTGCCGATGCACCTGCCCACCTCGACAGCTACACGGCACATGTGACGAAGGTGCTCCGAGGGCTCGACGCTCCAGCCATCGTGCTGGGCCACAGTGGCGGCGGCATCACGGCCTCTCAAGTCGCCGAGGCGGTGCCGGAATGCGTCGCCGGTCTCGTCTACCTGGCCGGCATGATGCTGCCGTCGGGCATGAGCTTCATCGATCTCATTGCGGACACGGCGGTGTCGGCGCCCGGGGTCGATCTGGCGGGAATATCGCCGTGGCTCGACCACAGCGCTGACGGGCTTTTCACCCAGGTACGCGCCGATGGCGCGCTGCGCTGCTTTCTGCAGGACTGCGATCCTGACGCGGCACGTGCCGCAGTCGCACTGCTGCGGCCTCAACAGGAAAGTGGCCGCGCCATGCGCAATCGACTGAGTGCGGCGCGCTTCGGGTGCGTGCCGCGCGTGTACATCGAATGCCTCGATGATCAATCGGTGATGCTGCCGCTGCAGCGGCGCATGCAGCAATTGAGTCCAGGGGCGCAACGCATCTCGCTGGACTGCGGCCATGTGCCGCAGCTCGCGCAGCCTGAGCTGCTGACGTCGCTGCTGCTTCCTGCGATCGAAAAATTCATCCATCAGCGGCAGTCGGCTCACTGAATCCAGTGACGGCTTCGCACCGAACACCACCAGCAAGGACCCACCGTGTCGACGAATCCGGAAACCAGCCTGCCCCTTCAAGGCCTGCGCCCCACCCACGAACAGATGCTGCGCCATCTGCGCCGTTCCAATGTGGTTGCGCAACGCGCAGTCGCACTGGGACACCATCCATTCGGCGCACTGCTGGTGGGTCCCGATCAGGAAACGGTGTTGCTGGAGCAGTGCAATATCGACACCGTCAACCATGCCGAATCGACGCTCGCCCGCGTGGCGGCCACGAACTTCACGCCGGAATTTTTATGGGGCTGCACGCTCTACACGGCGGTCGAGCCTTGCTGCATGTGTGCAGGCACGGCTTACTGGGCCAACATCGGCCGGGTGGTTTTTGGGATGACGGAGGCCCAGTTGCTGGCCGCCACAGGCGATCACGCCGAGAACCCGACGATGAGCGTGTCGTCGCGCTACGTGTTCGACCATTGCCAGAAGCCTGTCGAACTCATTGGCCCCGTGCCGGAGATTGCGGAAGAAACGATCGCCATGCAGAAAGCGTTCTGGTCCCAGCGTTGATGCCGGGAGAGCCAGCCAGCGGGCAACCGGGACGGCAGGCTCAGAGTTTTGGCTTGACGAAGCCTGCAGCGTTCTCATCCAGTCCAGGCTCCCCCTCTTCAGGATTGGGCTTGTCGCTGTGCTCGTCCGTAGGGAATTCCGGCTCGACGGGGAGTTGAGCTGGGTCACTCGGCGACGGTTTTGGATGGGGCATGTGTTCGTCTCCAGAAGAGGGTCAATCGGCAACGCACGATGCACGTGCACAACCCCCAAACTTAGGGAGATGACTGCGCCGTCAACGTAGGCCTGAGCCGCAAACAGCCCTCCAATCCTCAGACATCGGCCTCTGAGGGGCAGGTGACGAGCGCTGGCGCCGTCTGATGTGCCTGCAGCAATTGGTTTCGCCAGACCAGAATCTGAGCGCCAGCGAGGCCGCTGGCGTAGCTCGTGACACGGGTGGTGTTTCGGCCGAGGTCCTTGAGTTCGATCAGGCCGTAGTACGGACCGGTACCGATGGTGATCTCGGCGCGCCCGTCCGCCAGAACCACGTTCAGCGTGCCGACCGCCCTACCCTGCTTGGCGCGCGCGCTGTCATTCCAGTAGCGGGCCAACTGCATATAGCTGCCGCATGCGATCTCCACGGCGCCCGCCACATGCTGGGGCGAACGCAGCTCGGCCATGGTTGCCATCGGCCCTGCACAGCCGGCGAGCATCAGCCCGGTGGCCGCCGCAGCCGTTGCGACCCAGACCTTGCCCACTTCAATTTCCAATCGACGCACACTGCGCTCCCGCAAAGCTCCGAATGATTGTCTCTCAGGCGAAGCGCGGTGCCGGATACCGCCAAACCACTGGAGTGGCAACGTTAGAATCGCGCTCGCCGCAAGGATGCATGACCAATGCAGCCGCATGGCGACCAGGACACCCGCAATGTCCATTCCATCTTCCTGTCCGTAGCTCAGTTGGATAGAGCATCGGCCTTCTAAGCCGAATGTCGGGGGTTCGATCCCCTCCGGACAGGCCACCCAAGTCTTTGAATTGGCGTCGGCGCAGAGCATTCCGCGATTCTGATTTTGAACGGCGCGATAAAACGCCGGTCCAGCCCTCCGGAAGATGTCGAATTTCAATTCCAGCCGCTCGCCATGCGGCTTTTCTGCAGCGATGAAAATTAGCCGCCGACGACAGGCAATTCGCGGCAAGGAAATCGCAAAGGCGCAAATACATAGCGTTCGCATAAATGCGAATACAGCGCCCTAATTACTTCACGACAGGGCCGAATCGACAGCGTGGCTGCCTTGACCCAGTCCAGTCTGCCTGCCATCGAACGCGATCAATTCAGAGGCCTGACAATTGACCAGAAAGCCCGCCCGTTGGCAGCGGGTCCGCCGGACAAACGCTTCAGCCCATGCACCAATTCGGGACCTCAGCGCTGTCCCCGGGATTCTCATTAAGAGCAAACCCGGCAGGATTTCTACTGTATTGCGTGCGCGTGACCGGTGATAGCCTCATGTCATGCAACGCAATCCGTTGCACGACGAGAAACTACCCGAGAGAGCCATGCTTGTACTGATCTTCACCGCCGCCGTCCTGATCTACATCTTCTTTGGCGTGAGCGCATTCAGCATGATGAAGGTCGCGTCACTGGCCGACGAGGCGGACGAGTTGCTAGGCCGGCGCGTACTCAAGCCGCGCCGAGTGCGCGCTGCGACCCGCAAGATGCGGTTCCGCTTGCAGCGCGAACGTATTTCGCATTTCGGCCACCACCACCACGCCTGAGTCCGTTCCCGCCAATCGAGACGTCGACTACAAACCGGTGGTGAGATGCCGCCATATCACATGGCGTTCATCAACCCAATTGGGTTTGGATCCGCCGAAACTCGCGCTCTTGCGCCATGAGTTATAGCGTGGCGGCGTCGGCGCGGCGCGGTTTGCAACGCCCATGAACGTGAATACCGACGACACCAGGTCGTCGAGACCATAGGTCGATGGCAGCGAGTTCATGGCGATGGCGGCCACGCGTTGTGTGCAGCCGCAACGCCACTGAAGCCACTCTTTCAAAAGGCGGGAAGCAAAACTGTTCTCCCGCGGGTCAGCTCTCCATTTGCAAAAGCGGGCCTGGCCCAATTCGTCCTTCATTTCGGCACCCTTCCGTCACGCAAACAGCGGTTGCCGGCCCAAGAGCTGGCTTCCGCTGTCCGCGACCACCGTTGATGGAAGCAGCCAGCAAGAGGCTGCTAAGGGTTTACCTTATGCACTTTCCATGTGACATGCGTTCATGCGTAACTATCTGTTGCGATTTGCACCAGATTGCACAGCGCATGCATCAAGGCGAGGCAGCGCCGATGATCTGGGCCGCGACCGCGTCGTAGTCCCCCCCCAGGTGATGACCACCGGGGGTTGCGATCACCTTCACACCGGGATTGGCCGCAATGTCAGGACACAACGCCGAATCGCGTTCCTCGACGCCGTAGACGCACAACGTCGCGCCCGACATCTTTTTCGCTTCAGGTTCGATCGGCTTGTCGCCGCTCGCACCAATCCAGTTCGAGACGTGGAATTCGAAAGCCGCCTTCTTGCCAGGTGCGAGCAACGCCGTCAGACGAACGCTGGCGCGGGTAGCGGCCGGCAGCCGGTTCACGGCGAAAGGCATCACGTCAGCGCCTTGGGAAAAGCCAATGAGCACGACGTCGGGACGTTTCCAGCGCGCCGCGTAATAGCGGATCACACGGTTCAGATCGGAGGCAACGCCATCAGGCGTGCGCGCAGTCCAGAAATAGCGCAGCGAATCGAGTCCGACGACTGGAATGCCGCTTTTTGCCAACGATGCGGCCAGCCGCTTGTCGATGCTGGCCCAGCCGCCGTCGCCGGAGATCAGCACCGCGAAGCGCGTTGCGTTTCCGGGTCCGGTCGCGGGCACCTCGACCACGGGAATGTCGGCGAGCTGGGTCGGTGCCAGGTCGAGCGCCGCGCGTCGTGCGGCCAGCTTCGTGTACGCAGCGTCGAATCCTGCCGGAATATCGCCAGTCTCGCCGGCAGCGCGTGGAACCCAGTTGGCTTGCGGCATCCGTTCGACGAAGCCCTTTGACGACGCTGCGCAGGCGGCAGGCGCGCTCCCAGTGTCGAGCACCGTCCAGGGCGACGCCAGCTTCGGCGCAGGGGCGAGGTCGATGCCACCAGGCGTCGCCTGCCACTGAAGCGAATTGGCCGCGCACAGCGGCATGTCGAGCATCAGACGCGGGCAGTAGCCGACGGACAGCGCGCCGGTGAAGGTGTCCGCAGGTGCCTGCGCCATCAGCGCATAGACGAACGATCCGGCGCTGCCAGTGCCAACGAGCAGCGGCTCGATGTACGTCGGCACCTTTTCTATCGCCTGGATGTAGCGCGCGGTGTTTTCCACAGTGCCCGCTGCATAGACGCAACCCTTGCTCAGCGGTATGTTCTTTCGATAGAACGGCGGCAACAGAACCGCCGCCACCATCGCGCCCTTTGCGGCCATCGACTGCGCAAGCTGCCGGTCGCTTGCCGTCAGCATCTCGCTGCCCGATATCAACAGCACGAACTGCTGAACCGGGCCGTTCGGTCGATAGACCTGGATATCGTCGAACTGCCCGTTCGACATCCTCTGCGGCGCCGGCAAGGCCTGCGCGTTCACGTCCGGCGCCGTCCAACCGACAGCCAGCGCGCACACCAGCGCCGGCACCCAGCGGCACCACTGCATCCACCAGACCGTCATTTGGACACCGCGCCCTTCACGCCTCCACCGACCAGCGCGGCGAGGTCGACCAGCAGCAGCACGGGCGCAACACCGCCGGGTGCGGCCAGATAGCGGGCTTCCCAGACGGGCTCGAACTTGTCCTTGAAACTGTGAAGCCCGCGAAAGCCATAGAAGCGCTCACCGTGATCGAACAGCAGTCGCCCCAGTCTCTGCCAGCGCGGCGCATGCCGGCGCGTGGCCATGCCAGCCATCGGCGACATGCCGAGGCCGAAACGCTTGTAGCCCTCGGCCTGGAGGTGCAGCAACGTCTTCGCGAAGAGGAAGTCCATCGTCCCAGGAGGCGCATCGGGAACGTAGCGCATCAGGTCGACGCTGGCGTCTTCGCGAGCGTCGGTGATCAGCAGGTTGGCGAATGCGATGACCTGCCCTTCACGCCGCACCACGACCACCGGACCGCGCAACAGATAGTCGGCATCGAAGCGACCGATGGAGAAACTCTTCTCGCGCGCTTTCTGCCGATGCAGCCAGGCGTCCGACACGGCGCGCAGTTCGGGCAGCACGGCTTCGACCTCGGATGGCGGCAATACCTGGAACACAAGCCCCTCGCGGTCGCCGCGATTCATGCCTGAGCGCAGGTTGGCGCGCTTCGCGCCCTTGAGACTGAAGTCCGCCAGCTCGATGTGGGCATGCTCGCCCAGCTTGTAGGCACGCAATCCGCAGTCCAGAAACAGCGGCAGGGTCGAAGGCCGCACCTGATAGAAAGCGGCACGGCCGCCATGCGCGGATGCCAGTTCGACGAAGCGCCAGACCAGGTCCGCCCATTCACGCCGATCGCCGAAAGGGCCAAAGAGCGAGATCCATGAACGCCCTTGCTTGCCGAACATCAGGAAGCTCTTGCCCGACGGCGAAAACAGCATGTGCTTGTCGCCGGTGAGCGCGTAGCAGCCTTCCGATGCCGGGTTTGCACGCACGATCGCTGCTGCGCGCTCGACGTCTTCCTTCGACGGAATCGGCAGCTCGCCGGCCGGTGGCCGCAGCAGATGCCACATGCCGAACGCGAGCCCGCCCAACGCCACGCCGAGCAGTGCACGCAGGGAGCGCGGCGCCTCTGCGTCGAGCTCGAACTGCCACCACAACCGATTTGTATACCCGACTTCCTGGTAGGCGAAGAACAGGATCCAGAGGGTCGCTGCGAAGACGCAGGCCAGCATCAGCAGCCACTCGGGCTCCAGGCGCTGTGAGAACAGGGAGGACGGCCGGTCGAATTGCCGGCGTGAAATAACGAGCAGCACGATGATCACGGCAAGCAGCGCTGCCTCGTTGAGCGCAATGCCCTTCGGCAGTGCCAGCACGGCCGCAACGACGGACAAGCCCAGCGTCGTCCACCACGCAGCGTCCAGCCGATGGAACAGCCCGCGGGCCACGAGCAGCATGCCCAAACCCGCCACGCTGCCGAGGAACAGAGAGGCCTCGATGAGTGGCAAAGGTACCTGCAGGACGTGCAGGATTTCCTTGGCGTCTTCGGTCAGTGGGGTCGCACCGGACACCAGGAGCCAGAGGCCGGCGATCATCGCCAACGCAGCCATCAGGCGAGGGCTCAAGCGCACCGCCGCACGACCGATCGGCGCAGCCACGCCGGAGCGTGATTCGTGCGTGATGATGAGCGCGGTGGCCAGCACCAGCGGCAGCACGTAGTAGATGCCGCGATAGAGCAGTAACGCACCGAGCATCGCTTCCGTCGGCACCTGCGAACCGCTGGCGAGCAGCATCACGGCCTCGAACACGCCCACGCCGCCAGGCACATGGCTCACGATGCCCGCGGTCACGGCAATCGCATAGAAGGCCAGGAACGTCGGCAACGCGATGCGGTCGCCGGGCAACAACAGCCACAGGGCGATGGCGGAAGCGCCGAGTTCCAGCGCAGAGATCACCAGCTGTTGAACCGCGAGGCCCGCGGTGGGCAGGCGAAGCGTCCAGCTCGAACCGAAGTTGAGCTCACGACGCCTTGCACAAAGCCAGATGAAAGCACCAAGACCCAGCAGCAATGCACAGGCGCCGGCACGCAGCACGCCAGCATGCGTATGCAGCAACGGCGCCACCTCCGTTGCGCCCCAGAGCAGGCCGAGCGCACCGAAAGCCGAGATGCCGAGGCCGAAAGCAACGGCGTTGAAGACGATCACCTGTGCGATCTGCCCGGTTTCCAGACCTGCCGCCGCATACATTCGCGTGCGCACGGCGCCGCCGGTGAGCGGACCGAGACCGATGGTGTTGGCCAGCGCGTACGCCACGAAGGACGTCAGCATCACCGTCGTGCGCCCGACGCTGGCGCCCGCATAGCGCAGGGAGGATGCGTCGTAGCTGGTCAGCGCGATGTAGCTGGCGGCGGTGGCGAGCAGCGCCAGCACGATATCGGAGTCGGGCGTCAGCTTGACGGCCATCATCACGTCTTCGTAATGGACCTCGCGCAGCAAACCATGTAACGCTTGGCCGACTGCCAAGGCGAGCATCACGCCCAGCCCGAGCAACACCCATGTCTTGAGACGCGGCCACCAGAGGGATGCCATGGCGGCGACGGCGCCGGTGCCGCCGTCCGGGGCAACCGATGGTGACGCCGCGCGCATGCCTTCGACCTTTCCGATGGAAGGAGCCAGGGTGGGTTGCAAAGGGAAACCTCGAAAGCGAAATTAACGGACGGCCAGTACTGCGCCAGTCCCACCAGAACCCAGGTAGCGGCCGGGGCTGCAGGATTAACGGACACAGGACATGAATGGATGACAATTTCGCGTTGTCCATTTCGGTGCGGGTCGAAATGCCCTAGGGGCGCCACGACGGTGCGCCAGAGGTCGGCGTGGCGCCGATGCTCAGACGGGTGCGCCAGCCTCGCCAACCATGTCGGCACGGGGACGCGCCAACCACTCGTCGATCTTCGCGAAGAGCAATTCGGCGGCAATGGGCTTGCCGAAGTGCGCGTCGAAACCGGCGTCTCTCAGTTCGGTCACCCGATCTTTCGACAGGTAGCCCGTTACCGCAATCATGGGCGTGCGCGCATTGAGGCCGGCGTTGTCGCGAATGTGTCGCGCAGTCTCGAGGCCCGTCATGCCGGGCATCTGGATGTCCATCAGGATCAGGTCGAAATGCTTCACCTCGCATTCGACGATCGCCTGCGCACCGCATTCGACCTGCGTCACGACGCAGCCGCGCGACGTCAGCAGCTTGCCCAGAAATTCCCGGATGTGGAAGTCGTCGTCGACCACCAGCACGCGGCGCTGGCTGCCGAACACCGCAGCATCGGCTGCCGCAGGTCGCGCGGACTCCTCGATGATGCGCAACGGAACTTCGAGCGAAAAGGTGCTTCCGCTGTGGCCATCGCTGGTCACCCCCAGCGATCCGCCCATGATCTCAGCCAGGGCCCTGGAAATCGTGAGACCCAGGCCAGCGCCGCCAAAACGTCGCGCCACCGATCCATCCGCTTGGTAGAACCGGTCGAAAACACGCACCTGATGCTCACGCGTGATGCCGATGCCGGTATCGGTGACATCCACGCAGAGGCTGACGATTTTTCCGTCGGCCGAAGGCGTAGCGCTCACATTCACCGACACCGCGCCATGGTCGGTGAACTTGATGGCGTTCCCCACCAGATTCAACATGATCTGCAGCAGCTTCTCGGCATCCCCCACAAGGCGCCTCGGCAGTCCAGGCGCATCCCAAACGCTGAAATGCAATCCCTTCTTTGCCGCACTTTCTCCCATGACCGAAGAACAGCGCTCCAGCAGCCACGGTACGTCGAAGGCATCCTCCTGAATGTCGAGTTGGCCAGCACGCAGCTTGGTGACGTCGAGCAGGTTGTCGATGCGCATGAGCAGCATTCGGCTGGCGCGCGCCAGATAACTCACTGCCTCGCGCTTGTCCGGCGGAAGTTCCGACATTCCCTGGTCGAGGAACGCCGCATAGCCCATCACGCCGGTCAACGGCGTGCGCAGCTCATGGCTCACGTTCTCCAGGAACTGATTGCGCGCAATGATTGCCGCCTCGGCATTTGCAAGCAGTTCGGCCCTCTCCGCGGTGATGGCGGTAATGACCTGAAAGCTGCGCCAGTTGGCCAATGTGATCCAGCCGACACCACAGGCCATGAGGAGAATCAGCAGCGACAACTGGAGTTGCGACGCGTGCGGGAAATTGACCGTGACATACAGCGCCGCCAGGAACATCGGTGTCGCGTAGGCGGCGCTGGCCCAGGGGATCACGTAGAGCGCCGCAGCCGCGCCAGCCGCCAGGAATGCACAGCCGGTGATGAGAAAGGAAAGGATGTCGAAGCTGACACGCGGCAGGTAATAAAGCATGCAGGCGGCCCAGGTCAGGCCGATCAGTCCAGAGTAGGCAACGAGTTTGCGGATCCGCCTGGGGGAGACGCGATCCGGTCGCACCCGGCGCCGTAGCCTGAGCCATCCAAAAATCACCGGGATGAGCAAAGCCCACATGGCGATCACCATAGGCAACGCACCAAGCCAGGACTGACTCTCGCTCACAGCCATCGCGCCGATGAGAGCACCGAATCCGTTGCCGAAAACGACCATCGGCAGTTGCCGCACCACGGCAACCGATTGCGCAATACGCAGTTCCGCTGAATACAGCCCCGTTTTCTGTGCCTGAGGCATCGTCATGCGCATTCCGGCCTTCCATGAACTGGGTCATCCGATAGCCAAGAGCAGCGCTCGACCGGCGACGCCGCCCGCTCGGCACTGTGGAAGATGTCTACTTCCATTGACTCATCAGAGCTCCATGTGGGCGACAACAAATTAGATCAGAACCATTCTTTTGCGCAGCCATAAATGTTACGAAAACGGATGACTCCACGACGCAATTGGCTTTTTATGAAATTTTTAGAGGATGGCAAGAAGATGAAATATTCTTTTAATGTGTCATGAAATAAACACTGCGCAGGTGAATGTAAGGCTGCCTGCACAATGCGCTGTGCACTTCCGACTAACCTGCGCGACGCGTTGCCAGAGCCGGTCGCGCAGACGAGGGCATCTCTTGCAGGGCGCCCCGCAGGCGATTCAGGAAGCCTTGCCAGCGAATGGTCATCTTTTCGCAGGCTTATTTGGTGCGCTAGTCGGCATTTATTCAGCATTCGATGGCGCTTTGTGTCCAACACGACACAGCGGCGGATACTGTTTCGCCCCGCAATGCCGCCCGGCCTTTCAGGCCCCTGACGCCAGCACTTCGACGCCCCAGAACGAACACGCAATGACATTTCCTCACGCCTCCCTGCACTTTGCTTCCGAACTCGACGAGCCCGGCTACCAATGGCCTGCGGCGGCGCTCGAGTCGTTCCTGCGGCAGAACGCAGAGCGCGAGGACCCGGCTTTCACGCAGTACATGCTCGATGCGTATCAGGAATGGCGGACCACGATCGATCACGACACGCAGTTCGTCGAGCCATTCGATCCACCCACTGGATCAACCGCGCTGACCGCCATCGACAAGGCCGACGAGCTGGAAGACGCGTCGATCGGCAACCCCTTCAACGCCTTCTGCAACGTGTCCGACGCCACCATGCGCGGCTTCATCAGGCTGCTGCCTCATCGGATCTCGTTCGCCACCGCGACGGTGTTGACCGGCCTGGAACGCTCCGAGGTCGAAGCACTCGCTACCAGTTTGCGTGCCTGGCTGGCGGCAACGCAGCCTTCTCAGGCGCTGCAAGGCCATATCCAGCTCGGGTTCGATCCGCTTGCGTCCGAGCTGAGGTGCCCGAACTGCGCAAGCAACAAGACGCCCGTTTTCTTCGGCCTGAGCTGGCACCATATCCAGGTCTACCGTTGCGGAAACTGTGGTCACCTTTTCGAAGCGCATCAGGGTCTTCGCGAGGACGCAAGCGGTGTATCCGGCAATGACGCACTTTCGCACTCGCATGTTTAGGGGGTGCGTTCAGAACTGAGGCTGAGTAAGCTCTGGCAGAGTTTTCGCCCACAGAGTCACCCGTCTTCGCCAGGAGTTGCCCCATGTGTTCAGCCGCCACGCTCTCCTCGAGACGGGACGCATCTCCTCCCGCACCGTGGAGGCCGTGATGGAAAGCATGGCTCTTCCCACCACCCAGGTCGCGCTGGTCGAAGACGATCAACGGATGCGCGAGCGCATTGCACGGGTCGTGGCCGCAGACCCATCGTTGAACCTTGCATTCAGCGCACCGACCGCAAGAGACATCCTGACGTGGCTGATCGACAACCCTATCGATGTGCTGTTGGTGGACCTGGGCCTGCCGGATTTGCCGGGCCTCCAGGTCATACGGCAATCTCGCTGGCTGCAGCCGGCATGTGCAGTCATGGTGATCTCGATCTTCGGCGATGAACACAACATGGTGCAGGCGTTCGAAGCCGGCGCCAGCGGCTACCTCCTGAAGGACGGTACCGAAGCCGACCTGGCAATGCACATTCGCAACCTCCGCGCCGGCGGATCGCCGATGTCGCCAGTCATCGCTCGGCAGCTTCTCAACCGCTGGCAAAGTGCGCACCTGCCCGCAGCCCGGGCGACGCCCGCAGCCGGCACGGGAGCCACACCACATGCAGAGGCGAGACTGTCCCCCCGCGAATTCGAAGTGCTCGACCTCGTATCGCGCGGCTTCACTTACTCCGAAGTCGCCACGCGCATGGGCATATCGGTGGCAACCGTTCAGACGCACATTCGCAACGTCTATGGAAAACTGGATGTGCACAACAAGTCCGAAGCCGTTTTCGAAGCGCGCAACCTTGGCTGGCTTCCGTAGCCGCATTGCTGCCCTGCTCACCCTGCTGCGCCTTGCCTGCCTGCTGCTCGGCATTGGCGTGATTTCAGGCCCTTCGCAGGCAGCCGGCAGCGACGCCGTCGTCACGTTGCACACTGCCCAGGCAACGCTCGCGCCGGATGGGGCCACACCACAGGCTGTCGATCTTCAGCTCCCGTTCCGCTGGGACCACCGCTATCCCGGGCGCGCCGGGCACGCACGCTACCAGTTGCTGCTGCCAGCATTGACCAAAGGCGACGACACGCCCCGTGCGCTGCTGATCTCATCCCTCGGAAACCAGGCGACGGTGTCCGTCGGCGGAACGACAGTCGCCAGACTCGGCAACCTGGGCGATGCGAACCACGACGCGTCGAAGACGGCGCAACTCATCCGCATTCCGGCGGGACTGTTGCGTCGGGACGCACCGACCAGCGTGGTCATCGACACCACCACGCAGCGGCAACGCGGCGGCGGACTCGATCTGGTGCACTACGGGCCGGAGACAGCATTGGAAGCCCGCTACGACAGCCTGCGCCGCTGGCGCAACACTGCAGCCGTCGTCTACTCCGTCAGCTTGCTGCTGATGGGCGGTCTGGCTGCCGGCCTCTGGTGGCGGCAGCGCGATGTTCTCTATGGATGCTTCAGCCTGGCCGCGTTCTCCGGTGTAGTGCGCAACCTCGACCGTGCCTGGGTCGATGTACCGGTGCCATGGCCTGCATGGGGCGCCATCGTGGCGATCGGTTACGCCTGGCACATCGCATTGATCGCGCGCTTCGTGCTGCTGGTGCTCGATCGCAATCCGCCTTGGCTCGTTCGCACGATTCATGTCGCGATGGGCCTGGGCGCGATGCTCGCGGCTGCCTCGTTCATGTTCGCGCAGCCGGTTCTCTGGACCACCGGCCTGGTGCTGCTCGAAGTCACGGCCCTTGCCTGCCTTCCGATCGTGCTGCAGGAGGCATTCGGCCAGCGGCGGCGGATTGCCTGGGTGCTGGTCGGCGCAGGCATGTTCGCGGTCGCCGCCGGCGCGAACGATCTCTTGCGGGTGCGCCTCGGCCTGTTCGGCGGCTCCGACCAGACACTGACGCCGCATGCGATCTTCGTCTTCGTCGTGATCCTCGCGGGCTTGGTGGTCGACCGCTACAGCCGCAGCGTGGCCGACCATCGGGCGCTCAACGCCAGCCTCCGGCATCGCCTTGACGAACAGGAAGGGCAGCTGCGCACCGCCTTCGACGAGTTGCGCCGGCGTGAGCAGGAACAGGCCGTGCTGCTGGAACGGCAACGCATCATGCGAGAGATCCACGACGGCGTCGGCTCGCAGCTGGTCGGATTGCTCAACATGGTCGGGCAGCCCGATGCCAAGGCGTCGGTCCTCGAGGAGCATGTGAAGCTGGCGCTGGACGAAATGCGCATGGCCGTCGACTCGCTGCAGCCAAACCACGGCGACCTCACGACCGTGTTGGCCACGCTGCGCTATCGCCTGCAGCCACGGCTCGAGGCCGCCGGCATCACGCTGGCCTGGGAGGTCGCCGCCATGCCACCGATCGCCAGCTTCAATGCCCAGGTCGCGCTGCAGCTCCAGCGCATCCTTCTCGAAGCGTTCACCAACATCCTGAAGCATGCGGGCGCCACCCGGATCGCGATGGCTGCACTCTGCATCGAAGCGCCCGAGCCGCACGTGAGAATCGTACTGACGGACGATGGCCGCGGTCTCGGTTCGTTGCAACCGCCGCGTCCCGGCGAAGGGCGTGGCATGGCGAACATGAAAGCGCGCGCCCATGCGATCGGTGCGATGCTGTCGATCGCGGCCGGCCCGGAAGGCGGGACGTGCGTGACGCTCGAATGGCCGTATGCGCAAGGCACGGCGACACCGGCCGCTCAGTAAGATTGCCCGCCCCATATCCAATGTCACTCGATCGCCGCCTTTTCCTTCAATCTGGCGCCGCCGCAGTGGTCGCCCTGCTCGCCGAAGGCTGCGCGCAGCCTCGAACCGGCAGCACGCACCTGCCCGCCTTCGCCAGCGTGCCCGCGACATTGCGCGACGGCATCACGCTTCCGCCCGACTACGAAGCACAGGTGCTGTATCCGTGGGGCACGCCCACCGGGTTGGCCACGGCGATGCCGGCATTCGCCGCGGACGGCACCAACACGGCCGACGAACAGGCCATGCAGGCCGGCATGCATCACGACGGCATGCACTTCTTCCCATTGGCGGAAGACGGCTCAAGCGGCCTGCTGGTCATGAACCACGAATACACCGACGAAGCACTGCTGCATGCCGACGGCATCGCTCAGTGGACTGCAGAGAAGGTGCGCAAGTCATTGCATGCGATGGGCGTGTCGGTGATCGAGATCGAACGCGGTCCACAAGGCTGGCGACAGGTGATGCCATCGCCCTACGCGCGCCGCATCCACGGCCGCACGCCGATGCGCATCGCGGGGCCGGCGGCCGGCACGCCCGGCCTGCGGACCTCGGCCGATCCATCGGGTACGCAGGTACTGGGCACTTTCGCCAACTGCGCGATGGGCGTGACACCCTGGGGCACCTACCTGACCTGCGAGGAGAACTTTCATGGCTATTTCGGCGGCCCCAAGGATGCCACGCGTGCAGCAACGGCTGCGCAGCGGCGCTACGGCACGGTGCCCGGCTCGGGCTCGCAATGGGTCGAGTACTGGCGCTTCGATGAACGCTTCGATCTCACGAAACACCCGAACGAGCCGAATCGTTTCGGCTGGGTGGTCGAGATCGATCCGTTCGACCCGACCGCCACACCGATCAAACGCACCGCGCTCGGCCGCAAGCGACAGGAAAGCGCGACCTGCACGCTGACGAAGGATGGCCGCGTGGCCATCTACATGGGTGACGACTCGGCCTTCGAATACATCTACAAGTTCGTGAGCCGGAACAAGGTGCATCCTGGCCACGACGCGGCCGCACGGGCCGCCAACCGGAATCTGCTGGACGACGGCACGCTCTACGTTGCGCGCTACGAAGCGGATGGTCGCGGCGAATGGCGCGAACTCGTGCACGGCGCGCGCGGCGTGTCCGACGCCAGCGGCTTCTCGAGCCAGGCCGACGTGCTGGTGCATGCGCGACTGGCCAGCGATGTGGTCGGCGGCACGAAGATGGACCGACCCGAATGGATCGCGGTGCATCCGCAGACCGGCGAGGTCTACGTCACATTGACCAACAACGTACAGCGCGGCACCGCCGGCAAGCCGGGCACCGACGCGGCCAATCCGCGCGCGGTGAACCTCTTCGGAGGCATCCTGCGGTGGAACGAGGATGGCGGCGATGCCGGCAGTCTGGGCTTCGCGTGGAACCACTTCGTGCTGGCGGGCGACCCCCAGGTGGCGGGTGCGGCGACGCGCTATCCATCGCGGCAGGAGGCCGACGCCTTCGGTGCGCCGGACGGCCTGCATTTCGACAGCGGCGGCCTGCTGTGGATCCAGACCGACTTGTCCGGTCAGAACATCGGAACCGGCAAATACGCGGCGTTGGGCAACAACCAACTTCTGTGCGCCAACCCGGCGACCGGGCATATCCGGCGGTTCCTGGTCGGACCGAATGGCTGCGAGATCACCGGCTGCGTGGTCACGCCGGACCGACGCACGCTGTTCGTCAACATTCAGCATCCGGGCGAGCGGCGAGACGACGCCGAGGGCGCGCCCAACAGCGCCTGGCCCGACGGCACCAGGCCAGGCAGTGCGCGCCCGCGCTCCGCCACATTGGCGATACGACGCAGCGATGGCGGCGTCGTCGGCAGTTGAGCAGCGAGAACAGCGAAGAGAGGAAGACGATGCGCCTCCAGGTCGGCGGCGGACAATCGTCGCTTCCGACGCAAACTCCCCGGACCGAACCATGCAGAGCACCGTGACATCTCCGTCTTTCGCCGCGTCTTCCGCTGCACCTGCCGCCGCCCTCGCCGGCGTCCGCATCCTGAGCCTGGCCCTCAATCTTCCGGGCCCCGCAGCGCTGATGCGCTGCCGCTCGATGGGCGCGATCTGTACCAAGCTCGAACCCGCCTCGACAGACGGCAAGCCGACCGACCCGATGGCGCAGTACGCGCCCGAAGCCTACGCAGCAATGCACGAAGGCGTCGCGCTGATGCAGGCAAACCTCAAGACGGACGAAGGCCAGGAGTTGCTGCATGCAGAACTGGCACGAACGGACGTGCTGATCACCTCCTTCCGGCCGTCCGCGCTGGCCAAGTTGGGCTTGTCGTGGGATGCGCTGCACGCACGGTATCCGCGGCTCTCGCTGATCGCGATCGTGGGGGCGCCGGGCGCTCGCGCGGAAGAGCCGGGGCACGACCTGACCTATCTGGCCGAGAGCGGCCTGGTCACCGGCACCGCGCTGCCACCCACGCTGTATGCGGACATGGGCGGTTCGCTGATGGCGAGCGAAGCCGTGCTGCAGGCCATGCTGCATCGCAGCACCCATCAGACCGGCGTGCAGATCGATGTCGCGCTGTCCGAGGCGGCGCACTATCTCGCATTGCCTCGGCAATGGGGACTGACGCAGCCGTCGGGCTCCGTGGGCGGCGCGCATGCGGGTTACCGTGTCTATGCCTGCGCAGACGGACGTGTTGCGGTAGCTGCACTGGAACCGCATTTTGCCAACGCGCTGAGCGATGTTGCCGGCCTTCCATCCCGCAACATGTTCTCGTCCGCGACGCACACGGCACTGGCTGCCTGGCTGCGCGACCGCACTTGCGAAGAGCTGGACGCCTTGGCCGCGAAGCACGATATTCCGCTGCACACGCTGGCCGAAATCTGAGAGCCCTCGGCGGGGCTGGCATGTCACAAAACTGTCATATCAAGGTTGCGACAATCCAGCTATTCGGTGCCTGCGGAAGTCTTTCGACCTACTCGCGCCAGCGCACCGCCATCGCAGCGACAGCACCCGCGCCGTCCAAGGAACCTTCTCATGAATGCCATCAAATCCGCCCGCAAGTTCATCGTCGCCAACCCTGCAAGCAACTCCGCGAGGACGCTGGCGCAGTTGGTCCTGGCGCTGGAGTCCGAAAGCAATTTCGACGTGGCTGAGCTTTACAAGCTCGACCTCGAAACCTTCGACATCGCGATCGACATCCTGAAGGAATGGCGCATCGACCGCTACTACGCCGGCAAGGCCAAGCTGTTCGACCTGTCGCTGCAGGTCAGCACACTGCCGGCCACCGAATAAGAGTTCTTCGATCAGCGAAGACCGTCGCGCAAGCGGTCTTCACGCTTGAGGTCGAAGTAGGTGGCACGGTCGATCTCGTGGAGTTGTCTCGGGTATTTTTCGACGGATGAAAACCAGGTCTGCAGCCGGTCATCGACCCGTTGTGCGGCGGGCGCATCGATGGCCGACAGGTAGGCATCGACAGCCAGGAAATAACGCATCGCATTGCGCTCCACCAGCCCACGGGTGCCACGGATCCAATCGGGCTCGCCGCCGGGCAAAGTACCCAGCACCGTAAAGCCGACCTTGTCTCGCCCGAATGTCGCGAGATACGCCTGGGTTGCGAGCCGCGCCATCAGGTTGTGGTCGTACGCATAGCTGAAGTGGAGAAAGGTCCGCTCGGCATCCACCGGAATCGCCTCCAGCATCACGTGATAGTTGCTCGTTCCGAACGGCCCCTCCTCGGCACTCATCTGCACCGCCATGTACTCCGGCGTTGCGCTGGTCATGCGAAAGACGAAGGGCAGCAGGAAGGCGCTGTCGACCGGCTTGTCGTAGCGACCGACCACACTGAGGGTCAGCAGCGTATGCCCCTGTTCCTCCTTGACCTGGCAGCGCCGGTTGTTGAGATGAAGCATCAGCGCCTCACACCAGCGCTCCGGCGTTTGCAGCGCCTGTTCCATGGCACGCAACGGATGGTCGACGATGGCGTAGACATCGCCCTTCAATCCATCAGGCAGCTCCAGGGAATCAAGCACCACCGGACGTCCGAACGGGCTGCTGGCGAGTCGCGCAGCAATCGCCTGATGCTGAGCTACGAGCGAGCGAGCGGCTGTCGTCGGCGCCGCATCGGCAGCAGCAGCCGCGGCGCCGGACCACGGCAAGGCCAGCACCAGACAAACATGAAGGAGGAAACGCGCGATGGGGCGTGCAGGCACAGGCATGGCACACACGATAGCGCGACCGGGCGCCGCGCGTGCAAAACGCCGCCGCCGTGGGCAGCGCGCGTCAGCTGTCAGCGGCCTTTGCGGATCGGCTTGCGCAACGACGGGGACGGCGATGGCGCCGATCCGTTGTCACGCGGCGGCAGGCCGGTGTGCTGCGTCAGCAGGCGTCCCTTGGTCGGCGACCGCGGTGCGCTCGTCTTGACGACCTCGGCCGACGCGCTGGAATTCTTGCGTCGCGCGCTGGTGTAGCTGCCGTCGGTCAACGGCTGCC
>JAZKDL010000089.1:0-3037 GCA_040387575.1 Pseudomonadota bacterium
GGCCTGCTGGGCATTGAAGAAGGCCTGCGCCTCGGCCAGCGTGACGGCGCCCGCGCTGCCCGGCATCACCGGCACGTCGCATTGCGCGGCCAGCGCGCGGGCGCGTGCCTTGTCGCCGAACAGCGCGAGCTGCGCCGGCGTCGGCCCGATGAAGATCAGGCCGGCGTCGGCGCAGGCCTGCGCGAAGTCCGCGCGCTCGCTGAGGAAGCCATAGCCCGGATGCACCGCGTCGCAGCCCTGCGCGCGTGCGATGGCGATCAGCGCCGGGATGTCGAGATACGCGGCCGGGCCGCTCGCCGTCAACGCAACCGCCGCATCGGCCAGCCGCACATGCAGCGCCTGCGCGTCGTCGCGCGCATGCACGGCGACGCTGGCCACGCCGAGGTCCTGCAGTGCACGCACCAGCCGCACGGCGATCTCGCCACGGTTCGCAATCAATACCTTCTTGAACACGTTCGACCTTTCAGATGGGATCCTTGAGCAGCCGGCGCAACACCTTGCCGGCACCCGTTGTCGGCAACGCGTCGATGAAGCTCACCTTGCGCGGCGCCTTGTAGTTCGCCATGTGCTCGCGCGACCACGCGACGAGCTCGTCGGCCGCGAGCGACGCGCCAGCCTTTTTCACGATGAAGGCGTGCACGACCTCGCCCTTGCCCGGGTCGGGTTGCGCGATGACCGCGGCCTGCGCCACGGCAGGATGGCGCAGCAGGATGGTCTCGACCTCTTCCGGGAACACGCTGTAGCCCGAGACCTTGATCATTTCCTTGAAGCGGCCGAGGAAGCTGAGGTAGCCGTCTGCATCGAGCCGGCCGATGTCGCCGGTGTGCACCCAGCCGTCGCGCAGCGTGGCGGCCGTGGCCTCGGGCTTGTTCCAGTAGCCCTTGAAGTTGCCGGGGCTGCGCAGCACGATCTCGCCGCTGTCGCCGGTTGTGCAATCGGCGCCGGTCTCGGGGTCGACGATGCGGATCGTCACGCCGGGCACCGCCACGCCCTGCGTACCCCAGCGCGGCGCATCGTGCGGCGTGTAGGTGTCGCAGGTGTGGGTCTCGCTCAGGCCATAGGCGGCCTCGAATGAACTGCACGTCGGCGCATGGCTGCGCCACTGCTGCGCCAGCGCCTCGGTGAAGGTGATGCCGAAGCTGGTGACCGGATTCATCCGCAGGCTCGACAGGTCGAAGCGGCCGATGTCGGGCAACTGCATCACGGCCACGTTCATCGGCGCGATGCTGTACCACCAGCTGACCCGGTAGGCCTCGATCGCCTGCGGCACGGCTTGCGGGTCGAAGCGGTACAGCAGCACCGACGTCACGCCGGTCAGCACCGGCACGTCGACGCCCATCAGCATGCCGGCGATGTGATACAGCGGTGCGATCGACAACAGCACGTCGTCGCCGCCGACGCCGTTGCAGTCGGCCGCAGCGCGGGTCTTGAAGAGCGCATTGCCGTAGCTCAGCATCGCGCCCTTGGGCAATCCGGTGGTGCCCGAGGTGTAGGTCATGAGGGCCACGTCGTCGAGCGCGATGTCGACCGGCTCCGGCACGGCCCCGCTGCGCATCACCTGCAGGAAGTCCTCGCAGCCGCCGGCGATTTCGCGAGGCTGATCGCGCAGCGCGAGCAGGTCGGCCGGCAACGATGGCATCGCCGCATCCGGCGCATCCGGCGCATCCGTTGCAGGCAGCAGGTCGCCGTAATGCACCACGAACACATGCGACAGCGTGCTGTCGGGCTGCACCTGGCGCACCACCGGCATCAGCGTGGCAGCCGCCACGATGACACGCGCCCGCAGGTCGTCGACCTGGTAGGCGAGTTCGTGCGCCTTGTTCAAGGGGCCGCTCGGGCAGACGATGGCACCGATCTTCTGGATGCCGAAGTGCGCCACCAGATACTGCGGGCAGTTGCCGAGGAACAGCACCACGGGCTCGCCCTTGCGCACGCCGATGGCCTGCAGCCGTGCGGCGAAGGCATCGCTCGCGCGGTCGAGCTCCGACCAGCTCATCGCCTGGCCGTACCAGAGGCAGGCAGCGCGCCCGCCACGCTCTCGCGCATGCGCGCGCAGGTACGCGTGCAGCGGCTGCTGCGGACGTTCGCGCAGCGCGGCAGAATGAGGGGATGGCCTGGTGTTTGTCTCCATGGCGTCACTCTTTGAGGGTTATCGATAGCCATTGCAGCACCTGGCGTGCTTGCCAATGACGACATCGTGCAACAACAATCCTACCCATGGGTAGAACATCGGAGACACCGGGCAAACCTCACTTGCCCGCCGGCACGGGCCGACAACGCGCCGCAACGGAATCGACGGACGTGCAGCGCGAACGCATCCTTCAGGCAGCCGCCACGCTGTTCGCCGAGCAGGGCTATGCCAACACGACGATGGCGCAAGTCGTGCGTGCGCTCGGCGTGACCAAGCCCTTCGTCTATTACTACTTCCGCGACAAGCAGGAGATCTTCGAGACGCTCTCATGGCGCCCCACGGTCGATTGCTTCACCTCGATGGATTTCGCGCCGGACGACAGGCGCACGGCGCGCATCAAGGTCACCGAAGGCATCGAGCGGCTGATCCGCGCGACCATCGCACACCACCCGTGCGCCGTGTTCCCGTACCGCGAGCCCCAGGTGTACCGGCCCGAATACCTCACGGCGCAGAAGAAGCTCGCGCACCACTTCTACGACCGGCTCTGCGGCCTGCTGGAAGAAGGCCGGCGCGACGGCGACTTCGACTTCGACGAAACCCGCATCACCGCGCTGGCCGCCTGCAGCCTGCCCGGCTATCTCTACACCTGGTACCGGCCGGACGGCCGCTTGTCGCCGGACGCCATCGTGGCCGAGCTCTCGCGGCTGGCATGGCGGGTGCTCGGCCTGCGCGAAAGCCGATAGCGAACGTTGCGGCACCGCACGATGCCGCGCGCTCGTCGTGCGTTGTTACGCCTGGTCGCGAAACTGCCGCGGTCCTGCGCGTAAGCTCGTCCGACACATGGAAAGCCCCGCACGATGACCACCAACCTCCAACTGATCGGCGCACCGACCGACGTCGGCGCCA
>JAZKDL010000090.1:0-6679 GCA_040387575.1 Pseudomonadota bacterium
TGGTTTCGCGGTAGGCCACTTGTGGCTTGCCGACGTTGGCTTCCACGCCAAATTCGCGCTTCATGCGGTCCACGATGATTTCGAGGTGGAGCTCGCCCATGCCCGAAATGATGGTCTGGCCGGACTCTTCGTCGGTCTTCACGCGGAAGGACGGATCTTCCTGCGCCAGACGCTGCAGCGCGATGCCCATCTTTTCCTGGTCGACCTTGGTCTTCGGCTCGACGGCTTGCGAGATCACCGATTCGGGGAACACCATGCGTTCGAGCGTCACGATGGCCGACGGATCGCACAAGGTTTCACCCGTGGTCACTTCCTTCAGACCCACGCAGGCCGCAATGTCGCCAGCGCGAATTTCGCTGACTTCTTCACGGTTGTTGGCGTGCATCTGCACGATACGACCGATGCGCTCCTTCTTGCCGCGCACAGGGTTGTAAACGCTGTCGCCCTTCTTGAGCACGCCGGAGTAGACGCGCACGAAGGTCAGCTGGCCGACGAACGGGTCGGTCATGAGCTTGAATGCGAGCGCAGAGAACTTCTCGTCGTCATCAGCCTTGCGAACGACAGGCGCTTCGTCTTCATCGGTGCCACCCACTGGCGGGATGTCCGTCGGAGCGGGCATGTATTCGACGACCGCGTCGAGCATGGCCTGCACACCCTTGTTCTTGAACGCGGAGCCGCACAGCATCGGCTGAATTTCGCCAGCGATGGTGCGCTGACGAATGGCAGCCTTGATTTCTTCCTCGGTCAGCGCTTCGCCCTCGAGGTACTTGTTCATCAGCTCTTCGCTGGCTTCGGCAGCGGCTTCCACGAGCTTCTCGTGGTATTCGTCGCAGACGTCCTTCAGGTCGGCAGGGATCTCGCCGTACTGGAAGGTAACGCCCTTGTCTTCGTCCCAGATGATGGCCTTCATCTTCACGAGGTCGACGATGCCCTGAAACTTGTCTTCGGCACCGATCGGGATCTGGATCACGACGGGGTTGGCCTTCAGGCGGTCGATCATCATTTGACGAACGCGCAGGAAGTTCGCGCCGGTGCGGTCCATCTTGTTGACGAACGCGAGACGGGGAACGCGGTACTTGTTGGCCTGACGCCAGACGGTTTCCGACTGGGGCTGCACGCCGCCGACGGCGTCATACACCATCACCGCACCGTCGAGCACGCGCATCGAACGCTCGACTTCAATGGTGAAGTCCACGTGACCGGGGGTGTCGATGATGTTGATGCGGTGCTCGGGGAACGTACCAGCCATGCCCTTCCAGAAGCAGGTGGTCGCGGCGGACGTGATCGTGATGCCACGCTCTTGTTCCTGCTCCATCCAGTCCATCGTCGCAGCACCGTCGTGCACTTCGCCGATCTTGTGGTTGACGCCGGTGTAGAACAGGATGCGCTCGGTCGTCGTGGTTTTGCCAGCGTCGATGTGCGCCGAGATACCGATGTTGCGGTAGCGCTCGATGGGGGTATTGCGTGCCATGAGAAATTACTCCATTAACGGATGAAAGCCCGCCCACCACACGGCGGGTCGGGCTTCCAGCCAGTCTGTTTTAAGACGGTTTTTTAGAAGCGGAAGTGGCTGAAGGCCTTGTTGGCTTCGGCCATGCGGTGCACTTCGTCACGCTTCTTCATGGCACCGCCACGACCTTCGGTGGCTTCCATCAGTTCGTTGGCAAGACGCAAAGCCATCGACTTCTCGCCGCGCTTGCGGGCAGCTTCCTTGATCCAGCGCATCGAGAGCGCCAGACGACGCACGGGGCGCACTTCGACAGGGACCTGATAGTTCGCACCACCGACGCGGCGCGACTTCACTTCGACCATCGGCTTCACGTTGTTGATGGCCATCGTGAAAGCTTCGACCGGGTCCTTGCCCGGGTTTTTCTTCTCGATCTGCTCGAGCGCGCCATAGATGATGCGCTCGGCAACAGCCTTCTTGCCGCCTTCCATGATCACGTTCATGAATTTGGACAGCTCGACATTGCCGAACTTCGGATCCGGCAGGATTTCACGTTTGGGGACTTCGCGACGACGTGGCATTTTTTCACCTCTTTGCTTCAGTTGGCACCGTTTGAGGTACCGCGAGAGCCAACAAAAACTCTCACTTACTCGACCCAGGATCGGGTCACTTCGTTCGATGCACCCGCCAAGGCACGCCGAACACCGCTATACAGAAAGCCTTAAGCCTTCTTGGGGCGCTTTGCGCCGTACTTGGAACGCGACTGCTTGCGGTCTTTCACGCCTTGCAAGTCGAGCGAACCGCGCACGATGTGGTAACGAACACCAGGCAAGTCCTTGACACGACCGCCACGAACCAGCACGACGCTGTGTTCTTGAAGGTTGTGGCCTTCGCCGCCGATGTAGGAGATGACTTCGAAGCCATTGGTCAGACGGACCTTGGCAACTTTACGAAGCGCCGAGTTGGGCTTCTTAGGCGTCGTGGTGTAGACGCGGGTGCAGACACCGCGACGTTGCGGCGAGTTCTGCATTGCAGGGCTCTTCGAATTGATCTTCTCGACCGTTCGACCCTGACGCACCAGTTGATTGATGGTTGGCATGAATGAATAAGTCCCAAAAACACCCCGATCCAAGCGTGAACCGAACGGGGAATATTTCAATGGTTGCCCAGATTGGGCAGAAACGTGAAACCCTTCGGAATTTTCCGAAAAGCCCACGAGTATAGCGCTTTCGCCGCCGCACTACCAGCGCAACTGCCAAAGCGCCGAACGCGTCAGCCCGGCGGCCGATGCATCGGCTACTTGATCCAGAGGCGCACGGCATCCCATGCGCGCCCGAGCACACCGGCCTGCTCGACACCTTCAAGTGCCACCAACGGCACCTCAGCGACGGCTTGATCCGCCAGCATGATCTTGAGCGAACCGACCTGCTGATTCTTGGCGAATGGCGCCACCAGCGGATCCGGGCGCGCGACCTGCGTCGTCAGCTTCGACGCCGAGCCGGCGGGCACCGCCACCACGATGGGCTCGGTGCGACCGAGCTTCAGCGTGTTGGCCGTGCCTTTCCAGACCGCCGGCGTGACGACCGGTTGATTTGCATCGAACAGCCGCACTGCATCGAACGCGGTGTAGCCCCAGTTCAGTAGCTTTTGCGATTCATTGGCGCGCACCGTCTCGCTGGTGGTGCCGAGCACGATCGACAGCAAACGGCGGCCACCCGACAGGTTCGGGAAATCGCGCTTGGCGGTCACGATCATGCAGTAGCCTGCAGCGTCGGTGTGGCCGGTCTTCAGGCCATCGACGGTCGGGTCGCGGAACAGCAGCAGATTGCGGTTGGTGTCGTTGGTCGACGGCGTTCCGGGGTATCGGTACTTCTTGATCGCGTAGTAATGCACGTATTCGGGAAAGTCGTGCATCAGACGCGTTGCCAGAATGCTCAGGTCGCGTGCCGTGGTGGTGTGGCCCGCCACGGTGAGCCCCTCCGGGTTCTTGTAGCTCGTGCTCTTCATGCCGAGCGCCTTGGCCTGCTCGTTCATGAGTTGCACGAAGTTCTCGACCGTGCCGCCCACACCCTCGGCCAGTGCCACGGTGGCATCGTTGCCGGACTGCACGATCAGACCTTTGATCAGGTCCTCGACCGGCACTTGCATCTTGGGATCGATGAACATGCGCGAGCCCGGCATCTTCCACGCGCGCTCGCTCACCGGAAGGGTCTGCGTCAGGCTGATCTTCTTCGCCTTGAGCGCATCGAACACCAGGTAGGCTGACATCAGCTTGGTCAGCGACGCCGGCTCGATCGGGTTATCGATGTCTTTTTGCGCGAGCAATTGATTGGCTGTGACGTCCAGCAGCAGATAGCTGCGTGCCGCGATTTCCGGCGGCACGGGCACCTGAGCGGCGGCGAACATGCAGAACGATGTGGCGGCAGCCAGCAGCAGCGCGCGCAAGGCGACGGAGAAACGATTCATGGGGGATGCAAGCAGACAGAAATCAATCCGCGCGGAGATGGCGGACGACCAGATTTTTGAGGAGCGGCAATTGTCCGTGAAAGAAATGGCCACCTCCGGGTATCACTGTGACAGGAAGTGACTGTGGCCGCGCCCAGTCCAGCACATCCGATAGTGCGACCGTGTCATCGGACTCGCCATGCACGAGCAACGTGCGCTCGTGCGCGTCCGTCGGCAGCGGACCTGGCGGCACGCGCACGACGCTAGTGCCAACCAACGCAACCTTGCAGATCTCGCGCTCGACCCATAGCGCCTGCAGCGCCTGAATCGCGACGAAGCCACCGAACGAGAAGCCGGCAATGGCGAGAGGCCCGTCCGGCGCGGCCTGCGCCACCACCGCGCGAAAGTCCTCCGCCTCGCCGCGACCTTCGTCATGCACGCCCTGGCTCGCGCCAACGCCGCGAAAATTGAAACGCACGGCAGTCCAGCCGCTGGACACGAAAGCGCGTGCCAGCGTCTGCACGACCTTGTTGTCCATCGTGCCGCCGAACAAGGGATGCGGATGCGCAATCACGGCCACGCCGCGTGACGGCACTCCGTCGGCAGGGCGATCACGTTGAACCTCGATGACGCCAGCGGCGCCGGTCATTTGTAGCTTCTCTGTCTGCGAATTCATTGGCTGAGGAAAAAATGGCATCTGCCCAGCCCTCATGGATGACCGGCAGCACAGAAGGTTCAGGAAATATCCGCGCCAGCGTGCTCAGCGACCGACGTCCGGCGGCAGGCGCAGCCTCTCGACCGGCCGCCCATTCTTCAGATGCGACTCGACGATCTCGTCGATGTCGTCGCCATCCACGAAGGTGTACCAGACCTCCTCAGGGTAGACCACGGCCACCGGACCACCTGCACAGCGGTCCAGGCACCCGGCCTTGTTCACTCGGACCTTGCCCACACCGGCCAAACCGGCCTCCTTGACCTTCGACTTGCAGCGGTCGAACCCCTCCTGCGCACGGTGCACGGCGCAGGAGTCCTCGCCGTTCTTGCGCTCGTTCAGGCAAAAGAAGATGTGATGGCTGTAGTAGCCGCTGGTCGGGGTGGAACTGGACATCGGCCGATTCTAGGATTGCGGCGATCGGCGCGAGAGCGCCACCAGCACGTAGCCGAGCGTCGCGAAGGGCCAGAGCCAGCCCAGCCACTGCACCAGCCCGTGAAAGCGGATGAAGCGCCCCTGCTCCCAGGTCGCAAGCGTCTGCGCGAAGTACGCACTTTCCGGCGCCTGATTCAGCAGGCTCAGGTGCAGCACCAGCGCCAACACCAACAGCGCCGCGCAAAGACGGCGTGGCGCGCCCAGCAACAACACACCGACAACCACTGCAGACGCGATGCCCAACTGCACCGGAAGACTCAGCCACGCCCAGGCATGCTCAGGACCGTAGCTCAATGCAGCCGACAGCGCACTGGCTGCGGCACCCACTGCGATCGTCATCGGCAACAGCAGGGCACGGCGAGCGGCAGAGCGCGTGACCAGAAAGCCCAGCAGACACGGCACCAGCGCACCCAGCATCACGCACAGCAGTTCGACGCCTGGCACCAGCGGCTCCAGCTCGAACTCACGCAGCGGCATCCAGTCGATGAAGGGTGTGTCGATCAGCCATTCGGCGATGCCTGCCTCGAGACGCTCGAAGACCTGGCCGAGTCCGAACGTGACGGCGGCAGGGAACATCAGCGCAACGGGCCACAGCGCCAGCAGCACGAGCGCGCCGCGCGCATCGTCGATGAACCAGTTCGATCGTGTACGGCTCCAATGCGCGACCGCGCCGAATCGTTCGAGCGCCGCAGCGACCACCGCACCAGCGAATGCCCCAAGCACGTTGAGCCCGAGATCCACATTGGACGGAATGCGTACCGGCAGGTAGCTTTGAAGCGTCTCCATCGCGAGCGAGATCGCTGCGCCGATGAGCGTCGCGCGCAGCACCGCGCGCACGCCGCCACCCGGCTGGGTGCGCAGCACGGCAAGCGCCGACAGGAAGCCCAGCGGCATGTACCCCGCGACATTGACGCCGAAGTCGAAAGTCGTCCAGTACTTGGGCCAGGGCGCGGCCAGATAGGCCCAAGGCGCAATGCCCTGATCGCGCCAATCGGTGAACGGATAAAGGCTCGCATAGACGATCAACGCCGCATAGGCAAGCGCAAGCGGCTGGGCGGCTGACTTGTGAGTGCTCACCGTCGATACCGTTGATGGCGCAGGTTCAGAACGGTTTCACGACCACCAGGATCACGATACCCAGCAGCAGCAACACGGGCAATTCGTTGAACCAGCGATACCAGCGATGGCTGCGCCGGTTGGCATTGGCCGCAAAGCGGCGCAGCAGCACGCCGCATCCATGGTGATAGCCGATCACCACGAGCACCAACGCGAGCTTGGCATGCATCCAGCCATTGCCCGGACCCCGTCCGATGCCATAGCCCAGCCAGAGCCATCCACCGAAAACGATGGCCGGCACGGCGAGGATCGTGGTGAAGCGCAGCAGCTTGCGTGCCATGAGCAGCAGACGTTCGCGCTCGGCTACCGACTCGGGCGGCACCATCGCGAGATTCACGAACAAGCGCGGCAGGTAGAAGAGGCCAGCGAACCAGCTGGCGATGAAGACGATGTGGAGCGATTTGACCCAGAGCATGGCGCCAGAGTTTAGGCGCGTGCCGCGCCCGGGCAAAAAAAAGCCCGGCGTCTGAACGCCGGGCTGGGAAGCCCTTTTGCTGTCACACATCAAGGCACCCGCTCAGGGA
>JAZKDL010000091.1:0-4497 GCA_040387575.1 Pseudomonadota bacterium
GCCGGCGCTCGACAAAATCCACAAGCTGCGTGCACAGGTCGATCTGCGCGCTCAACGCAGTCCGGGCGGCTTGCGCGTCTTCAACCCAATGCCGCAGTGCAGCGTCGTCGGGCCAGGCGGGCGCGACTTCTCCTATTCCATTCCACGCACGGTGGAATGTGCGCAGCGATGGCGCGGCACCAGTCGCATCCAGGAACGCTTCCAACTTGACGTGGTGAGCGTCGTCATCCTGCGGATAGATCTGCCACGCGAAAGGCCGACCGGCCCAGATCGCGCGAACCAGCGAATCTTCTCCGCGCACGAAGTTGAAGTCGCAGCTCCAGAGCAATTCGTCGAAAGCCGGCTGCGCCATCAGCGGAAGGAAGTCGATGGCCAGGCGGCCGATGCGGCCCGATGCGGTGTCGGCCAGCGCAGGTAGCGCGGCGCGGACCGCAGCGGCGGCGCGGCCTTCGGTCACGAGCAGACGCACCGGCTCGGCGCCTCCCGCCCATTGCGCCAGCAGTGCGCCCAGATGCAGCGGTTCGTAGCAGAACAGCGACACGAGTCGTTCGCCCTGCCAGTCGATGTTGCGGGCCAGGAGCCAGGCGGCGCGGTCGAAGCGGGCGTGTCGGTCGGCCAGATCGGCTTCGCGCAGCAAACCACCGGTTTCCTGGGTGAATCCGGGATAGAAAAAGTGCTTGGTCAACCCTTCGCCCGGTCCTTTGAAGACGGGTGAGGGCAGCCCGTGCAGCCGCTCGACATAGGGCTCGGCCGACAGGTATTCGAGGTTGATCCAGGCGCCTTGCCTGCCGTCGGCCTGCCGGTGTGCAGCGAAGCGCGCAATCAACGCGGGCGCCGGGTCGCAGCCGAAGGCTTCCACCAGCACGTCGGGCGAGGCGTCCCGAGCAGCTTCGGCAACGGCGCTGGGGTCCGACCAGTCGATGAGCGATACGCTCGCGCAGCCCTGCGGCGCCATCCAGCGCAGCGCACTGGGGTCATCGATCCAGAGTCGTACGGTCTCGCCGCGTGCCGCCAACTGGCAGGCCAGGCGCCAGCAGACGCCCAGATCGCCGTGGTTGTCGATGACTTGGCAGAAGATGTCCCAGCGCATGGTGTGCTCGTCCGAAAATGAAAGGCCCTTGCGGCCCGCCTGCTGCGAAGCCTAGCGGATGCGGCGCAGGTATCGCTGCTCGTGCCGCTGGGCGGGGCCGGCGTTCCGCCACGCGACAATAGCTGCCATGTCCGACGTGCATTCCGATCAACTGCTCAGCGAAGTCGCGGCCCTGCCGCAATTGCCCGGCGTCTACCGTTATTTCGATGCGGCCGGCGCGGTGCTTTACGTGGGCAAGGCGCGCAACCTGAAGAAGCGGGTTGCCAACTATTTCCAGAAGAGCCATGGCGGAACGCGCATCGGCCACATGATCAGCAAGATCGCGCGGATGGAGACGACGGTGGTGCGCTCCGAGGCCGAGGCGCTGCTGCTCGAGAACAACCTGATCAAGACGCTCAAGCCGCGCTACAACATCCTGTTTCGCGACGACAAGAGCTATCCGTATCTGAAGATCGCGTCGCACACCTTCCCGCGGCTGGCCTACTACCGCGGTGCGACCGATCGCAAGCACCGCTATTTCGGGCCCTACCCCAGCGCCTGGGCCGTGAAGGAGTCGATCCAGCTGCTGCAGAAGGTGTTCAAGCTGCGCACCTGCGAGGACACGGTCTATGCCAACCGCACGCGGCCCTGCCTCCTGTACCAGATCAAGCGCTGCACCGGACCGTGCGTCGGCTACGTCACGCCGGAAGCCTATGCGCAGGACGTCGCCAACGCCGAGGCATTCCTGATGGGCGATACGCAGGCCGTGCTGAGCCAGCTCGAATCGCGCATGACGGCACATGCCGAGAAACTGCAGTTCGAGCAGGCGGCCGAATTGCGCAACCAGATGTCGGCGCTGTCGCGCGTGCTGCACCAGCAGTCGATCGAGATCGCCTCGGACAAGGATGTGGACATCCTGGCCGTGCGGGTGCAGGGCGGACGCGCCTGCGTCAACCTGGCGATGGTGCGTGGCGGACGTCATCTCGGCGACCGCCCCTACTTTCCCGTGCACGTGGAGGACGCGGCGCAGATTCACCACGGCGAGCTCGACGAAGAGAACGAAAGCGGTGAGGCCGCGGTCGATGAGCCGGTCGAGATCCAGGTGCTGGAAGCCTTCATCGCACAGCACTACATCGACGTTGCGGTGCCGGCGACGCTGGTGCTGAGCGAGCAAGTGAGTCGTTCGTTGATTGAGGCGATCTCGCAGCAGTCGGGCACGCGCGTCACCGCCGTGTTCCAGCCGCGGGAGCAACGTCGGCATTGGCTCGAAATGGCGCAGACCAATGCCGATCTGCAGCTGGCGCGGCTGTTGTCCGAAGAAGGGTCCCAGCAGGCGCGTACGCGCGCGCTGATCGACGCGCTGGAACTCGCGCCGGACGATCTCGACAACTTCCGCATCGAGTGCTTCGATATTTCACACACGGCCGGCGAGGCGACGCAGGCGTCCTGCGTGGTCTTCGAGCACCACGCGATGCAGAACCGGGAGTACCGGCGCTACAACATCGACGGGATCACGCCCGGTGACGACTATGCGGCGATGCGCCAGGTGCTCATGCGGCGCTACGGCAAGCTCGCCGAGGCGATGGCTGCGGAGGTCGACGCGCCGACCCCCGGCGATGCCGGCGGCGTGGGCAGCGATGCACCCGCCGGTACCAGGGGTGCCCGCATGCCGGACCTCGTGCTGGTGGACGGCGGCAAGGGCCAGGTGTCGATGGCGCGCGAGGTGTTCAGCGAGCTGGGCCTGTCGTTGTCGCTGATCGTGGGCGTCGAGAAGGGTGAGGGCCGCAAGGTCGGACTGGAAGAACTCGTCTTCGCCGATGGCCGCGAAAAGGTCTACCTGGGTCGGGATTCGGCCGCCCTGATGTTGGTCGCGCAGATCCGCGACGAAGCACATCGCTTTGCCATCACCGGTATGCGTGCCAAGCGTGCCAAGGTACGGGTTGGCGGCAGTCAGCTGGAGGACATCCCGGGCATCGGGCCGAAGCGCCGGGCGCGGCTGTTGCAACGCTTTGGCGGGATCCGCGGCGTGGCGGCTGCTAGTGTGGAAGACATCGCCTCGGTCGAGGGCATCGCCGCCGATCTGGCAGAAGAAATCTACCGCGCGCTGCATTAGGCCGTTGTCGTCGCGGCTGCCCTTGCCGGCCGGAAGGGCGATGCGACCAGGCGGCCTTCTGGCGGTGTGACAATAGCCGCCATGTTCTGGACCCTGCCAACCATCATGACCTGGGCGCGCATCGTCGCGATACCCTTGATCGTGGGCGTTTTCTATCTGCCGATCTCCGAGCCGATGCGCAACCTGATCGCCACGGTGATGTTCATCGTGTTCGCGGCCACGGACTGGCTCGACGGCTTCCTGGCGCGCCGGCTCAATCAGACGTCGGCTTTCGGCGCCTTCCTCGACCCGGTGGCTGACAAGTTCCTGGTGTGCGCATCGTTGCTGGTGCTGGTTCACCTGAACCGCGCCGATGTGTTCGTGGCGCTCATCATCATCGGCCGGGAGATCGCCATCTCCGCCCTGCGCGAGTGGATGGCCCAGATCGGCGCGAGCAAGAGCGTGGCGGTCCACATGATCGGCAAGGTGAAGACGGTCGTGCAGATGGTCGCCATCCCGTTCCTCCTGTTCGACGGCCCGTTGTTTGGTCGCATCGAGACGGGTGTATGGGGCCAGTGGCTGATCTGGCTGTCGGCAATCCTGACGATCTGGTCGATGGTGTACTACCTTCAGAAGGCGATTCCCGAGATACGGGCGCGCGCCAAATGACCGCGGCGGCCCGCACGACGGGCTGGTGGCGGGCCATGCCCGCTGTATTCGTACTGATCTGGAGTACTGGATTCATCGTTGCACGCTATGGGATGCCGTATGCGCCGCCGCTCAAGTTCTTGGCGATTCGCTATGCGCTGAGCGGCCTTTGCTTTGCTGCATGGGCCATGGCTTCTGGCGTGTCATGGCCGGCACGCCGCGTCCAGTGGATGCATCTGGCAGTCACGGGCGTGCTGATGCATGCAGGCTATCTGGGCGGCGTATGGGCCGCTGTTCATGCCGGAATGGGTTCGGGTCTGGTCGCTCTGTTGGTCGGCCTCCAGCCGGTGCTGACCGCGATATGGTTGTCGACGCAGGGCAGCAAGGTGTCTCGCAGGCAATGGACCGGTTTGGCGCTCGGTTTTGTCGGGCTGGCGCTGGTGGTGGCACGCAAGCTTGCGCAGGGCGGCGAGATCAGTGCTTGGACCATGATGCTGGCGCTTGCAGCGCTCGTGTCGATCACGGCTGGCACGCTGTACCAGAAGCGCTTCGTTGCGCCGTGCGACGTGCGCAGCGCGGCGACCGTTCAGCAGGGCGCTGCCTTGCTGGTGACGTTGCCCTTTGCGTTGCTCGAATCCCAGTCGATCGAATGGAACGCGTTTTCCATCGGAGCGATGGCTTGGTCGGT
>JAZKDL010000091.1:4596-10470 GCA_040387575.1 Pseudomonadota bacterium
CTCGGCGCAGGGTCGCTGTTCTATCTGCTCATCCAGCGGGGTACGGCAACTGCGGTCGCCAGCCTGCTGTATCTGGTCCCGCCTTGTACGGCGGTGATGGCCTTCTTCCTTTTCGATGAGCCGGTCACGATGCTGACGTTGATCGGCATCGCCATTACCGCCGTCGGTGTCTGGCTGGTGGTGCGAGAACGGCCTGCCGCGGTTTAAGCGCGTTTTGTACGGGTCGACGCACGCGTCGGCTTCCATGGCTCGCTGCGGAAGCGTTCGGCCAGAAAGTCGATCAGCAACCGCACGCGCTGCGGTGTCCGTGGACGCCACGGCGCAATCCAGTGAATGTCCGCGTCCGGCATCGCGTATTGCGGAAGCACCCGCACCAATGCTCCGCTGTCCAGTTGCGTCGCAATATCCCAGAGGCTGCGCAGCATGATCCCGTGGCCGGCCAGACACCAGTCGCGCACCATCTCGCCCGAGTTGCTCGACAGGGGGCCGTGGATGCGCACCCGCGCGATACCGGTTTCCTTGTCGTGCTTCAGGCACCAGTGCATGTCGCGCTGACGCAGCAGCTCGCCGTTTTCCTGAACCGCAAGGCAATCGTGCTGTTCCAGGTCGGCCAGCGCGCCGGGTGTTCCGCGTTGTGCGAGATAACCAGGCGTGGCGACGAGCACGCGCCGATTGCCGGCAAGACGACGTGACGTCCATTGCGTCTGACGTGCCCCTTGTACCGACCATAGCCAGATGGCGCCGTCGTAGCCCTCGGCCCCGAGGTCCGGCAGCTCTTCGCTCAGCTGCAGTTGTACGTGGAGGGCTGGATGCAGACGCTGGAAGTCGGCCAGCGCGGGGCCGAGCCAACGGCGGCCGAACCCTAGCGTGGCCGCCAGCCGCAGTGCACCCCGCAATTGACTTTGGTGCTCACTCAATTCGGTTTCGAGTTCGTTGAAGCCATCGATGAGCTTGTCTGCGTGGCGGCAGACCGTTTCGCCTTCCGGCGTTTGACTCAACTTGCGCGTCGTGCGGTCGAACAGACGCTGGCCCAGACCGGCCTCGATGGATGCGAGTCGCTTGGTGACGACCGACGGCGCCACGCCCATCGCGGTGGCGGCGCCAACAAGACTGCCATGCTGTCGAATGGCCAGCACCAGAACAAGATCGCTGCGTTCCATTCAAGCCTGGAAGGAAATGATGAATTCGAGGATTGTTTCTTGATTCGCTTCTGAGCGCAACGCACAATCTTCGGGTGCTGAACACTTTCACTCCGTTCGATGTCGTGCGCGACGGCGTCTCTCTGCATGGCCGCATCGGCGGTCACGGGCGACCTCTGTTGCTGCTCCACGGCCATCCGCAAACCCATGCGATCTGGCATCGCGTTGCGCCGGCCCTCGCGGCGCACTTCACCGTCGTGATGATGGACTTGCGCGGCTACGGCGATTCCGGCCGGCCCGAATCGGACGCGACGCATCAGCCCTACAGCAAGCGGGAAATGGCGCTGGACGCGCTGCACGTGATGGGCCATCACGGTTTCGCGCAGTTCCAGGTGTTGGCCCACGACCGTGGTGCGAGGGTGGCGCACCGTCTGGCAGCAGACCATCCGGCGCAGGTCGAGCGGCTCCTGTTGCTCGACGTCGCGCCGACGCTGTCGATGTACGAGAACACGTCCGACGCATTCGCGCGCGCCTACTGGCATTGGTTCTTCCTGATCCAGCCGCCACCGCTGCCTGAGGCTCTGTTGTCGTCCGATCCATCGCGCTATGTGCGCAGCGTGATGGGAGGCCGGCATGCGGGCCTTGCGCCGTTCGCGCCGGAAGCGCTGGCCGAGTACGAGCGTTGCGCTGCGCTCCCAGGCACGGCGATGGCCATCTGCGAGGACTACCGCGCATCGGCCACCATCGATCTGGATCACGACCGTGCCGACGTGGCTGCCGGCCGCCGGCTGCAGCAGCCATTGCGCGTGCTGTGGGGCGAGCATGGCGCGGTCGGCAAGTGCTTCGACGTACTGGCACTGTGGCACGAGCGTGCCGTCGAGGTTGCAGGCCACTCGCTTGCATGCGGCCACTACATCCCCGAAGAAGCGCCGGACGCGCTGGTGCGCGAGGCGCTCGCCTTCTTTCAATCTTGAACCAAGGACATTTCATGAGCACGAAAAGAATCGCAGTCATCGCCGGCGACGGCATCGGCAAGGAAACCATGCCAGAGGGGTTACGCGTCCTGGACGCGGCCTCCCGCAAGTTCGGCATCGATCTGAAGTTCGATCACTTCGACTTCTCGAGCTGGGACTATTGCGAGAAGCACGGAAAGATGCTGCCGGACGACTGGAAAGACCAGATCGGCGGCCACGATGCGATCTTCTTCGGCGCGGTCGGCTGGCCCGAGAAGATTCCCGATCACATCTCGCTGTGGGGCTCGCTGCTGCTGTTCCGCCGCGAGTTCGATCAGTACATCAATCTGCGTCCGGCGCGTTTGATGCCGGGCATCACCGCACCTGTCGTGCGCAGGGACGGCAGCCCGCGACAGCCGGGTGAGATCGACATGTACATCGTGCGCGAGAACACGGAGGGTGAATACTCGAGCATCGGTGGCCGCATGTACGAAGGCACTGCGCGCGAGATCGTCGTGCAGGAAACCGTGATGTCGCGCCACGGCGTCGACCGCGTGCTGAAGTTCGCCTTCGAACTGGCACAGTCGCGCCCCAAGAAGCACCTGACGAGCGCGACGAAGTCGAACGGCATCTCGATCACGATGCCCTATTGGGACGAGCGTGTGGTGGCGATGGCCAAGAACTATCCAGGCATCACGCTCGACAAGTTCCACATCGACATCCTGACCGCGCATTTCGTGCAACGTCCCGATTTCTTCGACGTGGTGGTGGCGAGCAATCTGTTCGGCGATATTCTGTCGGACCTCGGCCCGGCCTGTACCGGCACGATCGGTATTGCGCCCAGCGCCAACCTAAATCCTGAGCGTACGACGCCTTCGTTGTTCGAACCGGTGCATGGTTCGGCGCCCGACATCGCGGGTAAGGGCATAGCCAATCCGATCGGCCAGATCTGGTGCGGGGCGATGATGCTTGAATTCCTTGGTCACAAGGATGCGCACGATGCCGTGCTTGCCGCGATCGAGAAGGTGTTGGCGCCACAGAGCGGCGCACCGCGGACGCCGGATATTGGCGGCACCGCTTCGACCACCGACCTTGGGAGGGCGATTGCCGAAGCGCTCTGATCGACTTCACAAAACGCCCCTAGAATCGCGCTCCCCGCTGGACACGGCTTCGTGTCTTATTGACACCCCGTGGACCAGTGGTTGTAATCGTCGGCGGCTTTCGCTGCCAACACGTCCACCAGCTGTTCCCTTCGCCCCGCAATCGCCGCAGCTGGTCTGTCGGCGATGCCATGGGCCCGGCGGCAGCTGACGACAACTGATCAACATTTTCTGCAAGGGGCCCTTGTGAACAAGACCGAACTGATTGAGCACATCGCAAAAAACGCCGACATCTCCAAAGCCGCCGCCACTCGCGCACTTGAATCGACCATCGGCGCCATTCGTACAACGCTCAAGAAGGGTGGTTCGGTTTCCTTGGTCGGTTTTGGCACATTCGCTGTCGGAAAGCGTGCGGCGCGCACTGGCCGCAATCCACGCACCGGCGACGCGATTAAAATCAAGGCTGCCAAGATTCCGAAGTTCCGTCCCGGCAAGGCGCTGAAAGATGCGCTGAACTGAGGCATTGCTTCTCGGGGGTGCTTAGCTCAGTTGGTAGAGCGGCGCCTTTACACGGCGTAGGTCGGGGGTTCGAGCCCCTCAGCACCCACCACCCCGACAAAAAAAGGCGAGCATTTGTTCGCCTTTTTTGTTTTTCAGTTCCCGAGATCGTCACAGAGAGTGTCCAAGCATGTTTGAGTTCTTCCGCAAGTACAACAAGATCGTCATGGGCCTCTTGTTCTTGCTGATCATTCCATCGTTCGTCCTGTTTGGTGTAGATCGCTACCAAGGTGACAAGTCGGGCGACAAGGTGGCTCAGGTCGATGGTCAGCCGATCACGCGGCCCGAATGGGATGCCCAGCACCGCAACGAGGTGGCTCGAATTCGCGAGCGTGCGCCCAACGTCGATGTCGCATTGCTCGACTCGGAAGCTGCGCGCTATGCGACGCTGGAACGCATGGTGCGTGACCGCGTCATGGCTGCCGCTGCTGCCAAGACGAATATGACGGTGTCGGAAGAGCGCCTTGCGCGGATCTTTGCGGAGGATGCGGGGCTGGCTACGTTCCGCACCGCCGACGGAAAGTTTGATCGCGAGCGCTTCGTGATGATGACGGGCCGTACGCCCGAACAATATGAAGCTGCGGTTCGCGCCGATCTGTCTACGCAGCAGGTGCTGCTCGGCGTCTCTGGAACTGCATTTGCGACGCGCGCTCAGGCCGACCTGGCATTGGGCGCGTACTTCGATCGCCGCGAAATTCAAGTTGCACGTTTCAATACAAGCGATTTCACTGGCAAGGTTCAAGTCAGCGACGCGGACATCGATGCTTACTACGCAGCGAATACTGCCCAGTTTCAAGCGCCCGAAGAAGCCACGATCGAATACCTGGTGCTTGATCTCGATGCCGCCAAGAAGAATATTTCTGTGAGCGATGCGGATCTGCAAAGCTATTACGAACAGAACATCACGCGTTTCGGTACCCCCGAAGAACGCCGCGCCAGCCACATCCTTATCAACACGCCATCTGGCGCGTCGGCTGCCGATCGCGATAAGGCGCGCACCAAGGCTGAACAGCTGCTATCGGAAGTGAAGAAGTCGCCGAATACGTTTGCTGATGTGGCACGCAAGAATTCACAAGACTCGGGCTCGGCGGAAAAGGGCGGCGACCTTGATTTCGTGGCCCGAGGAGCGATGGTCAAGCCTTTCGAAGATGCAATGTTCGCTATGAAAAAGGGTGAGATCAGCGGGATCGTCGAAACGGAATTCGGCTATCACATCATTCAGCTGAATGACATCAAGCCGTCGGTGGTGCAGCCTTTCGCTCAAGTGCGTGCGACCATCGAAAATGACGTTCGCGGCCAGCAAGCGACACAAGAATTTGCAAAGGCTGCTGAAGCGTTTACCGATGCCGTGTACCAGCAGCCTGACAGCCTCAAGCCTGCCGCTGACAAGCTAAAACTTGTGATCAAAACAGCGAGTCATGTGACTCGCTCGCCTGCGCCCGGCGCCAGCGGCGCACTGGCAAGCCGGAATTTCATTTCCGCGCTTTTCGCGCCCGAATCGCTGGAGCGCAAGCACAACACCGAGGCCATCGAGATCGGCCCGAACCAACTGGCCTCTGGTCGTGTGGCGCAGTACGCCGCCGCACGTACGCTGCCGTTGGCTGAAGTCCGCGAAAGAGTTCGCGGTCAGTTGGTCGCCGAGAAGGCCGCAGCGCTCGCGCGGACGGAAGGTCAGGCCAAATTGGTTGCATGGCAGACCGACGCCAGTGCTGCCGCGTTTGGGCCGACGGTGGTCGTGTCCCGGCCAGAGCCGCAATCCCTGCCTGGCGCCATCGTGGAGAGTGCATTGCGGGCGGATACCTCCAAGTTGCCTGCGCTGCAAGGCGTTGATCTGGGCACTCAAGGTTATGCCGTTGTTCGGATCACCAAGGTGGTTCCACGACCTGCGCTGGCGGCAGATGCAGCCAAGCAAGAGAGCGAACAGTTTGCCCAGGCTGTGGGTGCTGCTGAGAACATGGCGTATTTCAACCTGCTGAAGGATCGGTTCAAGGCGGAAATCTTGGTGCCTAAGCCTGCAGACCCGATTCCTGGCGCGCCGCGCTGATTTTTGCCCTATAATAGATGGCTCTACGGTGGCTGTAGCTCAGTTGGTAGAGTCCCAGATTGTGATTCTGGTCGTCGTGG
>JAZKDL010000092.1:0-10366 GCA_040387575.1 Pseudomonadota bacterium
GCAGCGCCTGATGGTCTTCCTTGCGGAAGGTCATCTTGCCCTTGGGCGTGTCGAACTCCATGCCTTCCATCGCGGCGATGAGCTTGGGTGTGTCGACCGAATTGGCCTTCTTCACGCCGGCCACGATCGCCGCCGCGGTGACGAAGCCACCTGCGGTGAACAGGTCCGGCGGCACGTTGTAGCGCTTCTGGTGTTCGGTCACCAGCCAGTCGTTCATCGGGTTCTTCGGAAAGCCGTAGTAGTAGAAGGTGCCGCCGTTCACGTCGAGCCCCTTCCAGGGCTTGGCGTTCTCCAGGTTGGCGCCGCCGATCGACATGAACTCGATGCCGTAGCGGCCCGGGTTCAGCTCCGAGATCTTGCGGATCGGGTTCGGTGCGCCCCAGATCACGACCAGGTACTTCTTGCCCTGCAGGTCCTTCATGCGGTCGAACACGCGCTGCATCGGCGCGGTGAAGTCGGTGGTCGACAGCGGAATGAATTCCTCGTGGATCACCTTGGCCTTGCTCTGGGTCGAGACCATCGCGTCCTTGAAGGCCTTCACGCCGTCCTTGCCGTAAACGTAGTCGGGCGCGAGGAAGGCGATGTTGTCGCCGTCCTTCAGCCCGGCGGCGGTCGCCAGCGCGTCCTGGAAGGAGTTGCGGCTGGCGCGGAACAGGTACTTGTTCCAGGCCGATCCGGTGAGCGAATCGGCGATGGCCGGCTCGACCATCAAGATCTTGCCGTACTCCTCGGCCACCGGCGCCATCGACAGCGCGCCGCCCGACCACGAGGTGCCGATCGCGATGTCTGCCTTGTCGTCGGCCAGCGCCTCGGTCAGCATGGCCTTCGACAGCTCGGGCTTCATCTGGTCGTCCTTGACGATCAGCTCGATCTTGCGGCCGAGCAGCGTCATCGACCCCTGCGTCAGGTACTCGAGGCCCAGGCGCAGGCCGCGCTCGGTGTCGCGCGCATAGGCCTCCGACGGCCCGGTCTTGCTCGCGATCAAGGCGATCTTGATCGGCTTGTCCTGCTGGGCCATCGCCTGCGGCGCGATCCAGCAACCCACGGCGGCGGCTGCCGCGACGATCCATCTCTTCAGCATGCTTGTCTCCTTGTTGTATGTCGATCGATGCGGGCGCCGATGCGCCCCGGGCCGGGCGGCCCGCTAACCCACGGCGCGCGTGCGGCCCTTCCAGTAGGGCTCGCGCAGGATTCGCTTGAGGATCTTTCCGCTCGGGTTGCGCGGCAGCGCCTCCACGATGTCGATGCTCTTCGGGCACTTGTAGTGCGCCAGGTTGGCGCGCATGAAATCGATGATGTCGCGCGCGTCGGCGCTGGCACCAGGCCGCAGCACCACGCAGGCCTTGACGGCTTCGCCCCAGGTCGCGTCGGGCACGCCGATGACGGCGCCATCGGCCACCGCGGGGTGGCGCATCAGCACGTTCTCGACCTCGGCCGGATAGATGTTCTCGCCGCCCGAAACGATCATGTCCTTGATGCGGTCGTGGATGTAGAGGTAGCCGTTTTTCAGGAAGCCGCCATCGCCCGAACGGAACCAGCCGCCGTTGGCATTGCGGCCTTCGGGGTAGGCGGCCGTGGTCGCCGCGGGGTTGCGCCAGTACTCCTTCAGATTGCGGTCGGACTCGATCCAGATCTCGCCGACCTCGCCCTCCGGCAGGTCCTGCAGGCTGACCGGATCGACGATGCGCAGCCGCCCGCCGCCGATCGGCCGGCCCGCGGCGCGCAGCAGTTCGGCGTCGCCCGCGCGGTGGTCGTCGGGGAACAGGAAGGTCGCGGGGCCCGACACCTCGGTCAGTCCGTAGACCTGCAGGAAGTCGCAGCGGAACACGTCGAAGGCCTGCTGCAACACGGTCTCGCTCACCGGCGAGCCGCCATACGCCATGAGCTGCAGGCTGCTGTAGTCGCCGTCCTTCGCGTTCGGCACCTGCAGCATGAACAGGATCATGGCCGGCACCACGAAGGTGTGGGTGATGCCGTGCTGCGCGAAGGCCCGCAGGTAGCCGGCCGGCTCGAAGTCCGTATAGGCGGAGGTCTGGCCGCCGGTGTAGAGCGTCAGCAGCAGCATCGTCATGCCCGCGACGTGGAACACCGGCAGCGGGTTGCCCAGCACGTGGCGGCTGTCGAACTTCCATTCCTTGGCGACCACGCGGCAGGTCGACAGCAGCCCCGCGTGCGACAGCACGATGCCCTTCGGCAGGCCGGTCGTGCCCGACGAATAGAGCTGCAGCGCGGCATCGTGGGTGTCGGCCCGCACCGGCGTGAACCGGTCCGGGAAGCCGGCGTACCAGTCCGCGAAAGACGGCAGGCCATCGACCGCCGCGCCGGTGCACACCAGCGTCTTCACCGCCGGCAGGTCGGCCGCCTTCACGGTGGCGATGAACTCCGCATCGACCATCAGGAAGGGCGCCTCGCCGTCGTTCACGATGTACTCGACCTCCTTGGCCGACAGACGCCAGTTGACCGGCATGCAGACCGCGCCAATCTTGCAGGCGGCCAGCGTGACCAGGATGCATTCGATGTGCTGCTTGGTCAGCACCGCGACCCGCGTGCCTTGCGCCACGCCGATGGCGGCGAGCGCGTTCGCGATGCGGTTGGTGTGCGTCTCGACGTCGCGAAAGCTCAGCTTCCGCTCACCGCTGCGGTAGGCGATCTCGTCCGGTCGATCGGCCAGCTGGCGCGCCAGGCTGTCGATCAGGGTCAGGTCTTCCATGGCTCTTGTCTCCTGCGCTGGTTGCGCTGTGTTCTTCTGTCTGCCAGGGCCGGGGTCAGGTGCGCAATCGGGCGGTTCAGGCGACCTCGAACAGCGCCGCCGCACCCATGCCGCCGCCCACGCACATCGTCGCGACCACGTACTTCACGCCGCGCCGCTTGCCTTCGATCAGCGCATGGCCGACCACGCGCGCGCCGGTCATGCCGTACGGGTGGCCGATCGAGATGCCGCCGCCGTCGACGTTGTAGATCTCGGGGTCGATGCCGAGGTGGTCGCGGCAGTACAGCGCCTGGCAGGCGAAGGCCTCGTTGAGCTCCCACAGGCCGATGTCGCCGACCTTCAGCCCGTGCTGCTTCAGCAGCTTCGGTATCGCGTAGATCGGGCCGATGCCCATCTCTTCCGGTGCGCAGCCGGCCACCGCCATGCCGCGGTAGATGCCGAGCGGCGCGATGCCGCGGCGCTCGGCGAGCGCGCGGTCCATCAGCACGCAGGCCGATGCGCCGTCCGACAGCTGGCTCGCATTGCCGGCCGTGATCACGCCGCCCTCGATCACCGGCTTGAGCGACTGCAGGCCTTCGAGCGTGGTCTCGGGCCGGTTGCCCTCGTCGCGCACCAGCGTCACGTCCTGGTAGCTGACCGCCTTGGTGGCCTTGTCGACCACCGCCATCTGCGTTTCGAAAGGCACGATCTCCGCGTCGAAGCGGCCGGCCGCCTGCGCCGCGGCGGTGCGCTGCTGCGACGCCAGCGAATAGCGGTCCTGCGCCTCGCGCGAGATGCCGTACTTCTTGGCGACGAACTCGGCGGTCTGCAGCATCGGCATGTAGGCGTTGACCGCGCGCGCGATCACGTTCGGGTCTTTCTCCTTCGCGACCCAGCCCATGTAGGCCTCCTGCACCGCCGAGATGTTGTCGTGGCCGCCGGCCACCACCACGTCCATGCCGTCGACCATCACCTGCTTGGCGGCGGTCGCGATGGCCATCAGGCCGGACGCGCACTGGCGGTCCATGGTCTGGCCCGACACGGTCGGCGGCAACCCGGCCGCCAGCACCGCGTTGCGCGCCAGGTTCATGCCCGCGGTGCCGGCGCTCAGCACGCAGCCGATCACCGCGTCCTCGATCTCGGCGCCGTCGACGCCGGCGCGCTGCACCGCATGGGCGATGGCGTGCGCCACCATCGTGGGCGACTTGGTGTGGTTGAGCGCGCCCTTGAAGGCGCGGCCGATGCCCGTGCGGGCGGTGGAGACGATGACGGCTTCTCTCATGGTGCGTGCTCGGTTCGTTCGTTCGTTGGATGGATCAGTCGGACAGTCGCCGGCCCCGCGCCGCGAGCGACGCCATCAGCGGCGACACGCGCCAGTAGCCGAACGCATCGCCGCGCACCTGCGCGTAGTGCGCGAGGCGTTCGACGATCCGCGGCAGGCCGATCGCGTCGGCCATGAAGATCGGACCGCCCTTGTGGTCGGGGAAGCCGTAGCCCGCGGTCCAGACGATGTCGATGTCGCCGGGCCGGTAGGCGATGCCCTCTTCCAGGATCTTGGCGCCCTCGTTGATCAGCGGATACAGCAGGCGCTCGACGATTTCCTGCGCGCCGATGTCGCTGCGCCGTGCGATGCCGTGGCGCTGCGCCATCTCGCCGGCGATGCGTGCGGTCTCGGGGTCGTCGACCGGCTTGCGGCCTTCGTAGCGGTAGTAGCCGGCGCCGGTCTTCTGGCCGAAGCGGCCCAGTTCGAACATCGTGCGGACCACCGCGCGGTAGCTGTCGTCCGGCGGCAGGCCGCCGGCCTTGCCGTATTCGATGACGGTCTTCGCGCCCACGTCGATGCCGGCCATGTCCAGCATGCGGCACGGCCCCATCGCCATGCCGAGCGCCTCGACCGCGCCGTCGATCTGCGACGGGCTCGCGCCTTCCATCATCAGGAACTCGGCCTCGCGCATGTAGACCTCGGCCATGCGGTTGCCGATGAAGCCATAGCAGACGCCCGACACCACCGCCACCTTGCCGATGGTGCGGGCCAGCTGCATCACCGTGGCGAGCACGTCCGGCGACGTCTCCGCACCGCGCACCACCTCGAGCAGCCGCATCACGTTGGCCGGGCTGAAGAAGTGCATGCCGACCACGTCCTGCGGCCGGCCGGTGGCCGCGGCCAGCACGTCGACGTCGAGCGTCGATGTGTTGGTCGCGATGATCGCGCCGGGCCGGCAGACCTGGCCGAGCCGTGCGCAGACCTGCTTCTTCAGGTCCATGTTCTCGAACACCGCCTCGATCACCAGGTCGCAGTCGCCGAGCGCCGCGTCGTCCAGCGTGCCGCGCAGCAGCGCCATGCGCTGTTCGACCTGTGCGGCCGTCATGCGGCCCTTGGCGGCACTGGCTTCATAGTTCGCGCGGATCAGGCCGATGCCGCGGTCGAGCGCGGCCTGCGTGGCCTCGACCAGCACGGTCGGCAGGCCCGCATTGGCAAAGTTCATCGCGATGCCGCCGCCCATGGTGCCCGCGCCCAGGATGCCGACGGTGCGCACCGGCCGCAGCGCCAGGTTCTTCGGCAGGCCTGGAATCTTGGCGGCCTGCCGCTCCGCGAAGAACAGGTGGCGCAGCGCCTGCGATTCGGGCGACACGCGCAGTTCCTCGAACAGGCGCGCCTCCTCGGCCTCGCCCTGCGCGAAAGGCAGCGTGGCCGCGGCCTGCACGGCGCGCACGATGTTCTTTGCCGACGGGTAGAAGGGCTTGCGGCGCGCCGCGTCGGCCAGTGCCTGTTCGAAGAAGTCCGGCGGCAGGCCTTCGTCGGGCACATCGCGCTCGCTCAGGCGGCGCGGGCCGGCGTTGCGCGCCAGCAGGTCGCGCACATAGGCCAGGCCGACGTCCAGCGGAAGTCCTTCGCGCAACTCATCGACGATGCCCATCTCGCGCGCGGCGTCGGCGCCGATGCTCGCGCCGCTGGCGATCATCTCCAGCGCACGCTTCGCGCCGACGAGCCGCGGCAGCCGCTGGGTGCCCAGCGAGCCCGGCAGGATGCCCAGCTTGACCTCGGGCAGGCCGAATTTGGTGCCTGGCAGTGCGACGCGCCAGTGGCAGGCGAGCGCCAGCTCCAGCCCGCCGCCGAGCACGGTGCCGTGCAGCGACGCGGCGACCGGCCTGTCGAGCGCCTCGATGCGCGCCAGCGCAGAGTTGTAGGGCGCAGCGCTGAAGTGCGGATCGTCGAAGGAATGGATGTCGCCACCGGCGACGAAAGTGCGGCCGTCGCCATGGACCAGCAGTGCGGCGTACGAGCGATCGGCCTCGAACGCATCGACCGCGGCCGCCAAGCCAGCCACCACCTCGGCCGACAGCGCATTCACCGGCGGGTTGGCGATGGTCAGCAGCGCGATGTCGCCGTGGCGCGTGAGCGTGACGGGTCCGGCGGCGGGTCCGGCGGCGGATGCAGCGGTGTGTTCGGCAGAGGATTCGGTCATGAGAAAGCGCGTCGTGCAAAGGGCATCGAAGGCATCGGGGAAGGCTAGCAAAGGGGTTTGGCGCTCTCTTGCGTCAACTCGCTGATCGCCTGGGTATCGACCCAGGCCGCACCAGCAGCTTGATCTGGGTGGTCGGCCGCCGCAGCGCCTCGAAGGCGGCGGGCAGCGCGTTCAGGTCGACCATGTCGGTCACCATCGGTCCCGGGTCGACCCGGCCGGCGTCGAGCAGCTCGAGCACGCGGCGCCAGTCGGGCTTGCCGTAGCCCATCACGAACTGCAGGCTGAGTTCCTTGGCCATCGCGCGCTGCGGCACCACGCGGTCCTCGGTCGGGCAGACGCCGACCACCACCACCCGCCCGCGCGGCGGTGCAAGCTCCACGCACTGCTGGATCAGGCCCGGCGCGCCGACGCATTCGAAGATCACGTCCGGCGGCCCGCCCGCGGTGCGCGCGAAGGCTTCGGCCACGTTCTCGGCGGCCGGGTCGATGGCGGCGGTGGCGCCGAAGTGGCCCGCCATGTCGCGCCGGCCCGCCGCGAATTCGCTCAGCACCACCCGCGTCGCGCCCGCCTGGCGGGAGAACGCGGTGACGGCCAGGCCGATCGGGCCGCCGCCGATCACCAGCACCCGGTCGCCCAGCCCGACGCGCCCCGCCTGCACCGCATGCAGGCCGACGGCCAGCGGTTCGATCAGCGCGCCCTCGCGCTCACCGACGGCGTCGGGCAGGCGCAGCGTCTGGCCGACCGGCACCTTGACGTATTCCGCCAGCGCGCCAGGCCGGTTCGGGCTGAAGCCGGTCAGGCGGTTGTTCGGGCAGATCATGCCGAGGCCGTCGCGGCATTCGCGGTGGCCGTCGGCCACGCAACCGGCGCAGGCATTGTTGGGCAGTGCGGTGACACGCTCGCCGACCTTCCAGCCGGCCGCGCCGCTCTCGACGATCTCGCCGGAAAACTCGTGGCCGAGCACGGTGCCGCTCTTCACGGTGAACAGGCCCGGATGCGTCGCGTGCAGGTCGGAACCGCAGACGCCGCAGCAGTGCACGCGCAGCACCAGTTCGCCGGCGCCGGCCTGCGGCAGGGGAAGGTCCTCGATCGACAACAGCCGATCGACGCCGCGGAATACAGCTGCTTTCATTGGGGCGTGCCTCGTGCGCCGCAGTACCGCGGCATCGGGCCGGAGTCTGCGGCGGCAGCGCCCGCATTTCTTGCGTGCACGCGCTGTCGTGCAGCGCACCCTGGCGCTCGGGTCACGCGCCCTCAGGTCACGCGGACAGCTTCACCTTCATCAGCCGCAGCCCGTTCGCGACGACCAGCAGCGTGGCGCCCATGTCGGCGAACACGGCCATCCACATCGTCGCCGTGCCAAGGACGGCCAGCACCATGAACACCGCCTTGATGCCCAGCGCCAGCGAGATGTTCTGCATCAGCACGGTGTGCGTCTTGCGCGACAGGCGGATCGTTTCCGGAATGCGCCGCAGGTCGTCGTTCATCACGACGATGTCGGCCGCTTCCATGGCGATGTCCGTGCCCATGCCGCCCATCGCGAAGCCGATGTCCGACCTGGCCAGCGCGGGCGCGTCGTTGATGCCGTCGCCGGTCATGGCGGTCATGCCGTAGCGCTTCTTCAGGGCGTCGATTTCCGCGAGCTTGTCCTCCGGCAGCAGGTTGCCGCGCACCTGCTCGATGCCGGCTTGCGCCGCGATGGTCTGGCCGGTGGCGAGGTTGTCGCCAGTCAGCATCACCGCGGTCACGCCGAGCGCCTCGAGTTCGGCGATTGCTTCCTTCGACGACGCCTTGATCGTGTCGGCGACCGCGAAGATCGCCAGCACGCCGTCGTCGTCGGCCAGCAGCGTCACGGTGCGGCCTTGCGACTCGTGCTGCTTCAGTTGCGCTTCGATGTCGGGCGACCCCAGCCCGCGCTCCTCGATCATGCGGAAGTTGCCCAGCGCGTACAGCCGGCCGCCGATGCGCCCTTCCGTGCCGCGCCCCGGCAGCGCCGTGAAGCCCGACACATCGCTGACCGGCAGCGCCAGCCCTTGCGCGATCGCCTTGGACACCGGGTGATCGGAGCGCTCGGCCAGGCTCATGCCGATGCGCCCGATCGACGACGCGTCATCGCCGCCGCGCAGCGATGTCCAGTCGACCAGCTTCGGCTTGCCTTCGGTCACGGTGCCGGTCTTGTCGAGCGCCACGACCTTGATGCGGCGCGCCTCCTCAAGATAGGTGCCACCCTTGATCAGGATGCCCCGCCGCGCCGCCGACGCCAGCGCGCTGACGACCGTCACCGGCGTGGAGATGACCAGCGCGCACGGGCAGGCCACCACCAGCAGGACCAGCGCCTTGTAGATGCCGTCGAGCCAGCCGATGCCCAGCAGCCAGGGGCTCAGCAGCGCGACCGCGAGTGCGAACGCGAAGACGGCCGGCGTGTACACGGCGGCGAAGCGATCGACGAAGCGCTGCGTCGGCGCGCGCGTGCCCTGCGCTTCTTCGACGGCGTGGATGATCCGCGCCAGCGTGGTGTCGGACGCGGCTGCGGTCACGCGGAACTGAAGTTCGCCGGTCTCGTTGATGGTGCCGGCATAGACCGGATCGCCCACGGTGCGGTCGACCGGCAGGCTCTCGCCGGTGACGGGCGCCTGGTTGATCGCGCTGCGGCCTTCGGTGACGATGCCGTCGAGCGGCACCCGCTCGCCCGGCTTGATGCGGACGATCGCATCCAGCGGCACGTCTTTCGACGGCGCGGCCTTCCAGCTCTTGTCGGCCTGCAGCACGTCGGCCTGTTCCGGTGCCAGCGCGACCAGGCCCTGGATGGCGTTGCGTGCGCGGTCCGCGGCGCGTGCCTCGATCAGCTCGGCGATGGCGTACAGCGCCATGACCATCGCGGCTTCCGGCCATTGCCCGATGACGAAGGCGCCGGTCACGGCAACGCTCATCAGCGCATTGATGTTGAGCCGCCCGCGCACCAGCGCCTTGATGCCCTTGGTATAGGTCTCGACGCCGGACAGCCAGATCGCCAGCGCGGCCATCACCAGGCCGGCATATTTCAGCGCGGAGACGTCGCCTGCGAAGAAGTGGAGGCCTTCGGCGCCGAGCGCCAGGATCAATGCTGCGGCGAGCCGCTTCACGCCTGCGCCATGGTTGTGGTCGTGGTCATCTCCATGTTCATCGGCATCGCCGGAACCGCTGCGTTCGCCCTGCGGCAGGACCGTCGACTCGTAACCCGCCTTGCGGATGGCGGCGACCGCGACGGCGACCACGTCTTCCGGCGCCTGGATCGTCAGGGTGCGTGCGCCGAGCTGGAAGTTCAGGCTGCGGATGCCGGGGATCTTGTCCAGCGTGCGGCGGATGTCGCTCTCTTCGACGGCGCAGTCCATCGCCGGAATGCGCAGCACGCTGGCGCCGGCCGGAACGGGCACTGCGGCCGCTGCGGAGGCCGCTGCGGCCGCGTTGGCTGTCGGGGCGCAGCAGGCGTCGGCGGAACAGCAGTCGTCGGCAGCGGCGATCAACGGGATGGGACGCGATGGGGTCTTTGTCATCCAGCCATTGGAAACCCCGTAGTCGGTTTAGAGTCAAGCCCTTTTTCCGGAGATCTGCCATGAAGATCGGCGAGCTGGCGCAGGCCACGGGCACACCCGTGGAAACCATTCGTTTCTACGAGCGCGAGGCGCTGCTGCCCGCGCCGCAGCGGACCGGCAACAACTACCGCTTCTATGGCCCGGAGCACGTCGAGCGGCTGACCTTCATCCGCCACTGCCGGTCGCTCGACATGGCGCTGGGCGAAATCCGTTCGCTGCTGCGCTTCAAGGAAAAGCCCGAAGAGAACTGCACCGGCGTCAACGACCTGCTGGACGACCACATCGGGCACGTCGCCGAACGCATCCGGGAGCTGAAGTTGCTTGAGAAGCAGCTCAAGGCCTTGCGCCAGCAGTGCCGCGAGACGGACGCCGCGGCCTGCTGCGGCATCCTGAAGGAGCTGTCGACCGAGGCGCCGACGGTGTCCGGCAACGCAGGCCGCCGGCACATCCACGGCGTCCACTGATCCACTGATCCGCCGACGACGCGGGCCCGGCCCGCGATCGGCCGAGTTCAGCCTTCGAACATCACCCGGCTTCCGGCCATTTCCAATCCGCGATCTCCGGCATGTCGATGCCGTGCACGCCGACGTAGGCGCGGTGCGCGAGCAGCCGGTCGCGCAGGTCCTGCTGCACGTGGC
>JAZKDL010000093.1:0-2407 GCA_040387575.1 Pseudomonadota bacterium
CGAAGTACCCGCCGCACGGCACGCGGTCGGCGGGCGGCGTGCGGCCGCTGAAGGACTTCGGCGCCTACGTGCAGGGCGCGCATCAGATCGCGGTGCTCGTGATGATCGAGACCGCGGCCGGCCTCGCGCAGGCCACCGAGATCGCGGCCGTGCCCGGGCTGGACATGGTGTTCATCGGCTCCGGCGACCTGTCGCTGTCGCTGCAGGTGGGCGGTGCCGATCCGCGCCTGGCCGAAGCCTGCGAGTCGATCCGCAACGCCTGCGACGCGGCGGTGCTCCCTTGCGGAATCTTCACCGGCACACGGGCCGCCGCGCTGTCATCGCGCGCGGCCGGCTACGGCATGGTGGTCGCGGCCAGCGACATCGACGTGGTCGCGCAAGGCTTCGCCGATGCAGTCGGTGCGCTGCGCACCGGCGACGTGCCGGAGTCCGCACCATGAGCGCGCTGCCGAACGCCGCTGCGGCTTCGACGGCGGTGTCGGTGGAACGCCGCTTCGTCGACACACCTTCGGGCCGCATTCACGTCGCCATCGCGGGGCAGGGCTTTCCGATACTGCTGCTGCACCAGACGCCACGTTCCTGGGACGAATACCGCGACGTGCTGCCGCTGCTCGGCCAGGGCTTCCAGGCGATCGCGATGGACACCGTCGGCTTCGGCGATTCGCAGCCGCTGCCCATCGAACCGCAGGCCAACACCATCGAGCGCTGGGCCGAGGCCGCCTTCGACCTGCTCGACGCGCTCGGCATCGAACGCGCCGCATTCGTCGGCCACCACACCGGTGCGGTGATCGCGATGGAGATGGCCGCGAGCCGGCCGTCGCGCGCGGCCGCGCTGGTGCTGTCGTCCTGCCCGTTCGTCGACGCGGCGCGGCGCGCGAGCCACCATGGCAAGCGGGTGATCGACGAGGTGGAAGCGACGCCGAGCGGCGCGCATCTGGCCGAACTCTGGCAGCGCCGGCAACCTTTTTATCCGGCTGGCGACATCGACCTGCTGCAACGCTTCGTCGCCGACGCGCTCAAGTGCGGCGCGATGGCGGCCGAGGGCCACCACGTGGTCGGGCGCTACGAGATGGAACACCGCATCGGCCGTGTCGCGTGCCCGACGCTGGTGATCGGCGCGCCGGACGATCCGCATGCGTTCCCGGCGACGCCGCGCGTGGCGCAGGCGATTGCGGGCAGCACGCGCGTCGACATCCCCGGCGCGATGGTGCCGCTGCCGGACCAGCTGCCGGAAGCCTTCGCGGACGCGGTGTCCGGCTTTCTCTCGGGGCTGTCGACGCTGTAGTTCCAGCGCTGCGCGCCGTCAGAGCAGCGCCGAGATCTCGCGCGCCGCGGCCAGCAGCGCGGGCAGCATCGTGTCCTGCATCACCTTCGCGCTGGTGCGGTTGGCCTGCCCGCTGATGTTGATGGCCGCCACCGTTCGGCCGCTGCGATCGACCAGCGGCGCGGCGATCGAGATCAGGCCTTCTTCCAGCTCCTGGTTGACCAGGCACCAGCCCTGGCGCCGCGCCTGCACGATCTTCGCGAGCAGCGCGTCGGGGTCCGTCACGGTGTTCCTGGTCAGCGTCTCGCGCGGCATCGCGGCCAGCCGCGCCTGCACTTCGGCGTCCGGAAGACCGGCCAGCAGCACGCGGCCGAGCGACGTGCAATAGGCCGGCAGCCGCGAGCCCACACCCAGGCTGATGCGCATGATCTTGTGCGTCGGCACGCGCAGCACGTAGACGATGTCGGCGGCGTCGAGCACCGCGGCCGAGCACGACTCCTGCACCTGCTGCACCAGCTTTTCCATCACCGGCTCGGCGCGGTTCCAGATCGGCATCGACGACAGGTACGCGAAGCCCAGGTCGAGGATGCGCGGCGTGAGCGTGAAGAGCTTGCCGTCGGTCTCGACATAGCCCAGCGTCTGCAGCGTCAGCAGGATGCGGCGTGCGCCGGCACGCGACAGGCCGCTGGCGGCGGCGACCTCGCTGAGTGTCTGGCGCGGCGCCGCGGCGTTGAAGGAGCGGATCACCAGCAGGCCGCGCGCGAAGGACTGCACGTAGCTGTCGCCCGGCGCCGGGGACGCTGTCACGGGCGCGACCGCGGTGGGTTGAGCCTTGTCGGCCGGCTTGGAGCGGGTGATTGCCATGCGGGTTGATCTTCTCTAGAATTCATTATAAGAACAAATGTTCGCATGTCGAACAAATGTGCCTTCCCAGCCGCTTCGTGCCCTTGCCGATGCACGCACCCGTTTCGTCCACCCTTCCGGAGACTTCTCCATGATCAACAAGATCGCCGCCTCGGTCGCCGATGCGCTGTCCGGCATCCAGGACGGCGCCACCGTCCTGATCGGCGGCTTCGGCACCGCCGGCATTCCCAACGAACTGATCGACGGCCTGATCGCGCAGGGCGCGAAAGACCTGACCGT
>JAZKDL010000094.1:0-9296 GCA_040387575.1 Pseudomonadota bacterium
GGCGGCATGGCGATCGGCAACCTGCTTGGCGGACGGCTGGCCGACCGCGGCGCGATGCGCGCGGTGCTGGGCACGCTGGCCGTGCTGACGGTCGTGCTCGCGTCGACGCAGTTCGCGATCGGCACGCCGTGGACGGCGGTCGTGTTCTTCGGCGTGCTGGGCGTGGCCTCGTTCGCCACGGTGGCGCCGCTGCAACTGCGCGTGCTGGAAAAGGCATCGACCGCCGGCCAGAACCTCGCGTCGAGCCTGAACATCGCGGCCTTCAACCTGGGCAACGCGATCGGCGCCTGGGCCGGCGGGCTGACGATCGAGGCCGGCCCCGGCCTGGGCGCGCTCGGCTGGGTCGCGGCGCTTATCACGCTGGCCGGCCTGGCGATCGCCCTGTGGAGCCGTGCGCTGGACGGGCGCGCGCCGGCCGCACCCGCAACAGCCGACTGCGCCGCCTCGCGCGCCTGACGCCTTCATCCCTTCCTCATCCCTTCCTCATCCCTTCAGGAGAACTCCATGGAATACCGCTACCTCGGCCGCTCCGGCTTCAAGGTGCCCGCACTCGGCTTCGGCGCCGGCACCTTCGGCGGACAAGGCCCCCTCTTCAGCGCCTGGGGCAACACCGACGTGGCCGGCGCGCGCCGCATCGTCGACATCTGCCTGGACGCGGGCGTCAACCTGTTCGACAGCGCCGACGTGTACTCCGGCGGCGCATCGGAATCGATCCTCGGCGCGGCGCTCAAGGGCCGGCGCAACCAGGCCATCGTTTCGACCAAGCTCACGCTGCGGTCGGGCGAAGGGCCGAACGACGCCGGCTCGTCGCGCCACCACCTGATCGAGGGCGTCGACGCCGCGCTGCAGCGGCTCGGCAGCGGGCACATCGACATCCTGCAGTTGCACGCCTTCGACGCGATGACGCCGGTCGAACAGGTGCTGGGCACGCTCGACGACCTGGTGCGCGCGGGCAAGGTGCGCTATGTCGGCGTATCGAATTTCTCGGGCTGGCAGATCATGAAATCGCTCGCGGCGGCGGACCGGCTCGGGCTGCCGCGCTACGTCGCGAACCAGACCTACTACTCGCTGATCGGCCGTGACTACGAGTGGGAACTGATGCCGCTGGGCATCGACCAGGGCGTGGGCGCGATCGTCTGGAGTCCGCTGGGCTGGGGCCGACTGACCGGACGCATCCGTCGCGGCCAGCCGCTGCCGGCGGGCAGCCGACTGCACGACACAGAAGGCTTCGCGCCGCCGTCCGACCCGGAGCGGCTGTACCGCGTGGTCGAGGCGATGGACCAGGTGGCCGAGGAAACCGGCAAGACGCTGCCGCAGATCGCGCTGAACTGGCTGTTGCAGCGGCCGACGGTCGCAAGCGTGCTGATCGGCGCGCGCGACGAGGCGCAGCTGGTGCAGAACCTCGGCGCGCTCGGCTGGCAGCTGTCGCCCGCGCAGATGGCGCTGCTCGACGCGGCCAGCGCGGTCACGCCGCCTTATCCGTACTACCCGTACTGGAACGGCCAGTTCGCGGAGCGCAGCCCGGTGCCGGTCTGAATCGCGTTCCGCCTACGAGGCGACGGGAGCGCGTCCCCCAGACGTTTCGCGGGTCGGGCCGATGATGCTCGCTGGCATTTCGCCGGCCCCCGCGAGCAACACCCTCACTCCATGACCCAAACGTACACGATCGAAGAAGGAACTTCTCACCCACGCGGCGCCAGCTACACCGGCGATGGCGTGAATTTCGCGATCTTCTCGGCCCACGCAACCAAGGTCGAGGTCTGCCTTTACGACGAGAGCGGCACACAGGAACTGGCCCGCCTCGCCCTGCCCGAATACACCGACGAGGTCTGGCACGGCTTCGTACCCGGCCTGCAGCCCGGCGCACGTTACGGCCTGCGCGTGCACGGCCCCTACGAGCCCGAAAAGGGCCACCGCTTCAACCCGAACAAGCTGCTGATGGACCCGTATGCGAAGGCGCACATGGGCGAACTCAAGTGGGGTCCGGAGCTGTTCGGCTACACCGTCGGCCACCCCGACGCCGACCTGAGCTTCGACGAGCGCGACAGCGCGCCCTTCGTGCCCAAGTGCGTGGTGGTCGACTCGAAATTCGAGTGGACCCAGCCCAAGGACGTGCGCGTGCCATGGGACCAGACCATCTTCTACGAGACCCACGTGCGCGGCTTCACGATGCGCCACCCGGCCGTGCCCGAGCACATGCGCGGCACCTTCGCCGGCCTGGCGCAGGACGAGGTCATCAAGCACATCCGCGAACTCGGCGCGACCAGCGTCGAGCTGCTGCCGATCCACATGTTCCTGAACCAGCCCTTCCTCACCGACAAGGGCCTGACCAACTTCTGGGGCTACGACACCATCGGCTTCTTCGCGCTCGACCAGCGCTACATGGACGGCCCGAACATCGACGAGTTCAAGCACATGGTCGACCGCTTCCATGCGCACGGCCTGGAAGTGATCCTCGACGTGGTCTACAACCACACGCCGGAAGGCAACGAGCTCGGCCCGACGCTGTCCTTCAAGGGCATCGACAACGCGAGCTACTACCGACTGATGCCCGGCGACGGCGTCGAAGGCGGCCCCGGCCCGCGCTACTACATCAACGACACCGGCACCGGCAACACCGTCAACCTGAGCCATCCGCGCGTGCTGCAGATGGTGACCGACAGCCTGCGCTACTGGGTCACGGAGATGCGCGTCGACGGCTTCCGCTTCGACCTCGCGACCATCCTGGCGCGCGAGCCGCACGGCTTCGACGAAGGTGGCGGCTTCCTGAAGAGCTGCCGACAGGACCCGGTGCTGTCCAGCGTCAAGCTGATCGCCGAACCCTGGGACATCGGCCCGGGCGGCTACCAGGTCGGCGGCTTCCCACCCGGCTGGGCCGAGTGGAACGACCAGTTCCGAGACAACGTACGCGCCTTCTGGAAGGGCGACGAAGCCATCGCGCCGAAGCTCGCGCAGTGCCTCACCGCCAGCGGCGACCGCTTCAATCACCGCGGCCGCCGGCCTTGGGCCAGCGTCAACTTCCTCACCGCGCACGACGGCTTCACGCTGGCCGACACGGTGAGCTACAACGAGAAGCACAACGACGCCAACGGCGAGGACAACCGCGACGGCCATTCCGACAACCGCTCGTGGAACTGCGGCGTCGAAGGTCCGACCGACGATCCCGAAGTGCTCGCATTGCGCGCCCGCCAGCAACGCAACCTGATGTCCACGCTGCTGCTCGCCCAAGGCACGCCGATGGTGCTGGCCGGCGACGAGTTCGGCCGCACGCAGAAGGGCAACAACAACGCCTATTGCCAGGACGACGACATCTCGTGGGTCGACTGGGACGGCATCGACGATCGTGGCCGCGCGCTCAATGGCTTCGTGCAGCGGCTGATCCAGTTGCGCAAGGCGCTGCCCGTGCTGCGGCGTGGCCGCTTCCTGACCGGCGAACGCCGGGACGACACGCAGCCCAAGGACGCCACCTGGCTCAGCCCCGACGGCGCCGAGATGGACGCGCAGCACTGGGACGATCCGCAGACCCGCTGCCTCGGCCTGCTGCTCGAAGGCACGGCGCAGGCGTCCTCGATCCCGCGGCCGGGCCAGGACGCGAGCGTGCTGCTCATCCTCAACGGCTGGCAGGACGCGATCGAGTTCCAGCTCGCCAACCGCGGCCCAGGCGTCAGGTGGACGCGGTTGATCGACACGGCGCTGGAAGAGCAGGTGACGGAAGAGTTCGATCCCGAGGCCACCTACACGGTGACGGGCCGCTCGACGCTGCTGTTCGTGGCGAGCGGCGAGCCGCAGGCGAAGGACGCGGTGGCGGCATTGCTGGCGTCGCTGAAGGCATAGCCTTGGCAGGCCGACACGTGGCACTGGCGCTCCGGCGCCAGCGCCACGCGAACGCGCTCCGCGCGCGTTCTCCTCAGAATCTCCTGAATTGAATGGAACCATCGCCGCACATGGCGCTGGATCAGACCCCTCTATCTGCAAACCCTCTTCACGATCCGTCGGCCGGGTCGCGGCTCCGGCCGGTTTACGGACGACCGGAACGTCCGGCAAGGACGCCGCACCGCACGGCCGCGCTCGCCAAAGCATCCGCGCCGAGAGTGGACGAAGGCCCCAGCCGCATCGCACTGATCGAGCCACTGCCGCGGACGCGCGACTTCGCGCGGCAGTCGATCCGTCGGCTCGGCCACGTGCCGATGCTTTTCGAGAGCGCTTCGCAGTTCCGCTCCCTCAGTCAGAGCGATCGGCAATGCACGTTGATGCTGTTGTCCTGCGGCCGCGACGTGGCGCGCACCGCCACGCTCCTGAAAGAGGTGCGCGCCGCACTCGACAAGCGCACGGTCATCGTGTTGCTCGTACCGGGTGGCCGCACCGACCTCGTGCCACCGCGCGCGCGCATCGACGGCGTGGCGCCGAGTCCGCGCACCGGCTTCCAGGCCATGCACCAGATGCTGCGCCGCACCGTGCTCCAGCAGGGCTTGAACGTGCTGGACCACGACATGGTCGTCGGGCCATACCACTTCTCTCCGGCAAACGGCACGGTACTGGTGAGCGGCCACGCCGTCAGCCTGCATGCGCTGGAATTCGACCTGGCGCTGCAGTTCTTTCGCCATGCCGACAGCACGCTCTCGCGCGAATGGCTGCGAACCATGGTGTGGGAACGCCTCGACGTGTCGGCCAGGGCGATCGACATGCGCGTGCGCCGGCTGCGGCGCAAATTGCAGATGGAAGCAGCCGATGGCTGGAAGCTCCTGAGCAACTGGGGCGGCGGCTACCGGTTGATGTCGCCCGTGAACGATGAGCCGCTACAGGCCGAAGCGCCGCCCGTGCGCAGCGCGCATGGCTCGCTGGCCAACCTGGAAGCCGCGTTGCGACAGCACATGCAGCAGACCGCTGCACCGGCATCGGCGGAGGCATGGCTTGTCGCCGCCCGCCTGCTCGCCATGCTGAAGGAGGCGCGCGACTTCATCGCCACCGCGCCGACGGCCACGGAGTCCGGCAGCGCCGCGCATGCGCTGCTTGCAGACATGGACGCCACCATCGCCCTGGCCGCGTCGTCGTTGCGGACTTGATGCGCGTGCTTCTCTCATTTCGGCGCGTGGGCGCTGCCCTTCTCTGCGCGCTCCTTCTCGCCTCCTGCGGCGGCGGTGGCGACAGCAGCAGCACGACCGACTCCGGCTACGGCCTGACGGCTGTGTCGTGCAGCCTGTTCACCACGCAGGCGGCAGCACAGCTCTACTACGAAGCCAACAAGACCACGAGCGCATCGGCGCTCGACCCCGACGGCAACGGCGTTGCGTGCGACAGCCTGGCGACCACCACGGCCGACACCGCCGCTGTCGTGCCCACTGGCATCTGGCGCGGCACGCTCAGCAACGGCGACGGCCTGCTCGGCGTGGTGTTCGGCACCGGCGAGTCGTGGTTCATGCGGACCCAGCCCGAGAGCTACGGCACGGTCTTCCCGACCTGGCTGGCCTTCGGCACGAACGGCGTGGCCGCCGTCAACGGTGCGTTCTCGGTCACGTCGACAGCTGCACTCGCGGTCAGCGGCTTCGGCGCCGCGCAATCAGGCACGGCCAGTTGGTCGGCGACCGTCACGCCATCGACCAGCATGACCGGCACCTGGACGCAGGGCACGAACTCGTACACGCTGAACGCGACGTACCAGACGAACGAACTGGCCATCCCCTCCGTCGCGGCGCTGGCCGGCGACTTCAAGGACCTGCTGCTGAACGCGACCGCCACCACCACGGCCGACGTGGCGGCCCTGCCCTACCTCACCGTCTCGGGAGACGGCACGATGGTCGGGCAGATCGACGGCACCTGCACGTTCACCGGACAGATCTGGACGGTGACCGGCGAGCCGGCGTATCGGATGAGCGTCTACTTCAGCGGCACCTGCCCGAAGAGCCTCCAGTACGCCTCGGGCATCGGCATCTACGCCAAGACGACGGGCCAGCTGTACATGATCGCGAGCGACAACCTGGGCGCCGCCATGCTGCTGTCTGGCACGCGCCAGTGACCGCGGCGCCGGCTGCCGCGAAAGCAGCCGGCGTCGAACTCAGGCTTCGCGCAGTTGCGCGCGCAGCTTGTCGCCGATCTCCGGACGCTCGAGAAACGGGTCGGACGGATTCACACCGGCCACCATGTTCTCCATGCGGCTGCGCACGTTGCCCAGCGCCTTCGGATGGCTGTAGACATAGAACTGGTTGGCGCTGATCGCCTCGAAGACCTTGTGAGCGACTTCGGCCGCGGTGATCTTGCCGCTGCTCACCGCCTTGTCGGTCATCGCCTGGCCGATCATCTGGCTCTTGGTGAGCTTCGCGTCCTTGTCGACGTTCGGCCGGTTGCGCTCGCTGCGCGTGATGCCGGTCGGCACGAAGTACGGGCACAGCAGGCTCGCGCCGATCTGGTCGGTGACCAGGTTCAGGTCCTGGTACATGGTTTCGGTCAGGCTCACGACCGCGGCCTTGGCCGCGTTGTAGATGCCCATGTTCGGCGGCGTCAGCAGGCCGGCCATGCTCGCGGTGTTGGTGATGTGGCCGCGGTAGGACGGGTCCTTGGCCGCAGCCTCCAACATCATCGGCGTGAACAGCCGCACGCCGTGGATCACGCCCCAGAGGTCGACGCCCAGCACCCAGTCCCAGTCGGACACGCTGTTCTCCCAGACCAGCCCGCCCGCGCCAACGCCCGCGTTGTTGAAGACGAAGTGCGGCGCGCCGAAACGCTCCTTCACGGCCGCGGCCAAGGCCTCCATCTGCGCCGCGTTCGACACGTCGACCTTGCGCGCCAGCACCTGCGCGCCGGCGGCCTCCATCTCGGCCTTGGCCGCGTCGAGCGCGTCCTGCTGCACGTCGACCAGCACGAGGTTCATGCCCCGCGCCGCGCCGATGCGCGCGCATTCGAGCCCGAAGCCCGAGCCGGCGCCGGTCAGCACGGCGGTCTTGCCCTTGAAGTCCTGAATCATTCTTGTCTCCTGTTGAATCGAAAGCGATGCCGTATCAGTCGGCCTTGCGCAACACGAAGCCGACGCGCGGGAAGTGCACGTGAACAAGGCCCGCGCGCTCGTCGGTGCGCTCCAGCGTGTAGTGCGTGCGGGTCGCGGCCAGCAGCTTGCCGGTCGTCTCCTCGAGGCCGAAGCTCTCGGCGCGGACCGACACCTCGCTGCCGAGCGGAATGCCGTGCTCGTCCTGGAAGGTGCTGTCGGTCAGCAGCGTGTGCGGCACCGACGCCTTTGCCACGGCAATGGCATCGGCGGCATCGAACTTCTCGAACTCGCCATGGCCGATCGCGGCGATGCGGTCCATCCAGTCGAGCACTGCGGGCGTGAGGTCCAGGATGCCTTTGACCGCGTCGATGCGGCGCGTGTACCAGAGCGAGTGATAGGCCGAGAAGTCGGTGATGCAGGGCACTTCGCCGAGCAGGAAGGGCTTGTCGTCCAGCATGTCCGACAGGCGGCGCAGGTAGGACTTGAAAGCCGCAGCGGCATCGGCGGGCCGCAGCCGCGTCATGCCGGTCGCGCTCATCTTGCCGCGGTCTTCGCCGAAGGCCTTGGCCGCTTCGGGCGGTGCGCCGGCAAACAGCTCGGCCGCGCCCTTCGGCTGAAGATTGAAGGCCATCGCGGCCCAGAACAAGGTGCTGTCGGCCCACTGCGCGAGGATGCGCGACATGCCCTTCTCGGGCTCCGGATACAGCGTCGGGCTCGGCGCCAGATGCTCGAGCACGTCGCAGATCAGTGCGGTGTCGCAATAGATGTCGGCGCCGATCTGCAGCACCGGCGTCTTGCGGTAGCCGCCGGTCAGCGACTGCAGGTCGGGCTTCGGCAGGATCGGCGGGATCAGCACCGACTTCCAGGGCAGCTTCTTGTAGCCCAGGATCAGCCGGATCTTTTCGGAGAACGGCGAGCGCTGGTAATGGTGCAGGATCAGGTCGGTCATCATGGTTCCTTGGTCGTGGGACGCGTCCGTGCCGCTGCGGCCGGCCCTGTGCCACGCCCGTGCTGCTGACCTGGGGCGGCGTCGAGCAGGCCGAGAAACGCCTCGGGCGCCGCCTCGATGCCCTGCGCCACCGACTCGCGCGGCTTGAGCTTGCCGCTGCCCACCAGGCCACCCAGTTCGGACAGCGCCTCGGGCCAGACTTCCATGTGTTCGCTGACGATGAAGCCTTCGAGCTTCACGCGGTTGATGAGGAACAGCGCCGGGTTGGCCAGCGGCAGCGGTGCGCCGTCGTAGCCGGCGATCATTCCGCACAGCGCGATGCGCGCGAAGGCGTTCAGGCGCAGCATGACCGCGTCGAAGATGTAGCCGCCCACGTTCTCGAAGTAGCCGTCGATGCCCTTCGGGCAGGCTTCCTTCAGCGCAGCGCTCATGCTCTTCACGTCGGGATGCTGCTTGTAGTCGATGCAGGCGTCGAAGCCGAGTTCTTCGGTGACGTATTTGCACTTGTCGGCGCCGCCGGCGATGCCGACCACGCGGCAGCCGCGCGCCTTGGCCAGCGCACCGAAGGCGCTGCCGACCGCACCCGACGCGGCGGTGATGACCAGCGTCTCGCCTTCCTTCGGCGCGATGATCTTCACCAGCCCGTACCAGGCGGTCACGCCGGGCATGCCGACCGCGCCGAGGTAGTGCGACAGCGGCACGTGCGTGGTGTCGACCTTGCGCAGCGAGCCCGGCACGGTCGCATCGACCACGCTGTATTCCTGCCAGCCGCCGAAGCCGACGACCTTGTCGCCGACCTGGTACTTCGGATGCTTGCTCTCGACGATCTCGCCGACGGTGCCGCCCCCGAACACCGCGCCGGTCGGCTGGTTGGCGGTGTAGCTCTTCGAGTCGTTCATGCGCCCGCGCATGTACGGGTCGAGGCTCATGTAGTGGTGGCGCACCAGCACCTGGTTGTCGGCGATCGCCGGGGTCTCGCCGGTGACCAGCTTGAAGTTGGACAGCGTGGCTTCGCCCTCGGGGCGGTTGTCGAGGTGGATCTGCTTGTTGACGGGCATGCGTATCTCCGGGAGGCGGTGGGGTTCGGGTTCAGTCGGTGGATGGCGGGCGTTGCGCGTTGGCGCTGCCCGGGCCGGTCGGCAACCGGCGGTGGACGTACTTGAAGGTGCCGGTCGCGTGCGCGCAGGCCTGCTCCTTCTCGTCGTAGACGGTCGCCTCGACGAAGGCCATGGTGGCGGTGCGGTGCTTCAGCAGGCCGCGCGCCACCAGCGGGCCGACCGACGGCCGCATGAAGCTGGTCTTCATCTCGATCGTGACCACGCCGACCTCGGGCGTGTCGCTGCGCGCCGCCGCGGCCATCGTGATGTC
>JAZKDL010000095.1:0-6175 GCA_040387575.1 Pseudomonadota bacterium
AGATGAAGATCACGAAGATGCCGCTGATCGACGAGTCCTTGATGGTGTAGAGCGCGAGCGGCATCCACGCCAGCGGCGATATCGGCTTGAGCACCTGGATGAACGGGTCGAAGGCCTTGCGCAGCAACGGCGACATGCCGATGACGAAGCCCAGCGGCACCGCCACCACGCAGGCCAGCGCAAAGCCGAGCGCGACGCGGCCGAGCGACCAGGCAAGCTGGATCGCGATGCCCTTGTCGTTCGGGCCGTTGTCGTAGAAAGGGTCGCGCAGTTGCGCCCAGGCGGCCGCGCCCATGGCGGCGGGCGTCGGAAAGCCCGATGCCTTGGCCTGGTTCTGTCCGCTGCTGGCGCTCGGGTCCTTGCCGAGCATCTTCTGGTATTCGATCTGCTCGGCCGTCAGGCTCACGGTCGGGCCCGCTGCGCCGACCGAAGGTGCAGTCGCCAGCTGCCAGACCGCGAGGAACGCGGCCAGCAGCAGCAGCGACAGCAAGGCCGCGCGCAGGTTCAGGTTCTTGTGCATGCCGCCGTGTGCCTCAGGTCATCTTGTGGATGGCGAAGCTCTTGGCGTAGTCGTCGGGCTTCGACGGGTCGAACACCTTGCCCATGATCGTGAACTTGGGGTACGCGCCATCGGGCGGCGTCTGGCCGATCGCCTTCATCTGCTTCTTGGCGTCGGTCAGCAAGAAGACCTTTTCGGCGATCTGCTTGTAGTCGACCTCGCCCTTCACGTAGCCCCAGCGCTTCATCTGCGTGAGCATCCAGACGGCCATCGACTGCCACGGGATCGGGTCGAAGTCGGCGCGCGTCGGCACGTTGCGGATGTTGCCCAGGCCGTCGGCAAAGCGGCCGGTCAGCACTTGCGTGAGCACGGTCTCGGGCTGGTTCAGGTACTGGGCGGGCGCGATCACCTTGGCGATCAGCTCGCGGTTCTCGGGCTTGCGCGCCATCGCCGACGCGGTGAGCACCGCGCGGTACAGCGCGGCGAAGGTGTTGGGGTTCTTCTGGATGAACTCGGTCGAGCTGCCGAACGCACAGCACGGATGGCCGTCCCAGATTTCCTTGGTCAGGATGTGGATGAAGCCGACCTCCTCGAACACCGCGCGCTGGTTGAAAGGGTCCGGGCCGAGGTAGCCGTCGATGTTGCCGGCGCGCAGGTTGGCGACCATCTCGGCCGGTGGCACCACGCGGATCTGGATGTCGGTGTCGGGGTTCAGGCCCGCTTCCGCCACGTAGTAGCGCAGCAGGAAGTTGTGCATGCTGTATTCGAAGGGCACCGCGAACTTGAAGCCCTTCCACAGCTTCGGGTCGCGCTTGTCCTTGTGCTTGTTGGCCAGCGTGATCGCCTGGCCGTTGGTGTTCTGGATGGTGGCGACGTTCATCGGCGTCGCGTTCGACCCGACGCCCATCGAGATGGCCAGCGGCATCGGCGACAGGAAGTGCGTGGCGTCATATTCCTTGTTGAGCATCTTGTCGCGGATCAGCGCCCAGCCCGCCGTCTTGACGACTTCGACGTTCAACCCCTGCTGGCGGTAGAAGCCCAGCGGGTGCGCCATGATCAGCGGCGTGGCGCAGGTGATCGGTATGAAGCCGATCTTCAGGTCCTTCTTCTCGAGCGGGCCAGCCTCTTGCGCCATGGCCTGCAGCGCGCCCATCGGCACCAGCGACGCGATGGCCGCACGCGCCGTGTTGGCGCCCACCGCACGCAGGAACTGCCGGCGCACGCTGTCGACCGGGAACAGCGCCTTCATCAGGCTGGCCTCGAGCTTGGCGTTGATGGCCGACATCGCGCTCTCGTGCTGGTCCGGCGCATGGTTCTGACCGCAAGAGCAACGCAGCCGCAAGGGCTGGTCGGCGTCGTACGGGTCGTTGGCGTGGGGCGTCGATTCCGGCTGTCGTGACATGGTGCACCTCGTTGAAAAGATGCAATGCGTGTTGCAAGCGCCGGGCCGGTTTGGCGGCTTCGCACGGCTGGTGATGCAAATCGTGCGCGGTCTGTCGATGCCGTGTAGGGGCAGCACTACACGGGCGGTGGCGAACCGCTCGGATTCAGGTCGCGCGGGTCGACTTGCCGTGGCGCTCGGCGTACAGCGCGAGTTCGACGTCGTTCTTGGTGCCGGTCTTTTCCAGGATGCGCGCACGGTAGGTGCTGACCGTGTTGGCGGCCAGCCCCAATTGCGTGCCGATTTCGCCCACGCTGTGCCCGGCGGTGAGCAGCCGGAACACCTGGTGCTCGCGATGCGACAGCGCCTCGGTCGCCGACGCCTTGCCGACCGCCGCAGCCAGCGCGTCGGCCGTGGCCGCCGACACATAGATGCCGCCAGCCGCGGCCTTGCGCACGGCCGCGACCATGGCGTCGGCATCGGCGCTCTTGTTCAGGTAGCCGGCCGCGCCGAGCTTGATGCAGCGCACCGCGTATTGCCGCTCGGGGTAGGTCGACAACATCAGCACCGGCAGCGCGGGCCAGGCCGCACGCAGCGCCTGCAGCACGTCGAGCCCGTCGCGCTCGGGCAGCGCGATGTCGAGCAGCACGACGTCGAGTGCCGTGCCCTGCCCGGTTGCCCCTGGTCGACTCGCCTGCGCCTGCAGCTCGGCCACGCGGGCGATGACTTCCGGGCCGGTCTGGGCCTCGGCGCAGACGACGATTTCAGGCGTGCCGTTCGACGTGTCGCCAAGCACCTGCTTGAGGCCCTCGCGCACGATGCGGTGGTCGTCGCCGATGAGGACGCGGATGGGGTTGGTCATCGCGGCAAGGGCAGCGGCATCCGCAGCCTGAAGGTGCTGCCGCGGCCCGGCTCGCTGACGATCTCGATCGCGCCGCCGAAATGCAATGCGCGCTCGCGCATGCCGCGCACGCCGTACGAAGTCGGCGCATGAAAGGCTTGCGGCGGCGCGCCCACGCCGTCGTCGCGCACCCGCATGTCCAGCACGCCGTCGTCGGTGCGGATGCGGATGTCGGCGCGGCCGGCGCGCGCATGGCGGCCGATGTTGCTCAGCATCTCCTGGAAGATGCGAAACACCGCCATCGCGGCGGGCTCGGGCAGCTCGAGCGCATCGTCGACCTGCATGTCCCAGGCGAGTTCGAGCTCGGCCGACTGCGCGAATTCATGCGCCTGCCATTCGAGCGCGGCCCACAGGCCCTGGTGGTCGAGGATGCTGGGCCGCAGGTCGGTGATGATGCGGCCGACGTTGTCGACCGCGCGCTCGATCAGCTCGCTCATGTTGCTGCACTTGCAGCGCATCTCCTGGCGCATGGCTTGTGCGGCCTCGGGCGCGCGGCCCTGCTGCTCGCCCAGGCGCTTGCCGATCCAGTTGACGTCCATCTTCAGCGCGACCAGCAGGCTGCCGAGTTCGTCGTGCACCTCGCGCGCGATGCGGGTGCGCTCTTCTTCGCGCACCGAATCCATCCAGGCCGACAGCTCGCGCACCTGCTGCAGCGCGGCGCTGAGCTCGGCCGTGCGCTCGCCGACGCGCTGCTCCAGCTCGTTGCGCGCCTGCAGCAGCGTGGCGGCCACGCGCTTGCGCTCGGTGATGTCGACGAAGGCGATGACAGCGCCGCGCACCAGGCCGTCGTCCATGATCGGATGGCTCGAATACTCGACCGCGAAGGCCGAGCCGTCGCGCCGCCAGAACACCTCCGTGTCGATGCGGCACGGCAGGCCGCGGCGGAAGGCGTTGAAGATCGGGCAGTCGGTGTCGGCGTAGTGCGAACCGTCGGGGTGCGAGTGGTGCGTCAGCTCGTGCATGTTGCGGCCGATGACCTCGGCCGCCGGCCAGCCGAGCAGTTGCGCGCCGGCCCGGTTGATGAACATGCAGTGCCCGTCGAGGTCGATGCCGAAGATGCCGTCGCCGGTCGATTCGAGCAGCAGGCTCAGCGGGTGGCGCCACAGCGGATCGACACCGGCGTCCGCGGTGCGTGGCAGGGTCAGGGCCTGGTCGTGCATGCGGGTCGGGCATGCAATGGGTGTGCCACTACAGGTCGGACGACCGGAGGCGAGCGACCTTCGGTGCCATGTCGGCCTGTGTCTCGCAGCACTGCGCAATCTGCGTAACCACGCCATCGACGACATCGTCGGGCACGCCCGCCTTGCGTGCGTCGGTAGCCAGGTCGGGCAATGCCGCCGCCACGCGCTCGGCCAGCAAGGCCAGGCGACGCGCGACCAGCTTGATGGGCAGGCCGCATTCACTGGCAAAGCTTGCCCATTCGATGGGCGACAACTCGGCTTCGCAAAAAGCGTCGCCGATGGCCATCGCATAGGTGTCGCCAAGCTGTGGATCGCCGAGCGCGCGCGTGCAGACCATGTCGTACGCCGGGGCCAGCGTCAGGCCGGCATTGCTGCAGAAGAACGACACGTTCTTTCCGTGCGCGTCGGTATTGCCGATGAGCACCTGGAAGATCGCCCAGTCCAGCAACGCCTGCCGTTCACGCGCAGGCTGCGGGCTGTGCGACAGCAAGCCGAACAGCCTTCGATAGCTGACGCCGTCCCGGATGTTGCGCACGTCGACGCCATCGCCATAGGGGCGCTCGTACTTCATCGACACCGACAGGCCCAGTGCCTGGCAGGCATCGATGATGTGCAGGCGCTGCACCCGCTGCGCGTCTTCGCGACGATCGAAACGCTGCACCAGCAATACCGGCTCCGGTACATGCACCAGACGTGTCTGCGCAACCGGCAAGCCCACACGCGCAGCCAGTTGCATGCACATGAACTCGTTGCCCGGCAACCCGGCCAGATGGGGTCGCACCGGCACAGGCTTGACGATCACCGTAGATGCAAGCCTTGAGCCTTCGACCAGATACCAGTCGCCGTCACGCTCGTAGACGGCGATCTTGTCCTGATAGCCCGCAATCGACAGCCGTATGCGGCCGTCCCAGACGGAAAACGGTGTCGAGTCGCGCTGGCGGATTCGCACTGAAAGCTGTTCTGGCGTGATCGGACGCAAGGTGTCTTCGGCATCCCTGGCCAAGACAGCCGCTGTTGCGGGCGCGCCATCGATCGCAACGGCCATGCGGATCGCACCGGATGTCTCACGGCCGAGTGCCACCATCAGGCCGACCAGGTTGGCTTTCGAAATGCCATTGGCGCGGGCGGCATGGTCGAGTGCCTCACCTTCAGGAAGCAGGTTTTCAAAGAACTGACGGACTTCGGCGCTGCGCGCATCAGCCGGCCCGGCGGCGTCGGTTTTCAATGGCAGGCGCGGGCTGATAGGGAAGCTGCGCGGATTCGACGACCATTGCGGCGCGTAGTCGAAATCGAATCGGTTGGCCTGGGGATCGTGCGAGAGCCAACCCACCTGATCGAGGTCGAGCCAGACCTCGAGACGCGTCACCGTACGCCTCCGTCACGTACGCTCTGTTCGCGGCCGTCGATGACCAGCCGTCGGACCCACTCGCGATCGTGGGCCGGCACGGCGAAGACCGCCACACCCAGTTCGCGACCGACCTTGAGCGCGGTAGCCAAACCGACGGAAGCACGCGCTGTTTCCAGATCCGACAGCGTCTGCTTGCCGATGCCAAGCAGCAATGCCGCATCTGCCAGGCTCATGCCTGAACCGGTACGTGCGGCCCGAACGGCGGCGCCGAAAGCAGCGGCGTCGGCGACAAGCGGATCGGCGGGCCTGGCCGTGGGAATCACACGTCTCATAAAGACTCCTTTTCAAGGATTATAAAAAGATGGACTTTTAAATCCACCATTAATCCTCGTTTTCAAGACTTTATGCAGAACGATCCGCTTGTGGCTGTAAAAGATCGGAATTCAAGGAATTTAGCTCACAGACCCAGGTCGCTCAGACCCGCATGGTCGTCCGGCCGACGGCCCAACGGCCAGTGGAACAGCCGGTCGGCTTCGGCGATCGGCAGGTCGTTGATGCTGGCAAAGCGGCGCTGCATCAGGCCTTGCGCATTGAATTCCCAGTTCTCGTTGCCGTAGCTGCGAAACCACTGGCCGGCATCGTCATGAAACTCATAGGCGAAGCGCACCGCGATGCGGTTGTCGGTGAAGGCCCAGAGCTCCTTGATCAACCTGTAGTCGAGCTCGCGCGCCCACTTGCGCTGCAGAAAGGCGCGCACCGCCTCGCGCCCGACCGGGAATTCGGCCCGGTTGCGCCAAACGGTGTCTTCGGTGTAGACGCCGGCCACGCGATCGGGGTCGCGCGAGTTCCAGGCGTCTTCGGCGCC
>JAZKDL010000096.1:0-7081 GCA_040387575.1 Pseudomonadota bacterium
TCTACAAGATCCTGTTCAAGCCCGACAAGAACGCACCCGAATACAAGGCCGTGGTCGACGCCGCTCGGGCCACGCAGCGCGCGCCGCTCGACCTGCTCGAACGCGCGGGCGCGATCGATTCGCCCTACCAGTTCCACTGGCGCCGCTTCCTGTTCGAGAACTTCCCCAAGGGCACCGGCTTCCCGGCGCTCGCAGCACCCGCGATCGCCGACGAACTGCCGCGCGCCGATGGCGTCGAAGCGTTCTCGATCGACGACTCCCAGACCACCGAAATCGACGATGCGCTGTCGGTGCAAGGCATGGGCAGCGGGACGGTCGTGGTCGGCATTCACATCGCCGCGCCCGGCCTGGCGCTGGTACCCGGCGGCCCGATCGACCAGGTGGCGCGTGGCCGCATGTCGACGGTCTACATGCCCGGCTACAAGATCACCATGCTGCCGGACGACGTGGTCGCCACCTACACGCTGCAGGAAGGGCGCGACTGCCCGGCCGTTTCGCTGTACGCGACCTTCGACGAAGCCACGCTCGCGCTGACCGCGACCGAGACGAAGATCGAGCGCGTGCCGATCGTCGCCAACCTGCGGCACGACCAGCTCGACACCGTCGTCACGCAGCCGTGGCTGGAAGACGCTGCAGTGCAGAGCGACGGCACGCCCGAGATCGCTGCCCGTCTGCGGGCGCCGCTGTCCTTCCTTTTCCGGCTCGCGAAGCAGCTCAAGGCGCAACGCGAAGTGGTGCGCGGCAAGCCGGAGAACTTCACCCGGCCCGACTACAACTTCCGGCTCGTCGGCAACGACGGCGAACCGGTCGGCAGCGAGCAGGTGCAGATCAGCACACGCCAGCGCGGCGCACCGCTCGACCTGATCGTCTCCGAAGCGATGATCCTGGCCAACAGCAGCTGGGGCGGCTGGCTCGGCGAGCTGGGCGTGCCCGGCCTCTACCGCAGCCAGGCCAGCATGGCGCCCGGCGTCAAGGTGCGCATGGGCACGCGCGCACTGCCGCATGCTGGTTTGGGCGTGAAGAGCTATGCGTGGAGCACTTCGCCGCTGCGTCGCTACACCGATCTGGTGAACCAGTGGCAGATCATCGCGGCCGTCCGCCATGGCCGCACTGCGGCGCTGGCCGCACCGTTCAAGCCGAAGGACGCCGACCTGTTCTCGATCCTCTCGGGCTTCGACGCGGCCTACAGCACCTACAACGCCTACCAGGGCGGCATGGAACGCTTCTGGACGCTCAAGTACCTGCAACAGCAAGGCATCACCGAGCTGGAAGCCACCGTCATCAAGGACGTGCCCAACGGTGCGCTGGTGCGCGCCGACACGCTGCCGCTGGTATTCCCGGTCGCGGGCCAGCAGCCGCGCGGCGCCCGGCTGCGTGTGAAGCTCGGCGAGATCGACGAGATCGCGCTCGACGTGCATGGCACCGTGCTCGAACGCCTCGACCTGGTGGCTGACGCCGCCATGGAAGAAGACGACGGCGGCGAAGAGGAAGAAGTCGCAGGTCCGATCGCCATCGCGGTCGACATGACAGACAGCGACAGCCCGGCGCCGGCCGACAGCACGCCCGCCTGACGGCGGCCTCGCGCATTCCGGACTGAACGGCGCAGCGCGATGCGGCTGAAGAACCTGAGCACGCTGCAGATCGCGCTGGGCCTGTCGGTCCTCGCGCATGCGGCGCTCCTGGGCGTGCGTTTCGCCGCGCCGGCTGCCTTCGACCGGGTGTTCCAGAACACACCGCTCGAAGTCATCCTGGTGAATGCATCGACCAGCGAGCAGCCCGACAAGGCGAACCTGATCGCGCAACGCTCGCTGGCCGGCGGCGGCGATCTCGACAAGGGCCGCGCGACCAGTCCGCTGCCGCCGTCCGCCTTCACGTCTCCCGGCGATGCCAGCAACGACGCGCAGCGCCAGGTCGAGGCGATGCAGGCGCAGCAGATGCTGCTGCTGTCTCAGCTCAAGGACCAGCTCGCCGCGATGCCTGCGGTCGATCCGCGGCAGCCCGGCGCACCGGCCGACGCCGCCGCACAGGCCGAAAGGCGGCGACAGCGGGTCAACCTGCTCGCCGAGATCGAACGCCGCGTGAACGCGGAAAATGCGCGACCCAAGAAGCGCTACATCAGTCCCGCAACCCGCGAGGCGGCGTATGCGGTCTACGTCGACACGCTGCGCCGCCGCATCGAAGCGCGCGGCACCGAGAATTTTCCGCAGCTGGCGGGCAACAAACTCTATGGCGAGCTCACGATGCTCATCACCGTGAACCACGACGGCAAACTGTTGTCCGCGGAGATCGCCGAGCGTTCGGGCAATCCCGCGCTCGACAGCCGCGCGCAGGCAATCGTGCGCAGCATCGGCAATTTCGGCAGCTTCACCGAGGCCATGCGCCACCAGGCCGAACAGATCGTGCTGCCGGCGCGCTTCAGTTTCACCCACGACGAGACGCTGGAAACCCAGCTCTCGTCCCGATAACAAAGACGACAACGCACCGAGGCCACTGCATGGACATTTACTGCGTGATGGGCAATCCCGTCGAACACAGCCGCTCTCCCTGGATCCACGCCCGCTTCGCGGTGCTGACGGGGCAGACGCTCGATTACGGCCGCCGCCTGGCACCGATCGACGATTTCGTCGGCGCGGTCGCTGCCTTCCGCGCCGCCACCTCAGACACGGCGCGCGGCTGCAACGTGACCGTGCCTTTCAAGTTCGAAGCCGCAGCGCTCGCGCAACATCTGACGCCGCGCGCCACGCTGGCTGGCGCCGTCAACGTGCTGAGCTTCCGCGACGACGGCGTCCACGGCGACAACAGCGACGGCATCGGCCTGGTCAACGACATCGTGCGCAATGCCGGCGTGCCGCTGGCCGGGCGCGACCTGCTGTTGCTCGGCGCCGGCGGCGCCGCGGCCGGCGTGCTCGGGCCGCTGCTCGAAGCCGGCCCGCGCCGCATCGTGGTCGCGAATCGGACGCTCGCCAAGGCGGTCACGCTGGTGCAGCGCCATGCTGCGCTGGCGCTTCGGCATGACGTGCAACTGGAAGCCCAGCCGCTCGAGACGATCGACGGTAACTTCGACCTGCTGGTGAACGGCACGGCATCGAGCCTGTCGGGCGGCGAGGTACCGGTCGATGCGCGCGTGCTGAAACCGGGCGCGCTGGCCATCGACATGATGTACGGCCCCGCCGCAGCCGGCTTCCTGGCCTGGGCGCGCGCCCACGGCGCCGTACCGCGCGACGGGCTCGGCATGCTGGTCGAGCAGGCCGCAGAGGCCTTCGAGGCCTGGCGCGGTGTGCGGCCGCCGGCGGCACAGGTGCTGGCGGAACTGCGCGCCATCGTGGACGCCTGAGCATGCGCGCCCTTCTGCGCTGGGTGTTCTGCCTGCTGATCGCAGGTCTCGCATTGCAGCTCTTCTTCGTCGCACGCATCGCGGCCATGGCCGTGATCGATCCGCAGTCGACCGCGTTCCAGCGCTCCGAAGCGTGGCGGATTGCCACGAAGGGCCGCAGCAATGGCGAGCGTGAATGGGCGCAGCGATGGGTGCCGTACGACGAGATGTCGGACACCCTCAAGCGCGCGGTGATCGCCAGCGAGGACGGCGAATTCATCTACCACCGCGGCATCGAGTGGGAAGCGATCGAGCGTGCGCGCCAACGCAATGCGCAGGCCGAGGCGATCGCGGCCCGGCGCGCCGCACAGGCCCGCGCGCGCGGCAAGGAGCCCGCCGCAGCCAGACTGCGTGGCGGCTCGACCATCACGCAGCAGCTTGCAAAGAACCTGCTGCTGTCGGGCGAACGCACGATGCTGCGGAAGGGCCAAGAACTGGTGCTGGCCACCGCGCTGGAACTGCTGCTGAGCAAGCGCCGCATCCTCGAGATCTACCTGAACAGCGTCGAATGGGGCGAAGGCGTGTTCGGCGCCGAAGCCGCCGCACAGCGCTACTTCAAGAAGCCTGCCGCACGGCTCAGTGCCAATGAAGCAGCGCGGCTGGCGGTGATGCTGCCAAGCCCGAAGTTCTATGAGCAGCGGCAGGGCTCTGCCTACCTGGGCGGCCGCGCCGCCACCATCGTGGCGCGCATGCCGTCGGCCGAATTGCCCTGAGCGCCGAAGCTCAGGCGGCCGGCACGTCGCCGGTCCGCAGCCGGCAGACGGTCGTGCGGCCGGAGCCATGCGGCCGGCGCGCCGGCTCCGCAAAGGTATCGATCTCGACGAAGCCGGCCTTGCGCATCATTCCGGCGGACGCAGCGTTCTCCTCGTGCCGATCGATGTAGACATCGCGCAGGCCCTGCGCCGCGAGTACGCCGATGGCCGCAGCCAGCAACCGCGCGCCGAGCCCACGGCCCGCCTGCGCGCGATGCACCACCGCCTCGCAGATGTAGCCGTGCAATGCATCGGCATCGGCCGCATCCTGGTAGCGCGCGAAGTGGCGTGTCGTGCAGAAGGTCACGGCGCCGATCAGCGCTTCCTGGTCGAAAGCGAGCACGCCGCCAGTTCCGTTGGCGCCGGTCGCGATCTCGGCCAAGTGCCGTGCGACGTCGTCCGGCGGCAGCCAGTTCCAGGGGTTCGGGCCGTGCGTCAGGATCAGGTCGGACAGTGCGGGATTGTCGGCGGCGGTTGCCGCACGCAGGGTCGGAGCCAGGGTCACGTGAGTCTTTCAGTTTCGATGCGTCGGGCACGCCACGCTTCCAGCAGCAGGATCGAGACGAACCCGAGGCCGTACGCGAGCACGTCGTTCCAGTCCGGCGTGCTGCCCAGCAGGATGCGAAACGCGCGATTCGGCAGTTGCCAATGCCACAGCGCTGCCAGGTATTGGCCGAACTCGAGTGCGCAGCCGATGCCGAACGCGGCAAACGCCAGATAAATCGGGCGCGCGGCCAGCACCGTGCGGAACACCGCATACAGCCAGATCACCGCAAGCACGTCGCCGAAGAAGCCGCGCAGCCAGCCCGTGCGCGCGCCGACCGTGGCGAGCAACACGAGCACGACGAAGAGCGCCAGCGCCCAAGCCAGCGCAACAGGATTGAAGCGCCAGGACAGAACAGTTTTCATGGCCCGTATCATCGCCGCCATGTTTGCTGCGAAGTTGTTGGGATGGGTGTTGCTCGGTGTCGTGCGTCTTCTCACGGGTGCCCAGGCACGCTGGTGGGGTTGTCCGCCGAAGGCCGAGCAGCGGATCTACTTTGCGAATCACCAGAGCCACATCGACCTCGTCATGATCTGGGCCGCGCTGCCCGAGGAACTGCGCAGCATCACGCGGCCGATAGCGGCGCGCGACTACTGGGCCAACACCCGCTTCAAGCGCTGGATCACGACCGAGCTGTTCAACGCCATCTACGTCGAACGCGGCGGCACGCCACCGCCGGCGGAAGAAGGCGTGCCGCCGCCCGACCCGATGGCGCCGCTGCAGCCGCTGATCGATGCGCTCAAGAGCGGCGACTCGATCATCATCTTCCCGGAGGGCACGCGCGGCCACACGGGCGAGCCGCAGAAGTTCAAGTCCGGCCTGTTCACGCTGGCCGGCATGTTCCCCGACGTCGTGCTGGTGCCGGCCTGGATCGACAACGTGCAGCGCGTCATGCCCAAGGGCGAGGTCGTGCCGGTGCCGATCCTTTGCTCGGTGACTTTCGGGGCACCGATCGCCCTCGGTGCGGGCGAAGAGCGCCGCGCCTTCCTGGACCGTGCGCGCGATGCGGTCGTCGCACTGCGAGACGTCTGAATGAATGCCTTTCTCCGCGGCCTGACGCCGCCGCAGCAGGTTGCTGCGCTGTTCCTCATCGTCTTCGGCGTGCTCACGATCATCAGCATCGGTACGCTGATGGTCGGCCTGCGCGAGCGCCGCAATGCCGCGCATGGCGACGCCTGGATGCGGGAGTTCCAGGACTTCCGCGCGCTGCTGCGCACCACCTGGTTCATGGTCGTCGTGTTCTGGATCGGCTGGGCACTGGGCGCGGGCGTGGCGACGGTGCTGTTCGGGTTGATCTCGTTCTTCGCGCTGCGCGAGTTCATCACGCTGTCGCCCACACGGCGCGGCGACCACCGCAGCTTGATCCTGGCCTTCTTCGTGGTGCTGCCGATCCAGTTCATCCTGGTCGGTACCGCGCATTTCGACCTGTTCACCGTATTCATTCCGGTCTATGTGTTCATCGCCATACCGGTGGTGAGCGCGCTGTCGAACGACTCCAGCCATTTCCTCGAACGCAACGCCAAGCTGCAGTGGGGCATCACGGTCTGCGTTTACGGCCTGAGCCACGTACCGGCGTTGCTGCTGCTGTCCTTTCCGGGCTATGAGGGCAAGAGCGCGTTCCTCGTCTTCTTCCTGGTCTTCGTGGTGCAGACCTGCATGGTGGTGCAGCATCTGATTGCGCGACGCTTCGCGTACATCTCGCCCGAAGAGCTCGCAGCCAAGCCACCGCGGCAGCTGTCGCCGCTGCGCCGGACGCTGCAGAAGTGGCTTGCACGCAAACCCTTCGCACCGAACATCAGCCGCAGCTTCAACTGGGCGAGCTGGGGCGCGGGCATGGCGATCGCCAGCGTGGTCGGCGCGCTGATGTCCTTCATCACGCCCTTCAAGTTCGGCCAGGCGCTGGCGATGGCGCTGATCGCCTGCGTGGCGGGCTCGATGGGCCATCTCGTGATGAAGGCGCTCAAGCGCGACCGCGGCATACCGAACTGGGGCAAGAAGGGCGTCGGCGTGACCGGTGCCAACGGGCTGCTCGACCGAGTCGACGCGCTGTGCTTCGCGGCGCCGATCTTCTTCCATTCGGTGCGCTGGTACTTCGGGGTCTAGCCGCATGCGCATCCTTGGCATCGACCCCGGCTTGCAGACCACCGGCTTCGGCGTGATCGACGTCGACGGCCATGCGCTTCGCTACGTGGCGAGCGGCACCATCAGCACCAAGAGCATCGCCCGCGAGAACCTGCCGGCACGGCTCAAGGTGCTGTTCGACGGCATCGGCGAAGTCGCTGCGCGCTACCAGCCGGATGCGTCAGCGGTCGAGATCGTCTTCGTGAACGTGAACCCGCAGGCCACGCTGCTGCTGGGCCAGGCCCGTGGCGCGTGCCTGACGGCACTGGTCCATGGCAACCTCTCGGTGGC
>JAZKDL010000097.1:0-7093 GCA_040387575.1 Pseudomonadota bacterium
CTGCGTCTGCGTCTGCGTCGGCATCGGCGTCTGAGTCGGAATCTGCATCTGCATCGGCGTCCGCATCGGAGTCGGAATCCGCGTCGGCGTCTGCGTCGGCATCGGCATCGGCATCGGCATCGGCATCGGCATCAGCATCAGCGTCAGCATCGGCATCGGCATCGGCATCGGCATCGGCATCAGCATCAGCATCAGCATCAGCGTCAGCATCGGCATCGGCATCGGCATCAGCATCGGCATCAGCGTCGGCGTCGGCATCGGCATCGGCATCGGCATCGGCATCGGCATCTGCATCTGCATCTGCGTCACCATCACCGTCCTCACCGTTCGGCGGCGTCACGGTGCCACCGTTGTTGTTGTGATCGCTTCCATTGTTCAGCGCAGCACCGAGCGCCAATGCGCCCAGCGCGCCGAGTGCGAATTCGCCCAGCCCGATCCCGCCGCCTGCAGCTGCGACCTTCTTGGTCACGGCCAACGCGGCGGCATCGGCGTCGCCGCCAGCCGCGACGACGAGGTCGCCCGACGCCAGATCGACGTCGACCTGCTCGAGGCCGCCTGGCAGCTTGGTGGTAGCGATGGTGGCGTCGGTACCGCCAGTGAACGTGCCGGCCAGCGGCGCGTTGTTGCCGGCCGAACCCGGAAACTTGACGGCGGCCTGGCCACCGTCCGGGACCATCACACGGTCGCCGACCATCAATTGCTGGGTGCCCTCAACGGGAATACGGACACCGTCACGCACGATCGCCACACCTGGCGTCGCATCGGACAGCGTACCCACACCCGAGATGGGAACGGGCCCGGCGGCGACCGGGGCCGCAGTCGCGGCCACTGGCGCGGACATCGCGCCGGTATTGGCCTGCGCGAGGACGACAGGCGTAACTCCGCTTGCCGGAGAAAGGTCAGAAGCTGATTGGTTAACGGTCATGGCACCCTCTTGAACAAAATGATGCATTTCGTTGCGCAACATGCGTGCCGCTTTTGGACCGGTGCTCCTCAACTTTTTTTGGGACGCTTCAAGTTGTTGTCATGAAACGATTTTTTGCTGCTTTCAGGTGAAAACCCTAAGCCTTCAAACCACCAAAATGTTCCGTTCCAAGCCCGTTCGTTACGTTACGAAACCGACTGCTTACGTGGGAACAACGGCACCCAATTACAGGCCAATTGCCCCAGTCCGACGCCTTCCAATCAGTCGGACTCCCGGTAATTGGCAACGATTCAGAATGCCCCCTGAAGATGTGTAAATCGAATTAGTTAATTGACTGTCACAGGACAGTAAGACGAAAGGATTACCAAGTCACCTACCGGCTTTCTGCCATTGCCAACGCATGCGCATGCGCATGCCGAGGCTGGATGCGCGCAACGCCAGGCCATCAAACCGCGCAGCAGGTCGCCAATGTCGTGGGCCGGCGCGCCAGCGGTCGATGCCCAGGCCGTAGCGGTCGCCGTGACGCCGGTCGCAGCGAGCGCACCACCGGCATGCCCGTCACTTGCGGCACAGACGCCGCCGCAACGCCTTTATCGGCTTGCGCAAGCACGACCTGCGTAACACCGGCAGTCGGAGCGAGACTAGAAGCGCATTGATGGATTGCATTGCACGCTCTTCAACAAAAAGATGCATTTCGTTGCGCAGCGGACGTGCCGCACGTCGGGAAAAAAGTCGCGAATCCCGGAATAAATCCAAGATCGTTGATTCGAAAGAGCTTTTGCTCATATTCAAGTACAAACCCTGATATCCGATACACCCTGATCACGCAGGATTTAGCGTTTTCGTTACGTTACGAAACCGCATGCGCGCGAGGGAACATCTCGCACCCAATTGCGGGATGCGTGACGCCGATGCGGCCATCTTGCAGAATATCGACTGGCGTTTTTATAAAACTGATGGATTAACTAGTAAGTACTAATCCATCGGTTTAATTGCTGAGTGCGTGCGAGAACGCGATACCGGCACTTTTATGAAATTGTTGAACAGTCGTTTGAATTTGAAGATGTGCGGCAGACCCGTCTGCAAGGAGCCGCCGTGGCATTGAGCATCTTCATCGTCGAAGACAACCACGCGTTGCGCGCCAGCCTCACCGCTGCGCTCGGCGAGCTCCCACACACGGATGTCATCGGTGCGGCGGGTACCGAAGTGGAGTCGCTCACCTGGCTGGTGTCCAACCCGGATGACTGGAGCGTGGTGCTGATCGACCTCTTCCTGCGTGAAGGCAACGGGCTGGGCGTGCTTGCCGGATGCCGCGTGCGCAAAGCAGCGCAAAAGCTGGTGGTGCTGACAAACTACGCGACACCGGAAATGCGGCGCCGATGCCTCGGGCTCGGCGCGGACGCGGTGTTCGACAAGACCTCCGAAATCGAGCAAATGCTGAAGTACATCCGTGGCCTGAATCGGTAGGCCTTCGCTCTGCTTGCGCCACCGCCAGGCAGCGCCGGTTCATGCGGCATTCTTCAACGGTGTGCGCACGGTGCCTGGCGCCGCGCGTGCACCCATCGTCATCTCCGTCATCCAGGCGGTGAGCAACATGCCGTAGGAGTGCCGCCAGTCATCGTTCGACAGTGCGTGGTCCGCGCCGGAGATCACGCGGTAGGTCACCGACCTGACGCGCCGAAACGCGCCCAGGTAGTTGGCAATGACCGGATGCGGCACCGTCTTGTCGAATTCCGACTCCACGATCAGCGCATCGCCCCGAAATTCCGCGCATGCCTGAAGCGCCCTGTTGGTTTCCGGATCGATGAAACCCAGCCGGTAGGCCGCGAGATCCTCGCGACTCAACTTGCCTTTGGGCACATTCCATTCTTCGTCGCGGTACAACGCCGGCACGCGCAGTGCGAGCCAGCGCACCGCACGCAGTTGTGTGGCAATTGCAGCCAGGTAGCCACCGTAACTGCTGCCGATGATGGCGATCGAGCCGGGGTCGACACCAGGCTGCGCGGCGAGCACGTCGTAGGCCGCAAGCACGTCGCGCAGGTTGTCCTCGCGCGTGACCTCCTGGCGCTGTGAGACATGGCGTGCGTGCCCTCGCAGATCGAAGGTGAGGCAGACGCATCCGAGCGCCGCGAGTTCATGCGCCCGCGCCAGGTACTGCTGCTGGTTGCCGTCCCAGCCATGTACCAGCAGGACGCCAGGCACGCGTGCCGACGACGCCACCAGCGTGCCGGCAATGTGTTGATGATCTACGGAGATGTCGATGGATTTATGACGCGTTTCCAGCATGCGGTTCAACCAGCGTGTATTTGGTCAGGCGGCCGACCTGGGGATCGACGCCGCTGTAGTAGATGCCGGCACCTGCCGGCAGATCGAAGTCGCCATAGCGTTCGAAGCAGGACACCCGGACCATGCGGCGGTCCGGCTCGTTGCAGAAAAGTTCGAGTGCCGCGAGCTCCGCCCCGGTCGCGCCACCTACGCGCCACGATTGCTCCAGCACGCCGGAGCGCCATTGGCCCATCGCCCCACGGCCGCGCGCAATGTCGTAGTTGATCCGCGAGCTGAAGAAGCCGGGATAGCAACCGACCACCGCGTCGTGATAGAGCCGCGCCTGGTCCACCGCCAGCCGAATCTCCGGCGGCAAGCCCGCCGCAAGCAATGCGTCGAATCCACCTCTCACCAGCGTCAGGTCGGAGCCGCCGTATACCTCGTCGCCTTGGCTGTCGCGCGTCATGCGCTGTGTGCCGTGGTAAGTGATGACGTGGCGGTCGACCACGATCTGGCCGATGCTGAAAGTGTCGGGCGACACGAGGTTTTCTTCGAGCACGACGCCGTGTGCAATGACCTCGTCCGGGTCGAGACTGGCCAGGCATTCGTCAAGTGCGGACTCGTCACGCGCCACCATCTGGCCGCGGCCACCGGTTGCACGGACGGGCTTCACACGAACCACGCCCGCACCGAGCAGCGAACGCCCGGCGCGACGTGCGTCGTCCAGCGAGAAAGCGGAAAAGCCGGTCAGCACCGCGCCCGCTACCCGCTCGCCGAATTCGGCATTCCAGCCACTGGGCCGTGCAGCATTTGCATCGAAGACCGGATGCGTGATGGCCTTGGTGGCGATGAAGGGGTATGGCACCACACCCCCGAACAGGTCATGTACGCCATCGATACCCACAGCTTGCGCGTCGACGCTGCCGAGCGTGTCGCTGGGGACGAAATAGGTCGGCATGAGGTACTCGCGACCCGCAGCGTGCTCACCACTGAAGTCGAAGTGCTTGATTGCAGCCAGCCTCCGCGCGAAGCCTTCGCGGGTTGCCAACTCATGAGCGGCAGCGTAAGACCTCTTGCTGATGCCCCAGACAACAACGCATCCGGGATGCATCAGCGAAGTCGGGGAAAGTGAAGGAAAGGACGTGGCCGCGAGGGCCTGTGCACTGGCGAAAGATGTCATGGCAAAGGCCTCCGTTGCTCGGTTTCCGGGTCGATGAAATCGGTGTGGGATCGGTGCAGAGAGAGACTTCATGATCGCGATGTGCTTGCGTCGACGCATCGTCCATCGGCTCGGATCCTGGAGGTCCTTCGCCTACAGCATGTCAGGCGGGCCGACATCGAAAAAGCCACCCGCAGGTGGCTCTCATGGTGTGGAAGCAGTTCCGCAATCAACGACGCGGTTGGTCGCGCAACATCTTCATCTGATCGTGGTTTCGCTTGGCGCCTTGCGCATGGCGCTCGACCAGCGCCAATACGTCCATCGGGAGGTTGTGCTTGAGCGCCTTGCGATAGCGCGCGACGGCCGCGTCCTCGCCACGCTCGCACTCGTCGAGCATCGACTGTTCGCTGTTGGCGCCGACCGCACCCTTCACATGGACCCAGCCTCGGTGCATCGCGCCGCTGACCGTGCCGCCTTCCGCAGGCTTGCCGCCGTAGCGCGTGACCATCTCCGCCAGTTCGCGCGCGGCCTCGCGGCACTGCGCGGCACGGTCCAGGAACACGGTCTTCAAAGCGGAGGCCTCGACCTCCTCGGCCAGGCTGCTGAAACCATATTCGCCGTCGCGCGAGTTCTCGAGAAGGTCGTTCAGCACATCGATCACTTCCGAGTCCGAATTGACGATCTCGGCGGTGTCGAAGTCATCGGCGTAATAGTGGCGATCTGCGCGGTCCCAGGCTGCGCGAGTGGCTGGCAACGCGTCGTCCCAGGCCAGATCGGATTGGCCGCGACGAAGATTCCATTCATTCGCAAGCGCGGGTTCGAGCACCTCGAAGTTGTCGTCGGTGCGCGCCCGGCTCGACCAGCCAAGCTCATACGCGGGCCGGTAGTCGTCATAGCTGCGACCGGCCTGGTAGTAGCCTTCGCGCTCATAAGCGTCGCGCCAGTAGGCGTCTTCGACCGTCGGGTTGACGCGTTCCGCAACGGCCTTGCCGCCGAGTCCGCCGATCACGGCGCCCGCCGCGAGGCCTACCGCTGCGCCCACCGGCCCACCGGCAGCGCCGATCGCAGCACCTGCCACGGCACCTCCCGCTGCACCGACGCCGGTACCGACCGGATGAGCGCCTGGCGCGCCTGAAATCGGGTCGAGGTTGCGGTGATCGCCGTAGGTTTGAAACTCGCTGTCTTTGATCTCTTTGGCCATGAAGTGACTCCTTGGATGTTGCCTCGTCGAGGCGGGCTGATGGTTTCCCCGAAGGCCTGCGACATGTCGCCGGAATCGGGGCACTGCTTGTTTTCCCTTGGAAGAAACTTCATGGTTCTCGCATCGCATGACCCAGGCGTCAGTGCGACCGGACGGCCCCTGTAGGGCGATGCGCTGGCTGGCCGCCGCGCACGCACCGACAGGTGCCGGATCAGCCGACGCGCACCGGCACGAAGATCTTGTCGCTGCCGCGCTGGATCAGCAGCGCCACCGACTTGTCGGCCTTGGCCGCCACTTCGCGCACCTGCTCGATGCTCTTGGCCGGCGTGCCGTTGATGGCGAGCAGCACGTCGCCGGACTGAACGCCGGCCAATTCGGCGGGGCCGCCCACGTCCTCGATCAGCAGGCCGTTCTCGACCGCGGCCTCACGCTTTTCCTGCGGCTCCAGTGGCCGCAGTGCGAGCCCGAGCTTGCCGTGGCTCGCATCGTCGTCGGCCTTGGCGACCTTCGCGGCCTTGTCGCTCGCATCGCCGAGCTTCGCAGTGATCTCTTCGCGCGAGCCCTGGCGCCAGATCTCCAGCGACACCTTGGTGCCCGGCTTCGACTGGCCGATGATCGCCGGCAGGTCGCCCGAGGACACGATCGGCTGGCCGTCCACCTTGCGGATCACGTCGCCCGAACGCAGGCCGGCCGCATCGCCCGGGCCGCCCTTCTCGACGGTCGACACCAGCGCACCTTCGGGCTTGTCGAGCTTGAAGGAATCGGCGAAGGCCTGGTTCACTTCCTGCACGGCCACGCCCAGCTTGGCGTGGCTGGCCTTGCCGGTCGCGACGATCTGGTCCTTGACCTGCACCGCCACGTCGATCGGGATCGCGAAGGACACGCCCTGGTAGCCGCCGCTGCGGCTGTAGATCTGCGAGTTGATGCCGACCACTTCGCCGCGCGCATTCAGCAGCGGCCCGCCCGAGTTGCCGGGGTTGATGGCGACGTCGGTCTGGATGAAGGGCACGTAGCTGTCGTCCGGGAGCGAGCGACCCTTGGCGCTCACGACGCCCGCGGTGACGGTGTTCTCGAAGCCGAACGGCGAGCCGATCGCCAGCACCCACTCGCCCGCCTTCAGCTCCTTGGTGCTGCCGATCTGCAGCGTCGGCAGGTTGCTGGCCTCGATCTTCAGCACGGCGATGTCGGTGCGCTCGTCGGAGCCCAGCACCTTGGCGCGGAACTCGCGGCGGTCGGTCAGCTTGACGGTGACTTCCTTCGCGTCCTTCACGACGTGCGCGTTGGTCAGGATGGTGCCGTCGGCGCTGACGATGAAGCCCGAACCCTGGCCGCGGGTCGGCACCTCACGCTGCTGCGGCTGCTGCTGGCGGCCGCGCGGATTCATCTGCCCCTGGAAGCGGCGGAAGAACTCATACATCGGGTCGTCCGGGTCCATGCCCTGCAGCGCGGCCTCGCCATCCGCCGAGGCCTTCATGGTGCCGGTCACGCTGATGTTGACCACGGCCGGGCCGTCGCGCGAGGTGATGGTCGAGAAGTCGGGCAA
>JAZKDL010000098.1:0-15893 GCA_040387575.1 Pseudomonadota bacterium
CGAAGGCCAGGCCCCAGAAGCTGAAGATGTTCAACGGGCCCTTGTCGGTTGCGAACACCTCGGTCCAGAGCCGGTTGAGCCAGCCCGCGTTCGGCCCGGCCAGCAGGATCCAGGCGATCGCGCCGAGGAAGTTCGGCATCACGAAAGCGGCCAGCACGCTCACGTGCGTGAAGTTGCGCCAAGGCATGTTGGTGCGCGACACCGCCAGCGCGAGCGGCACGCCCAGCGCCAGCGCGACCGCGGTCACCGCCAGCCCGAGGTACAGCGAATTGAGCAGCGCTTGCAGGTTGCGCATCTTGCCCAGCGCGGCGGCGTAGCTGCCGAACGACAGCGTGCCGGCGGCGGTGTGGAAGCTGTCCCAGACCAGCCGCAGGATCGGGTTGGCGACCAGCAGGATCAGCAGCACGATCAGCGTGCCGAACAGCCAGACCGACGGATCGGCCAGCCGGCTGCGGCGCGACAGCCGCGGTCGCGCGAGCGGCGCGGCGAGGGCAGTCAGTTCAGACACCGAACGCGTCTTTCCACAGCTCGATGATTTCGGGCAACTGCGCCACCGACTCCTGCGCGGTCGGGCGCAGCACGGTCTTCACGTCGCCCAGGCCGAGCACGCCCTGGCGCGGCCTGGCGCCCGCGCGCTTCGGAATGCCGTACAGCTCGCTCGCGATGCGGTCGGTGTCTTCGCTGACCAGCAGCCATTCCATGAACAGCTTCGACGCGTTCGGATGCGGCGCGTTGGCCATGATCCCCGAGGGCGACATGATCAGCACCGGCCCTTCCTTGGGCGCGACGATCGCCAGCGGATTGCCCTTGGCCGCGACGGCTGCGGCGAGGTTGATCGGCCCGCCGGAAATCGACCGCTCGCCCGAGTTGACGGTCGTCACCGTGTCGATGGTCGAGCGGCCGACCTGCGGCTTGTTGTCCGCCAGCTTCTTGAACCAGCCGTCGCCGTAGAGCTTGCGCATCTCGATCGCCCAGGCACCGACGAAGCCGCTGAAGCCGGGGTGCGCGACCGACACCAGCCCGCGCCACTTCGGGTCGGTCAGGTCGTTCCAGCTGCTCGGCGCGTCGGCCGGTTTGACCTTGGTGGTGTTGTAGATCAGGCCCATCATCGCGACGCTCGCCACGTGGTAGTAGCCGTCGGGGTCGATGTTCTGCAGGCGCGGGTCCATCAGCGCGGCAGAGGCCGGCGTGAACTTCGCGAGCAGCTTGCGCGCCTTGAGGTCGACGTAGTGGCCGATGTCCGATGACGAGTAGACGTCGCAGTTGGCGGTGCCGGCCTTCAGGTCCTGGTTGAGCCGCTGGAAAGCGACCTGCGCCGTGGTGCGCACCACGTTCACCTTGATGCCGGGGTAGCGCGCGCTGAAGGTGCGGGCCATCATTTCCGCGTCCTCGGACGGCAGGAAGACGATGTACCAGGTCATCTCGCCTTCCTTCTTCGCGGCCTCGTGCAAGGCCGCCAACTGGGGCGCGGGCTGGGCCTGGGCCGATGCCCACGGAGCCGCCGCGGCGGCGGCCATGAGCGCGCTGAACTGTCGTCTGTCGATGGGCATGTCGCTTGTCTCCGTATGTTGTTCGCGGCGCCTGGGCCGATGCGGCGTAGTGTACGGACGATGGTTGAATAAATTTAGATAGTGTTTATCCGTATATTTATAGACCCATAGAAAACACGTTGAAACCTAGAATCGGCCGCATGAAAAGCACCGCCATCCACATCCAGAGCCACGGCGACCCGGACGTGCTCCAGGTCGTCGAGGTCGACGTGCCGCCGCCCGGACCGGGCGAGGTGCAGATCCGCCAGACGGCAATCGGGCTCAACTTCGCGGACATCTACGAGCGCAAGGGCGCGCACGGGCCGCACAGCGCGCAGGGCGGCGCCATGTTTCCGATCACGCTCGGCGCGCAGGGCGCGGGCGTGGTGGCGGCGCTGGGCGAGGGCGTGGCGGACTTGCGCGTGGGTCAGCCGGTGGCGTACCTGCAGCCGGGTGCCTACCAGGTGACGCGCAACGTGCAGGCCGGCCGGGTGATTCCGCTGCCCGACGGTTTCTCGCAAGAGACGGCGGGCGCCAACCTGCTGCGCGGGCTGACGGCCGAGTACCTGCTGCGCCGGCTGTACGTGGTGCGCCCCGGCGACGCGGTGCTGGTGCATGCGGCGGCGGGCGGCATGGGCGTGATCCTGTCGCAGTGGGCGCGGGCGCTCGGCGCCACCGTGATCGGCACCGTGGGGTCCGACGACAAGGCGGCAGTGGCGCTCGCGCACGGTTGCCACCATGTCATCCACTACGGGCGCGAGGACTTCGTCGCGCGCACGCTCGAATTCACCGGCGGCGCCGGCGTCGCGGTGGTCTACGACGCGGTCGGCAAGGACGTCTTCGTGCCCTCGCTGGCCTGCCTGAAGACGCGTGGCATCGCGATCAACTACGGCACCGCGTCGGGCGATGTCGAAGGCTTCGACCTGCAACGGCTCCACGCGAAGTCGCTGAGCGTGTGCCGGCCGACGTTGCGCAGCTTCATCGCCGAGCCGGCCGAACTGCGCGCGGGCGCGGCGGCGCTGTTCGGCGCGGTGGCCGAGGGCACGGTGCGGCTCGAGGTGAAGCACCGCTACCCGCTGACCGATGTGCGGCGCGCGCACCGCGAACTCGAGGGCCGCGCCACCACCGGCGCGCCCGTGCTCATCCCATGAATGCACCGGACCATCCGACCATGAAACTCTTCCACGGCTGGCTGTCCAGCGCGTCGCGCCGCGTGCGGCTCTGCCTCGCTGAAAAGGGCCTGGCCTACGAGAGCGTGCCAATCGACATGGGCAAGCAAGAGCAGCACTCGCCGGCCTTTCTGGCGCTGAACCCGAACGGCGTGGTGCCGGCGCTGCTGCTCGGCGCGGGTCGGTCGCTGTACGAGAGTTCGACGATCTGCGAGTACCTCGACGACCTGCACCCCGAGCCGCCGCTGCGGCCCGCCGACCCCTATGCGCGCGCCGTGATGCGCAACTTCGTGCGCTGGACCGACGAGAAGTGCCTGCCCAACCTGCTGATCCTGAACTGGAGCCTGGCGCTGCAGCCCGGTGCGAGCCAATGGAGCGACGCGCAACTGCAGGAGAAGCTGGCGCGGATTCCGACGCCCGAGCGTCGCGAGGCGTGGAGCCGCATCGCACGCAAGCCCTACACCGACGAAGAGAAGGCCGAGGCATTGCGCAAGCTGCTGCTGATCGTGGATCGGATGGAAGAGATGCTCGGCGGCGACGACAGCGGCTGCCTGGTCGGCGGGCGTTACTCGCTGGCCGACATCGCGGCCGCGCCTTTCATCGCGCGCATCGACGAACTCGCGCCAGGCGCGCTCGTGTCCGATGCGCATCCGCGCGTGGCCGCCTGGTGGCGCGCGATGCGCCAGCGGCCGGCCTTCGTGGCGGCACGCTTCGACCGATTCGACGACTCCATGCGCGCCTACGCGAGCGCGGCCGTCGGCACCGAGGTCGCTCGATAAAATCCAGTGAGGAGTTCCACATGCCTCGTTCCCCCCGTATCAACCTGAGCGACAAGATTCGCGAGGCGCTGGAAAGCGAGATCACCTCCGGCCAGCTGAACCCCGGCTCGCGCATCGACGAGCAGGAACTGATGGACCGCTTCGAGGTGTCCCGCACGCCGGCCCGCGAAGCGATCCTGCAGCTGGTGTCGGCGGGCCTCGTCGTCACGCTGCCGCGGCAGGGCGCGGTGGTGGCGAGCCTCTCGCTGCCCGAATACATCGCGATGCTCGAGATCCTGATGGCGCTCGAAGCGCTGGCCGCCCGGCTGTCGGCACGGCGCATGCCGGCCGCACAGCGCAAGCAGCTGGCCGAAGCCCACGAGGCCTGCGGCCGGGCCGCCGAGAAGGACGACGCCGAGGCCTACGGAAAGGCCAACCGTGTCTTCCACGAAATCATCTACGACGGCAGCCTCAACGACGTGCTGGCGCGTCAGTTGCGCGCGATGCGCATCCGCATGCGGCACCCGCAGCGCGCGCTGTTCGACCGGCCCAACCGCATCCGCAACTCGCTGGCCGAGCACCAGATCCTGCTGCAGGCGATCGTCGCGGGCGACGAAGATGCCGCCTACCGCGCGATGACCGGCCACATCTCCAGCGGCGGCAACGTGTACGCCGACGCGATCGCGAGCATGCCGCTGGGCAAGGCCGCCGCACCAGCGCCCGCGCCGGGCAATGAAGGGGTGCAACTGCCACCGGTTGCGGCAGCACCGAAGAAGACGAACCGGCGTGCGCAGGTGCAGGCCGAGAAGGCCTGAGGGGCCTGAAGGTTTGGCCAGCGCCACTGGGGCGGCCCCTGGATGGCGCGCTGGGCGCACGCACGGTGCGTCCTACGCCGATGTCCTGCCGTGCCTGACGCAACGGCCCGCGCTGGCTGGTGGAGATTGCAAATCCCCACAACCCCGCGACAGAAGGAAATCATCATGAGCAAGGCGCCCCCGAAGAAGAACGATGCAATCGATCTGCTGGATGCGGACCACATCCAGGTGAAGAAGCAGTTCCAGCAGTTCAACAAGCTGGCGGAGGCAAAGGCGCCTGCCGATGCGCGCAAGGCCCTGGCCGACCGCATCTGCACGGAGCTCACCGTCCATGCGCAGATCGAAGAGGAGATCTTCTATCCCGCCGCACGTGCCGCCATCCATGACGACCCGTTGCTGGACGAAGCCACTGTCGAGCACGCCAGCGCCAAGGAACTGATCGCGCAGATCGAGGCGATGGACGCCGACGAGCCGCTGTTCGACGCGAAAGTGATCGTGCTCGGCGAGTACATCGACCATCACGTCACGGAGGAGCGCGAGGAGATGTTCGAGAAGGCGCGCAAATCGAAGATGGACCTGGTCGGCCTGCGCGACCAACTCGCCTCGCGCAAGGCCGAGTTGATGGCCGAACACGACGCCACGGTCTGACGCAGCGCGGGTTCAGGATGGGCCACCGAACGAGATCGACCACTTCCTACAGCGCGGCAGGCCCGTCCGTCCTAAGTTCTGGTGGATGAAGCCAGCTCGAAACCACCAGAAGCCGCTGGCGCTGCCCGGCCCCGCGATCCGCGAGCCGAAGCGGCGGGCGAAGGCATCGCAGTCGCTGCGCAAGCCGCTGCTCATCGACTATCAAAGCTGGATGGCGCTCACCGCGGGCATCGCGAAGGCCGCGGTGAATCGTGCGGCCAGCAGCTCGGCCCAGCCGCCCGTCTGAGGCCGACGGCGTGCGCATCGCCACCTACAACGTCAATGACGTGCGCAAGCGCATCGCGCCTTTGCGCGCCTGGCTGGACGTCACATCGCCCGACATCGTCTGCCTGCAGGAACTCAAATGCACGCAGGCCGAGTTCCCGTACGACGCGGTCCGCGCGATGGGCTACGAGGCGCTGGTGCACGGACAGAAGAGCTGGAACGGTGTGGCCATCCTGGCGCGCGGCCAGCGGCCGATCGAGGTCCGGAGGCACGTGCCCGGGCTCGCGCCGGATCGGCAGGCGCGCTACCTCGAAGCGGCCGTTCATGGGCTGCTGGTCGGCTGCCTGTACATGCCCAACGGCAACCCGCAGCCCGGCCCCAAGTTCGCCTACAAGCTCGAATGGTTCGCGCGCTTCAATGCGCATGTGGCGTCGCTGCACGCTTCCGGCCATCCGGTGGTGCTTGCCGGCGACTACAACGTGGTGCCGACCGATGCGGACATCTACGCCACCAAGTCCTGGAAGGACAACGCATTGCTGCAGCCGGAACCGCGGGCCGCGTATGCCGAGCTGCTCCATGCCGGATGGGTCGATGCATTGGCAACCCGTTCGGCGGGCCGGCCGGCGTATACGTTCTGGAGCTATCTGCGCGACCGGTGGCCACGCGATGCCGGTTTGCGCATCGACCACCTGCTGCTGAGCCCTTCCATGGCGCATCGGCTGCACGACGCGGGTGTCGACCGCGCGGTGCGGGGACTCGAAGGCGCCAGCGACCACGCGCCGGTGTGGATCGAGTTGCGATAGCGGGCGAGCCGTCTGCCCCACAGCCCCGGCCGGCGCAGACGCGGGACCGCTAACTTCGCTGCGGCCGACGGAAGGCCGACAGGTCGGCGCCGCCAGTACGTCCCAACAACTGCGCGGCGATGGCTTCGCCCAACCCGGCCGAATGCTTGAAGCCGTGGCCCGAGCAGGCCGACGCGACCCACACGTTCGGCGCATCGGGCAGCGTGTCGACCACGAAATGCCGGTCGGGCGTGACCGTGTACATGCAGGCGCGCGTCTGCAGCGCACGCGGCGTGACCTGCGGGAAGCGGCCTGCGATGCGGCTCGCATACATCGCAGCGGCCTCGTCATCGCCGACCTCGCGCTGCAGGGCGTCGGCGGTGGTCGTGACGGCGTACTGCTCGGTCGCGACCTTGAGCGCCGGCCGCGCAGGATCGGCCGACGGAAAGCCGTACATGTAGTCCTCCTGCGCGTCGCCGTACATCCAGATGAAGATCGGCAGCCGGCCGGGGGCGAAGTCGGCCGCTGCGCCGGGCGCATCGAACCAGTACATCACCTGGCGGTAGACCTCGAAGTCCGGCTGCCAGGCCGCGCGGGCCGGCGCACCCAGAAAGTCGGGCAACCACGGCCCGGCCGCGACCACCACCCGCGTCGCGCTGTAGCGCGCTGCATCGGTCCGCACCACCACCGCGCCGCCGTGGCCCGGGTCGTCCACCGCGTCGACGCGCTCGCCGACGTGGACCTCCGCGCCGAGTGCGCGCGCCGCGTCGAGCTGCGCGGCAATGGCTTCTTCGGGCCGCACGAAGCCGGCCTCGGGTTCGAAGTAGCCGACCTCATTGCCCTGCAGCGCGAACTGCGGATAGCGCGCGCGGATGCCTGCCGCGTCGAGCACCTCGTGGCGGATGCCGAAGTGCTCGGCGCAGGCAATGGTGCGGCGCAGGAAGTCAGGCTTGCCATGGTGGTTGGCGGCGCTGTCGCGCGGCGCCAGCACCAGGCCGCCGGTCTGCGTCAGCAGCGTGCGGCCGGTGCGCGCCTCGAGCTCGCGCCAGATCGCGTGCGAGCGCTGCACCAGCGGCACGTAGCTGTCGCCCTCGCCGATCGCCAGCCGCGTGATGCGCGACTCGCCATGCGACGAGCCGCGGTCGTGCGGCGGCGCAAAGCGGTCGATGCCGAGCACGCGCGCGCCTCGCAATGCGAGCTGGTACAGCGTGGCGGCGCCGACCGCGCCGAGCCCGACGACGATGGCGTCGTAGTGCGCGGCTTGGCGGGTTGCGTGGTGCGTTGCGTGGTGCGCGCCAGCCATCACGCCAGGCCGAGCGCGAGCGGCAGGAACGCGTCCTTCACCTCGATCGGCTTCGGTATCAGCTTGAGTTGCGCGAAGGCGTCGGCCAGGCCCTGCTGCTCGCGCGCAATTTCAGGGGTGAGCGCGACCACGCCGTACTGGCGGCGCTCGGTCGCGAGCGCCAGCACCTTCGGCTCGACCTTGAGCTGCGGCGACAGCAGCGCGACCACGTCCTTCGGATTGCCTTGCGCCCACTGGTTGGTCTTCTTCAGCTCGCTGAACACGGTGCGCAGCGTGGCCTGGTTGGCTTGCGCGTAGCCGGGCTGCGCGAAGTGGTAGGTGCGGTTGCCGCTCAGCCCGGTGCCGTCGAACAGCAGGCGTGAATCGGTGGCGATCTGCGCACCCGCGAGGAAAGGGTCCCACAGGCCGAGTGCCGCCACGCTGCCCGACTGGTAGGCCGCGACGCTGTCGGACGCGGTCACGATGTAGACCGGCTCGATGTCCTCGTAGCGCAGGCCGGCGGCCTGCAGCGCCTTAATCAGCACGTACTGTGTGTTGTAGCCACGGCCGGTGACGACCTTCTTGCCCTTGAGGTCGGCCACGCTGCGGATCGGCGAGTCCTTCGGCACCAGGAAGCCGACGCCGCCGGGGTAGGGGCTCTCTGCCGCGAGGTAGACCAGCCCCTTGCCGCTGGCCTGCTGGAACACGCCGATGCCGTCGGACGCATGGCCGAAGTCGAGGGCGTTGGCGGCGAGCGCTTCCGACAGCTGGCCGCCGCCGAGGAACTCATGCCATTCGACCGCGACGCCGCTCGGCGCCAGCGCCTTCTCGAGTGCGCCGGTGCCCTTCAGGATATTGAGCGTGTTGAACTTCTGATAGCCGATGCGCAGCGTCTTCGCCGGTGCCGAAGCCTGCGACCAGGAGGGCGCGGCGATGGCGGCGGCGAAGGCGCCCGCGCCGGCCTGAAGCAGGGTGCGACGGCGCAGGGAAGGGATGGATTTCAGGGACATCGAGGACCGTCTCTAGGGAAGGAGGAAAGCGCGCAAGCGTAGGCAGACGTCGCACGCTTGACCACGACGCATTCGTCATGTGCTCATGCTGAAACTGGCTATGCGGACAGAACCCGGTCTTCATCTATATCACGGCATGATATAAAAAGCCGACTCCTCCAGCCCGCCATATCCCTCGTGACGACACGCGCCCTGACCCGAAAGGATTTCGAACTCCTCGCCGACTTCCGCTACCAGATGCGGAAGTTCGAGCGCTTCTCGGAACTGGCCGCCAAGGCCGAAGGCCTCATGCCGCAGCAGTACCTGCTGATGCTGCAGATCAAGGGAGCGCGCGGACGCGACTGGGCAAGTGTCGGCGAGCTGGCCGACCGCCTGCAGATACGGCCGCATGCCGCGGTCGCGCTGGTCAGCCGCTGCGAAGTGCAGGCGCTGGTGCAGCGCCGGCCCGACCCGGCGGATCGGCGCCTGGTGCGGGTGCACCTGACAGCCGAAGGTGAGCGGCTGTTGCGCCGGCTGGCTGCGGTGCACCGGGCCGAACTCAAGTCGCTGGAGGGAGTGTTCCAGGTGCCACGCATCGACCAGGACTGACCCATGCGACAGCGCTTTCCAAGTCTTCGGGTATTCCTGCACGCCTTTCGTCCGATGCCGCTGCAGGTGGACGGTGCCGAGCGGTTGCGCGCACTGGTGGGCGCCGGCCTCGGCATCCTGATGACGGCGTTGCTCTGCCGCTGGTGGGCGTCGCATGGCGCACCGTCGCCGTGGATCGTCGCGCCCATCGGTGCCAGTGCCGTGCTGATCTTCGCGGTGCCGTCGAGTCCGCTCGCGCAGCCTTGGCCGGTGATTGCCGGCAACACCATGTCGGCCTGCGTTGGAGCGCTCTGCGCCATGGTCGTGCCCGACCCGGCGCTGGCCGGCGCCTTGGCCGTCGCGCTCGCGATCGGCCTGATGTTCATGCTTCGCTGCCTGCATCCGCCCGGCGGCGCATCGGCCTTGCTCGCGGCGCTTGGCGGCGTCGGCTTCCAGTTCTCGGTGTTTCCGATGCTCGCGAATTCGGTGCTGCTGGTGGCCGTCGGCGTGGCCTACAACTGCTTGACGGGCCGGACGTATCCGCATTCGGCAGCGCCGGCCGCGCCGGCGTCCTCGGTTGGCGAATCCGGTGCGGCACGCTTCAGCACGGCCGACCTGGACCTTGCGCTGGCGCGCTACAACCAGGTGCTGGACGTCAGCCGCGACGATCTCGAACAGCTGCTGCACCATGCCGAGGCGGCCGCCTATCAGCGGCGCTTCGGCGACTTGCGCTGCAGCGACGTCATGACGCCGGCACCGCACACGGTGCAGTTCGGCACCCCGCTGGACGAAGCCTGGGCCTCCATGCTCGCGCACCGCGTGAAGGCGCTGCCGGTGATCGATCGCGCACGGCGCATCGTCGGCATCGTGACGACAGCCGACTTCATGCGCCATGCCCAGGCGGAGCGCCTCGACGGCATCGGCCTGCGCCTGCGTCAGCTCGTCCAGCGCAGCGGCCTGGTGCATTCCGAGAAGCCCGAAGTGGTCGGGCAGATCATGACGCGGGAGGTGCGCGTCGCCAGCGCGAGCCGTCGCGCGGCGGACCTGGTGCCACTGTTTTCGCACGAAGGCCATCACCACATACCGATCCTGGACGACCAGCAGCGGCTGGTCGGCATCCTCACGCAGTCGGACCTGATCCGGGCGCTGTTCGCGGCCACGCGTCCGGCTTAGACGGCGGCCTTGCGCCGCCATATGCGCGCAACGAACCCCCCTTGCAGCATGCTGACAACACGCCGGCCACCGCGCCGGAGGGCTCGACAATTGAATCCAACGTGCGCCGGGCGGCGTATACGGCTGCGACATCGTCGCATTGCCAGTGCCTCTTTCCGATCACCGCCCACGTACCGCCCGACGCCAATGAAGCTCCCCCTCTCGCTGCTGCGCCGCCCCGTTCTCGTCGGCCTTTTTTGCGGCGGTGCCGCATTCGCGCAGGAGAGCCATCTGCCTGAAGTCGAGGTGCGCGGCCCGCGCGATGCGTCGATTGGTTCGGCCGACAGCGCAAGCGAAGGTGCGGCGGAGCGCGAGTCCTACCAGGCGCGGCCGAAGCTGCGGCCCGGCGACATCGTCGAGGCGGTGCCGGGCGTGGTCGCCACGCAGCATTCGGGCGACGGCAAGGCCAACCAGTACTTCCTGCGCGGCTTCAACCTCGACCACGGCACCGACTTCGCGGTGACGGTCGACGGCATGCCGGTCAACATGCCGTCGCATGGGCACGGCCAGGGGTATGCCGACCTGAACTTCCTCATGCCGGAACTCGTGTCGGGCGTGCGCTACCGCAAGGGGCCGTACTTTGCGGACGGCGGCGATTTCTCGCTGGCCGGCAGTGCCAGCCTGGACTACTTCAGCGTGCTGGACGCACCCTTTGCCGAAGTCACGCTGGGCGACCACGGCTTCCGGCGGCTGCTGGCCGCGGGATCGCGCACCGTGCAGGACCAGACCTGGCTCGGTGCCATCGAACTCGAAGGCAACGACGGCCCGTGGGAGGTTGCGGAGAACCTGAAGAAGGTCAACGCGGTGCTGCGTTATTCGCAAGGCTCGCCGTCGCGCGGCTTCAGCATCACCGGCATGGCCTACAAGAGCCGCTGGACCTCGACCGACCAGGTGCCCGAGCGCCTGACCGACAGCGGTGAGCTGTCGCGCTTCGGCTCGCTCAACCCGAGCGACGGCGGCGAGACGCGGCGGCTGAGCCTGTCGGCCAAGTGGTTCGACAAGGGGCCGGAGGGCGACACGCAGGTGAGCGTCTATGCCATCAACTACCGCTTCGACCTGTTCTCGGACTTCACCTACTTTCTCAACGACCCGGTGAACGGCGACCAGTTCGAACAGGTCGACCGGCGCAACGTGTTCGGCGCGCAGGCTTCGCGCGCGATGGGCAACAAGGTCGCGGGACTCGACGGCGTGTTGAGCTTCGGCGGCCAGTGGCGTGGCGACCGCATCGGGCAGGTCGGGCTCTACAACACGGAAGAACGCGAGCGCCTGTCGACCGTGCGCGACGACAAGGTCTCGCAGGATCTGTTCTCGGTGTATGGGCAGCAGCTGGTCAATTTCAGCGAGCGCTGGCGCGGCTATGCCGGCTTGCGTGGTGACCTGTTGCGCTACGACGTGCAGGGCCGTGAGCCGGTCTACGGCCAGGCCAACAGCGGCCGCGGCCGCGATTCGCTGGTCAGCCCGAAGCTGGGCTTGGCCTACACGCTGACGCCCACGCAGGAGTTCTATCTGAACGCCGGTGTCGGCTTTCACAGCAACGACGTGCGCGGCACGACGATCACGTTCGACCCGCAGTCCGGCCAGGCGGCCGAGCGGGTGCCGGCGCTGGTCAAGGGGCGCGGCACGGAGCTGGGTTGGCGCTTCCAGCCGAACGACGATCTGACGGCCACGGTCGCGCTGTGGAAGCTCAACCTGGATTCGGAACTGGTCTACGTCGGCGACGCCGGCTCGACCGAACCGGGGCGTGCCAGCAGCCGCCGCGGCATCGAGGCGACGCTGCGCTGGAAGCTGGCGCGCGCCTGGCGCCTCGAGCTGGACGGCGCCCTGTCGCGCGCCCGCTTCGACGGCCAGGCGCCGGGCGGGGAGGGCAACTACGTCGACAACGCGGTGGAGCGCGTGCTGGCTGCGGGCGTGACCTATGTCGACGGCCCGCTCACCGCGTCGATGCGGCTGCGTTACCTGGGCCCGCGCGCGCTGGACACCACCAATTCGGTCCGCTCGCGCTCGGCCACATTGCTGAATGCAGGGGCGCGCTACGCGGTCAATCGGCAGCTGACGCTCGGCCTCGACGTCTTCAACATCGCCGGCCGCAAGGGCAACGACATCGAGTACTTCTACGCGTCGTGCACTGCGGGCGAGGTTGCCAGCGGACGCTGCGGCGGCGGTATCGATGACCGGCACGTCCATCCGATGGAGCCGCGCACGATGCGGGTCAGCGCGCGCTGGACCTTCTGAGGCCGGAGCGATCCGGGTTCACCTTCTGGCGGAAAATCGGGGCGCGCGTGCATGCGCGCGGCCGCATCCCGAGCGGATGCGGCATACTGCCGCCCCCTCTCAACTCGCCAGAAGATCACTGAACAATGGACAAGGAAGTCGACCCCCGCGTGCTCGCCGTCATCGATGAGAAGCGACTGTCAGGACCGCGGCTCACGCCGGTCGAGATCGTCGCCAAGATGGGTGTCTTCGACGCGCGCGAGAAACCGTACGACGCCGCCTGGCTTGCCACCGGCGACAACGTGATCGCCACCATCTGGGCCGAGTACGTGAACGTCGGCACCGGCGGCCGCTGGTTCTGCCTCGAGTCGCTGGACGCGCAGCACCGTGCGGACGGTGGCGAACGCACGCTCAACCAGATCCAGCGCGCCAAGGACCGCCAGGTGCTGCTCAAGCGCACCTTCGATGCCGGCCAGGGCTTCCGTGCAGTGCTGCAGACCAACCGCATCGCCATCGTCGAGCTGGAAAGCAGCAAGGGCGCGAAGGTGTCGACCCGCGTGCGCGACGAAGACGAATGGCATGTCGCAAGCTGGGAGCCCGAACAGCGGCTGGCGGTGCTCGTCCGTGGCCCGCGCGGCTGGACGCCGACGGAAGCCGAGATCGATGCCGCCAAGGCGCGCGGCGGCGTGCCGGCCGAAGAAAAGGCTGCGGCCGAGGTGATCGACACCGCATCGGCCGAGGAAGTCCAGGCCGCCGCGGTGGCCTACATCACGCGCCACTTCAGCGGCTATGGCTACAAGGCCGAGAACGTGACGAGCCAGCAGCTCGGCCACGACATCGAGGTGTCCAGCGCGAAGGGCGCGATGTTGCTCAAGGTCGCGGTGAAGGGGACGTCCACCGGCAGACCCACCTTCAGCCTCACGAGCGAGGAGCGCGCAGATTCAACCCGCGATCCGCTCTGGCGCATGGTCGTGGTGTCGGACGCCACCAGTGCTGCGGCGCAGCACAAGATCTACAAGCCGACGGAACTGACGCAGGCGCCCGGGTTCGATCCGGCGGGGTGAGCGATGGGGCGGCTGTCGTCGCCCCATCTGCGCTGATCGGCGCCCATCGACGCTTTCAGGCCGCCGCGGTCAGCCTCGACGTGCGGCTTCGATGGCCGCGACGTCGATCTTTCGCATCTGCATCATGGCTTCGAAGACACGCTTGGCCGCTGCGCGATCAGGGCCCGCCATGGCATCGGTGAGCACCCGCGGCGTGATCTGCCACGACAAGCCCCATTTGTCCTTGCACCAGCCGCATTCGCTTTCCTGTCCGCCGTTGCCGACGATCGCATGCCACAAGCGATCGGTTTCGGCCTGGTCGTCGGTCGCGACCTGGAACGAAAACGCTTCGCTGTGCTTGAAGGCTGCGCCACCGTTCAGGCCGAGGCACGGAATGCCCATGACGGTGAACTCGACCGTCAGGACGTCGCCTTGCTTGCCTGAGGGATAGTCGCCGGGCGCACGGTGGGTCGCGATCACTGCGCTGTCCGGAAAGGTCGCCGCATAGAACTGCGCAGCGTCCAGGGCCGCGCTTTCGTACCAGAGGCAAATCGTGTTCTTGCTCACCATCTTGGGTTCTCCTGCGAATGACAAGTCTGCTGCGGCGAGGGCTCAGCCCTTGGCCAGCTCCGCCTCGACCGCCTGCAGCAGCCGCGGATCGTCGGCCGTCACGTCGGGCGCGAAGCGCGCCACCACGTCACCGTTGCGGCCGATCAGGAACTTCTCGAAGTTCCACAGCACGTCGGCGGGTTCGCCGCCTTCGACGCCGTAGCCCTTCAGGCGTTCGCGGAAAGGGCCGTCGCCGATGGCGGCCGGTTGCGCCTCGGTCAGCGCTGCGTACAGCGGATGCTTGTCGTCGCCGGTCACCGATATCTTGGAGAACAGCGGGAAGTCGACGTTGTAGTTCAGCGAGCAGAACTGGCTGATCTCGGAATCGGTGCCAGGCTCCTGTCCCTTGAAGTTGTTGGCCGGAAAGCCGAGCACTTCGAGGCCTTGCGCATGCTTGGCCTGGTAGAGCTTCTCGAGTCCTTCGTACTGCGGCGTGAGCCCGCACTTGGACGCCACGTTGACCACCAGCAGCACCTCGCCGCGGTAGTCGGCCAGCGAGGCGCCGGTGCCGTCGATGCGCTGGAGGGGAATGTCGTAGAGCGTGCTCATGGCGTCGGGAGTCCTGTCGAATGGGTTGAAAGGAGGTGCGACATGATGTCGCGCGCCAGCCTTTTTAGCGCCTGGGAACACCCGGTGTGCGCGAGGGGGATTGCACCTCAGCGCCGCGACACGTAGAGCGACGAACCGACGATCAGCAGCATCCCGGCCCAGGCCATCGGCGTCGGAATGTCGCGCCAGAGCAGGTAGCCCAGCGCGAGCGCCAGCGGCAGGCTCACGTAGCGAAAGGGCGCGACCACGGACAGCTCGCCATGCCGCAAGCTCTGTACCAGGAAGACGTGCGCCGTGGCCAGGCAGACCGATGCGCCCAGCAGCATCGCCATGGCCCGAACGTCGAGCGCCCGCCAGTCTTCCGCGAGCGACAGCAGCCCCGCCAGAGCGATCAGCGCGATGCACGACGCCGCGCCCAGCGTGACCGAATGGGTGTCGCGGTGGATGCGGCGGGTCATCAGGTCGCGACCCACGTTCAGCAGCGTGCCCAGCAGGCACAGGCCGGCGTAGGCGTTGAAGCCTTCGCGATTCGGCTGCACCACCAGCACGACGCCGACGAAGCCGAGCGCCGTGCACAGCCAGCGCCGCGGCAGCACGCGCTCGCCGAACAGCAGCGCTGCGGCCAGCGTCATGAACAGCGGCGCCGACATCGTGATCGTGGTGGCGGTCGACAGCGCAACCTTGAACAACCCGGCCAGGTAGCACAGCGTGCCGGCCGCATCGAGCAGGCCGCGGCCGAGCACGGCGGGCTGGTGCAACGGCCGCAGGTGGCGAGAGAAGCCCATGAAGCTCATCGCGCCCAGCATCAGCCCCAGCACGACGAAGCTGCGCAGGAAGATCAGCTGGAAGGTCGGCACCTGCTGGCTGATCTGCTTGGCCAGCGCGTCGTTGATGCCGAAGCAGACCATGGCCATGACCATGGAGACGATGCCGAGGCGGTTGCCGCTGGCGCATGAGAGGTCGGGCCCGCAGGCCGGTGTTGTCATGTGCGTACCGTAACCGCAACCTCAAACGACGCGCGGCTTGTCGCTCCCGACCGACCAGGCCGCGAGCGCCAGCACCGCCGCCGACACCCCGTAGATCCACAGCGACGACGCGATCGGCAGCAGCAGCCCCGCGAGGATCGGGCCGGCGCCCGCGCCGATGTCGCGCCACACCGCACGCGCGGCGAGTGCCTGCACGCGGCCCGGCCCGGGTGTGCGGTGCGCGACGATCGGCGGCATCAGCGGCAACTGCAGTGCACGCAGCACGACGATCAGCCCGGCGCAGAACCAGAGCAGGCCGGCGCCGAAGCCGATCAGCGCCAGCGAGGTCAGCAGCGACAGCGCCACCAGCATGCGCTCCGCGCCCCAGCGCTCGGCCATGCGCCCGCCGACCGGGCTCAGCAGAATTTCGGCCATGTAGCGCAGCGCCATCAGCACGCCCGCCATGACGACCGCGTGCGT
>JAZKDL010000099.1:0-8787 GCA_040387575.1 Pseudomonadota bacterium
ACGACGGCGGTCTTGACTTCAGCTTTGGACATGGGCGTGATCTGGTTTCGGGCGCTGCATGGCGCGGTCAATGGCCTCCTTCGCGCGCAGTTCGGCGCCAAGGGAAGCGTCGAGCGCGGAACGGCAGAGGCCGGCGTGCTGGTAATTCAGATTTTCGTACACCTGCGCCGCCGCTGGATAGGCATCCAGCAATTGGCTCAGCGCAACACCCTGCTCCACATCGGAGAACTCGTGCACCAAGTGCATCACTACCGAGCGGTACTGGTCAGCGCCGACAGGCACAGCACTGTGCTCCAGTCGCTCGAGCAACTGCGCCAGCGTTTCCGTGATATCGAGATTGGTCTTCGAAGCGGGAGTGTGGGTTGCGGTCATGGACGGAATCTGGGGACGCACTGCATCAAATGCAAGCGCCGAGCCTATTTTGCTACAACTTCGATAGCATTCAGACCCGTCGGGCTTGTTCACCGCGCAACGGCGACCGGCAATGGCGGCTGCCGGGCTTAAGATTTCGGGTCCGACGGCGCCGCGACCTCCGATTCAGCCGATGCACAGACCACGCATCCACGCGGCCACACAGTCTTTTCGACCACCGATTTCCATGCAACTCAACTTCATTGCCAATGCCGACGTGCCTTCTTCGTCGGGCCGTACCCTGCCCGTCATCGACCCGTCGGACGGCCAGCCTTTCGACGAACTGCAGCGCAGCAACGCCGCAGATATCGATGCCGCGGTGCGTGCCGCTCGCGACTGCTTCGATGGCGTCTGGCACAAGGTCAGCGCGGCCGAACGCGGCCGCCTGCTCTACAAACTGTCGCAGAAGATCGCCGCGCATGTCGACGAACTTACGGCGCTGGAACAACGCGATTGCGGCAAGCCCGTCAAACAGGCCCGTGCCGACGCACTGGCGCTCGTGCGCTACTTCGAGTTCTACGCCGGCGCCTGCGACAAGCTGCACGGCGACACGATTCCTTATCTGGACGGCTACAGCGTCCTGACGTGGCGCGAACCGCACGGCGTGACCGGCCACATCATTCCGTGGAACTACCCGATGCAGATCTTCGGCCGCAGCGTGGGCGGGGCGCTCGCTGCGGGCAACGTCTGCGTGGTCAAGCCGGCGGAAGACGCCTGTCTGTCGCTGATTCGCGTGGCCCAACTGGCTGCCGAAGTCGGATTCCCCGCTGGCGCGCTGAACATCGTGACCGGCTATGGCCATGAAGTCGGCGACGCATTGGCACGGCACGAAGGCATCGACCACATCAGCTTCACCGGCAGTCCGAAGATCGGCACGCTGATCCAGCAGGTGGCGGCGGAACGTCACTGCCCGGTCACGCTCGAACTCGGCGGCAAGAGCCCGCAGATCATCTTTGCGGACGCCGACCTCGGCGCTGCGGTGCCGGCGCTGGTGAATGCGATCGTGCAGAACGCTGGCCAGACCTGCTCCGCCGGCTCGCGCGTGCTAGTGCAACGCGACATCTATGAACTTCTGCTCGAACGCCTGGGCAATGCCTTCTCGGCGCTGCGCGTCGGCCCGGCAGCGATGGACCTCGACGTCGGTCCGCTGATCCGCCAGACGCAACAGCAACGCGTCTGGGACTTCCTGTCGGACGCGCAGGTCGCAGGAATTCCGATGGTGGCGCAGGGCGTCGTCGTCGACGAAGCACCGGAGACAGGCTTCTACCAGGCGCCGACGCTGCTGCGCGACGTCCCGGTGAACCACCGTCTGGCCCAGGAAGAAGTGTTCGGTCCGGTGCTTGCCGCAATGTCCTTCACGGACGAGGATGAAGCGGTGGCGCTGGCCAATGCAACGCAGTTCGGCCTTGTTGCCGGTGTCTGGACGCAGGACGGCGCACGTCAATTCCGCATGGCGCGCCGCGTGCGTTCCGGCCAGGTGTTCATCAACAACTATGGTGCGGGCGGCGGCGTCGAGTTGCCGTTTGGCGGCGTGAAATCCTCGGGCTACGGACGCGAAAAAGGCTTCGAGGCGTTGTACGGCTTCACGACTCTGAAGACAGTCGCCTTCAAGCACGGTTGAGCCATTGCCGAGCGAGAGCGCCTTGACGGCCGCCTCGCTCGACTTGGCAAACCGCCGGTCAGGCGAGCGCAGTGTCCAGCAGCATCATCAGCACGAAGCCGATCATCAACCCACCGGTCGCAAATGCCTCGTGGCCCTTGCGGTGCGACTCGGGGATGATCTCGTGGCTGATCACGAAGAGCATCGCGCCTGCTGCAAAACCCAATCCCCAGGGCAGCAGCGCGGACGAATAGCCGACGATCGCGGCACCTAGCACTGCGCCCAGTGGCTCTACCAGTCCCGAAGCCATGCCAAGCGCCACAGCGAACCAGCGGCGGTAGCCGGCGGCCAGCAGCGCCACGGCGACCACGAGCCCTTCCGGCACGTCCTGAATCGCAATGCCGGTGGCCAATGCGTTGGCTCGAAGGCCTTCGTTGCCGGCATAGCCGACGCCGATGGCGAGCCCTTCCGGCAAGTTGTGCAGCGCGATCGCGAAGACGAAAAGCCAGGTGCGTCGAAGCTTCTGCGCCGACTGGCCCTCGCGGCCCTTGATGAAATGCTCATGCGGGAGCACGCGGTCGATCAAGAGCAAAGCGAGACCGCCGAGAAGGATCGCCACGCCGACGATGCCGCCCGCCGCCCAGGGTCCGCCGCCGAAGGTACCGCCGACCCGGGCGGCCTCGATGCCTGGAATCACCAGCGAAAACGCGCAGGCCGCCAGCATCACGCCAGCACCGAAGCCGAACAACGTGTCTTGCACCCGATCAGACAGGCGTTGCGAGAACATGACCGGCACTGTCCCCAGCGCCGTTGCCAAGGCGGCTACGGAACCGCCGATGAGTGCGTTGAATACGACGACGTCGCTGTTGACGAAGCGCCAGAACTGCGAGGCCGCGACCGCCATGCCCGCCAACACGATCGCCCAACCGATCCACGCGCGACGCGGCTGCAGCAAACGGCGCAGCGTCACGCCGTTCGATGCATGGGTATCGAGCGCAGTTGTTGGGCGGTCCATGGTGTCGTCTTCCTGTTCAGGCGAGCGCAGCGGCATGGCGCCGTGCAACCTCAGCCCAGTCGACGACGTTGTAGAACGCGGCGATGTATTCCGGCCGGCGGTTCTGGTACTTCAGGTAGTAGGCGTGCTCCCACACGTCGAGCCCCAGGATGGGCGTGTTGCCTGAGCCGATGCCTACCATCAGCGGACTGTCCTGGTTGCCGGTGCTTTCCACGGCCAGCTTGCCCTGCTTCGTGACGCTGAGCCACGCCCAGCCGCTGCCGAAACGCGTCAGCGCAGCTTTCGTGAATGCATCCTTGAAAGCATCGAAGCCACCGAGGTCGGCATCGATCGCTTTCGCCAGTTCACCGGTCGGCAGTCCGCCGCCCGACGGCGACATGACAGTCCAGAACAGGCTGTGATTGGCATGGCCGCCACCGTTGTTGCGCACTGGCGCACGCAGCTTCTCTGGCAGCGACTCGACCTTTGCGACGAGGTCTTCGACCGTCACGTCGACCCACTCGCTGCCTTCAAGCGCTGCATTCAGGTTGTTGACGTAGGTCTGATGGTGCTTCGTGTAGTGAATTTCCATCGTCTGCGCATCGATGCTCGGTTCGAGCGCGTCATAGGCGTAAGGCAGCTTCGGCAGGGTGTAAGGCATGGGTGATCGACAGCTAGGTAGTGGAGAAAAAAGGGAAGTTCGGGGATTCAGTGCAGCGTGTGGCTGCGGGCCAGCGGAAAGGGCATGCAGCCCGCGCGCAATGCGTCGAGGACAGCAGGATGGCTGCCGTACTCGCTCAAGTAGGCAAGAAGTGCGGCATGCGTTTCCCTGCTGTGACGACACGCTGCCTGTTGCATGTCGGGGTCACCGGTCGGATCGCGCACAAGTGCCATCAGGGTTTCATGGGCGCCGCAGAGGTGCGCCACGGCGGCCTGTGGCTCATCGAGGTCGTTGTGCAGGTCGGCGAGATTGAGACGGGTGACGACGAAAGCAGCAAGCCGGTCATCCGCGCTGAAACCACCGCCGTACGCCATCAGGCTCTTGGCGATGACGAGCGACTGCTGGTAGAGATGGCCAGCCAGCGCCGTGTTGCCACAGCGCGCGGCGTCGCAGCCACGCTGCATCAGACTCTGCCATTCGGCAAGCCCGGACGCTGGTGTGGGCGCGTCATGAAAAGAGGCACCGGAATACGTGTTCATGCGAAAGCTCCCGTTCAAAGGCACCCTTTGCGTTGAACAGGACTTACGTACTCGGGCCAATGAATGATAGTGATTCTTGTTTGACGCGTCCAATCAGGGCTTTCCAGTAACCACTGCGTCCGGCGACGAGGCAACGATCGGGTAAATTGCCGTTCCACCCGATGACAGAGATATTCGTTCCCCTCTCCGACATTGGCCGCTCGCGCCGCTCGGTGTCTGCGGCGGAAATCGCCGTTCCCGCATCCGGGCATTTGCACGACCGGCTCGGGCGACCGCTGACCGATCTGCGTATCAGCGTCACCGATCGCTGCAACTTCCGCTGCAGTTACTGCATGCCAAAGGAAGTCTTCGACAAGGACCATCGTTACCTGCCGCACAGTGCCTTGTTGAGCTTCGAGGAGATCGCGCGGCTGGCGCGCCTGTTCGCTGCGCACGGTGTGCGCAAGTTAAGACTCACGGGCGGCGAGCCGCTGCTGCGCAAGAACATCGAGTCGCTGATCGCGCAGCTCGCGTTGCTGCGTACCGTGGACGGTTCCCCCCTCGACCTCACGCTGACCACCAACGGGTCGCTGCTCACACGCAAGGCGGAAGCCCTGAAAGCCGCCGGGTTGCAGCGCCTGACCGTGAGTCTCGACGGGCTCGACGACACGGTCTTCCGGCGCATGAACGACGTCGACTTCCCGGTCGCGCAGGTGTTGGCCGGCATTGAGGCCGCGCTGGCTGCCGGGCTCGGTCCGATCAAGGTGAACATGGTGGTCAAACGCGGCACGAACGATGCCGAGATCCTGCCGATGGCGCGGTACTTTCGCGATCACTACGGCGGCGCCGTCGTGCTGCGGTTCATCGAGTACATGGACGTCGGCGCCACCAACGGCTGGCGTATGGACGAGGTGCTGCCGTCTGCCGACGTGGTCCGTCGCATCGCAGCCGAATTTCCGCTGGTGCCGCTCGAAGCCAGCGCACCGGGCGAAACCGCACAGCGATGGGCCTACGCGGACGGCCGTGGAGAAATCGGCGTTATCAGCAGCGTGACGCAGGCCTTCTGCCACGACTGCAGCCGTGCCCGGCTGTCGACCGAGGGACGGTTGTATCTCTGCCTGTTCGCCAGCAGTGGTCATGATCTGCGCCCGTTGTTGCGCGGCGATGCCGAAACGCCGCCTGCCGACGACACGACGATCCTGTCCCGCATCGGCAACATCTGGCATGGCCGAGGCGACCGTTACTCCGAACTCCGCGCGCTGCGCGAGACCGATCCCGCCGGTACCGACGCGCCACGGCGCGTCGAAATGAGCTATATCGGCGGATGACGATCACGGCCGCCGACATCACGGGCGTGGTACTGGCAGGCGGGCTCGGCATGCGCATGGGCGGCGTGGACAAAGGCCTGCAACCCTTCGCCGGCACACCGCTCGCCTTGCACGCGTTGCGACGGCTGGCGCCGCAGGTCGGCAACGTGATGCTCAATGCCAACCGCAACGAAGCCGCTTATTCGGCGCTCGGCGCGCGCTTCGGGGCGCCAGTCCAGCCCGATGACATTGCAGGCCAGGCAGGCCCGCTGGCTGGAATCCTCACAGGACTTGCGCACTGCGGCACGCCCTACCTGTTGAGCGTGCCATGCGACACGCCCTTGCTTCCAACCGACCTGGCCGTGCGATTGGCCGACGCACTTTCGGCTGCCAAAGCGGAAATCGCGATACCCGACGCACCGGAGCCGCAGGACGACGGCACGATCGCATGGCGCGCACAACCGGTGTTCTGCCTGCTGTCGACGGCATTGCGCGACAGCCTCGCGCGCTTCGTCGGCAACGGCGGGCGCAAGGTCGGCGAGTGGACGTCGGGCCATCACACCGTGCGCGTGCGATTCGATCGACCAGGCGATGCGCCAGACGCCTTCTACAACGCCAATACCCTGGCTGAACTGCAGGCGCTCGAACAGCGCACCGCCTGACGATGAGCCGTATCGCCCAGATCAGCGCAGCACTGCCTTTCCGCGACCCGAACGCACTGAGCGTGGGCGAAGTGCAAGCCTTCCTCGCGCAGCTGGTTGCACCGCTGGTGCTCACGCTGCAGTCCGACGTGCCGCTGAACGATTCGCTGGGCCGAGTGCTGGCGCAGGACGTCATCTGTCCGTTCAACGTGCCACCGCACGACAACTCGGCAATGGACGGCTTTGCATTCGATGGCGCGGTTCTGGCCAACGCAACCGGCGAACTCGAACTGCGCGTGGTCGGCACCGCGCTGGCCGGCGCGGCATGGCGTGGTCGGGTGGACTCTGGCGATGCCATCCGGATCATGACCGGCGCGATGATGCCGGCGGGGCTGGACACCGTCGTGCCGCAGGAACTCTGCACCGTCGGTGGAGGCACCGTTCGATTCCCCGCTCCTTCGCTTCGCCGCGGCGAAAACCGTCGCCTGGCAGGTGAGGACCTGCGGCGCGGTCTCCCCGCCATGCACCGCGGCGATCTGATCACGCCCGCAGCATTGGGCCTGCTCGCAAGCCTCGGCCTGCCTCGGGCGCCTGTGCTGCGCCGTTTGCGCGTCGCGTATTTCTCGACCGGCGACGAGATCCTCTGCCCTGGCGATGCGCCTCGAGAGGGCGCCGTCTACGACAGCAACCGCTACACCGTCTTCGGCCTGCTGACGCGGCTGGGCTGTGAGGTGATCGACTTCGGCCTGGTGCGCGACGAACCGGTTGCGCTCGAAGCCGCGCTGCGCGGCGCCGCCAACGCGGCGGATGTCGTCATCACCAGCGGCGGCGTGAGCGTCGGCGAGGCGGATCACACGCGCGCCGTGATGCAGCGGCTCGGCGACATGGCGTTCTGGGGCGTTGCGATGCGGCCGGGTCGGCCTATGGCCGTCGGGCTCATTCCTGGTGCGCCGAGCGGCTCGGACCGGTCGACGCATGACACCGCCGTGCTGTTTGGGCTGCCCGGTAATCCGGTGGCCGTGATGGTGAGCTTCCTGGCCTTCGTGCGCCCCGCGCTGCTCCGGATGATGGGCTGCAATGCAGCTGCTGCCGCGCCTGCGCCTCTACTCCGCGCGCGCAGCGTCGGCGCCATCCGCAAGAAGGTCGGGCGCACTGAATACCAGCGCGGCTTCGTGCGTCGGATGCCAGGCGCACTGCCCGAAGTCCGCATCGCCGGCAATCAGGGCTCCGGCGTGTTGAGTTCGATGGTGGAAGCCAACGGGCTCGTCGTGCTCCACCACGACCAGGGTCAGGTCGAGGCAGGGGAAGAAGTCGACGTGATGATGTTCGACGGCGCGATCTAGATCCGACCCAGCGCGCGATCGACGCCCTTGTTGGCCAGCGCGTCGGCGCGCTCGTTGCCTGGGTCGCCCGAGTGCCCTTTGACCCAGCGCCAGTCGATCTGATGGCCGCCTTCGAGCACGAGCTTGTCGAGCCGCTGCCACAGCTCGACGTTCTTCACCGGTTGCTTGGTCGAGGTTCGCCACCCCTTGGCTTTCCAGCCATGGATCCATTCTGTGATGCCCTGGCGTACGTACTGGCTGTCGAGGTAGAGCGTGACCTTGCACGGGCGCTTGAGGGCAGCCAGGCCTTCGATCACCGCTTGCAGTTCCATGCGGTTGTTGGTCGTGTTGAGTTCACCGCCGAAGAGGTCCTTCTCCATCGCTCCGGATTTCAGCCACGCCCCCCATCCGCCAGGGCCGGGATTGCCCTTGCAAGCGCCATCCGTGTAAATCTGTACCTCGGTCAAATCCCGTTTCCTTTGCTTGTTTTTGCTTGCTTGCCCGGATCGCGATGCACACGACCCGCGATGGGTACTGGCGCGCCGACGCGCTGGGCTGCACGGCGCCAGTCCGCGCTCAGCAGACGCATGCCACGCACGCGCTTCACCGCGACCAGAAAATAGACCGAGCCGAAGATCGGCCACCAGCGCTCGCCCAGGGTGTCGAACCAGCTGAAGCGCTCCAGCCACGCCTCGCTCCGCACGGCTGGCCGATAGGCTCCGAAGCGACCCGATTCAACCTCGAAGCCGAGCAGTCGCAACCAGTCACGCATGCGCCAGTAGCCGATGAAGTCACCGGTGCCGGGCACGAAAGGCTCACCCAGCCCTGCACGCCGATACAGGTTGCCGCGTCTCTGTCGCATGCCCCAGAGGCTGGCCGGATTCAGACCGCAGATGACGACTCGGCCTTCGGGTACCAGCACGCGCTCGGCCTCACGCAGCGTCGCATGCGGATCGAGACTGAGTTCCAGCGTATGCGGCAGCACGAGCAGGTCGAGGCTGTTGGCTGAGAACGGCAGCGCGGTGAAATCGGTGACGAGCGCCGTGCCGGGCGTCTGCGCGGCATCGGCCAGCGCGAGCCAGCGGTGTGGCATCCGGTTGGTGCGTAACGCGTCGATCGCGGGCAGTCCGAGCTGGAGCGCGTGGTACCCGAAAACGTCGGCCACTGCCTGGTCGAACTGCGCCTGTTCCCACGCCAGGAGGTAGCGCCCGGGCGGGGTATCGAACCAATCCTGCAAACCTATAATTTGACCGCTCATGACCCTCGTTCCGCTACCCGCCTTCACCGACAACTACATCTGGATGCTGCACGACGGGACCGCCGCGATCGTGGT
>JAZKDL010000100.1:0-5685 GCA_040387575.1 Pseudomonadota bacterium
TTGCCCCCGGAAGGGGGTTGGCGAAAGCGACACGCAGTGCGCGAAGCCTGGGGGTTAGCCCAGTTTTGCCGCGATGGCGGCGACACGAGCGCCGTAGAGCTTCGCCGTATCGAGGTCGCCCTGCGGGATTTCCGTGACGCTCGCGTCCGACGGCGACTGCACCAGCAGGCCGACCGAACCGCCGAGGTTGTTCACGTCGTTGCGCGTGGCGGCCTTGGTGTTGGTGGGCGGCAGGCCCAGGCTGACCCAGACGCCACCGTGCTGCGACGCCAGCGTCTGCAGATACTGCAGCGTGACTTGCTTGTCGCCGTTCAGGCTGGCGCTGTTGGTGAAGCCGCCGAACACCTTGTCTTGCCAGGCGCGGGTGAACCAGGCCTTGGACGACGCGTCCGCGAACTTCTTGAACTGCCAGCTCGCGCCGCCCATGTAGGTCGGCGTGCCGAAGATGATCGCCTTGGCGGCGTTCAGCGTTTCCCATGCGCCTTCGGGCAGGTTGCCGTCGGCATCGATGGCGATCAGATCGGCGCCAGCGCCTTCAGCCACGATTTGCGCAACGCGCTGGGTATGGCCGTAGCCCGAGTGATAGATGACTGCGATGGACATGATGTTTATCTGTTCAAAAGTGAATGGCGAGGTCGGATCAGCGCTTGTCCAGGCTGATGCGGCCGGCGCCGAAGGCTGCGAAAGCAAGAAGGCCGCCAGCGATGGCGATGTTCTTGTTGAAGTTGATGGTCTGCATCATCTTCATCGCGTCCGGAGCCGACCAGTACTTGTGGAAGAACAGCGCGGTGGCAACGGTGAACACGGCCAGCACGATCGCGGTGATGCGGGTCTTGAAGCCCAGCAGCAGCGCGATGCCGAAGCCCAGCTCCACGATGATCGCGATGGCTGCGCCGACTTCCGGCAGCGGCAGGCCAACCGAGTTGATGTAGCCCACGGTTCCCGCGAAGCCCATGAGCTTGCCGAAGCCGGCCGGGATGAACAGGTAAGCCACCAGGATGCGGCCGACCAGGGCGATGACGTCCTGGGTCGAGTTGGTCGAAATGCCGGACGTGCCGGATGCGGAAATGGTTGCCATGGGAAAACTCCTCGGTTGAAAAATTAGAGAGACAGCGGGGGAAAAACACCGGGGCGGTCGCCCGCCCCGGTGGGGAATCAATCGGCCAGATCGAACACCAGCACTTCGGCGTCCTTGCCGCCGGCCAGCGACAGCTGCGGCTCGCCCTGCAGCATCGCGGCGTCGCCGGTCACCAGCTTCTTGCCGTTGACCTCGAGCTCGCCACGGATCAGGTGCACGTAGCTCTTGCGGGCCGGGTCGAGCGCCAGTTCGGCCTTCTCTTCACCGTCGAGCAGGCCGGCATACAGCCGCGCATCGGCATGCACCGTCACCGAGCCGTCGGTGCCTTCCGGCGAGGCGACCAGGCGCAGCTTGCCGCGCTTCTCGGCGGTGGTGAAGTTCTTCTGCTCGTAGCTCGGTTCGATGCCACGCACGTTCGGCTGGATCCAGATCTGCAGAAAGTGCGTCGTGCTGTCGGTCTTGTGGTTGAACTCGCTGTGCATCACGCCGTTGCCGGCGCTCATGCGCTGGACGTCGCCCGGCGGAATGCTCTCGATGTTGCCCATGCTGTCCTTGTGGGCCAGTTCGCCCGACAGCACGTAGCTGATGATTTCCATGTCCTTGTGGCCGTGGGTACCGAAACCGGCGCCGCCCGCCACGCGGTCTTCGTTGATCACGCGCAGGTTGCCGAAGCCCATGTGCGCCGGGTCGTAGTAGCCGGCGAACGAGAAGCTGTGAAAGGACTTGAGCCAGCCGTGATCGGCGTAGCCACGGTCCTGGGATTTGCGAATCGTCAACATTGTTGAACTCCTTGTGGCTCCTGGGAGCCTTCGTTTGCTGCACCGTATGTGCTGCGGATGTGTGTAACTTTAGGCCGATGCCGAGCCCGGACAACGGTCCGGTTTTGATGGCATCATTCAAATTTTTTGATCAAAGGAAGACCGCCTTGGCCAACGCACGCGACGCCCTCACACCCGAAGCGCTCTCGATGCTGCAGACCGTGGTCAGCAGCGGCAGCTTTGCCGGCGCCGCGCGCACGCTCGGGCTGGTGCCCAGCGCGCTCAGCTACCGCGTCCGCCAGATCGAGGACGCGCTCGACGTGCTGCTGTTCGACCGCAGCTCGCGCCAGGCCAAGCTGACCGGCGCCGGCGCCGAACTGATGCGCGAGGCGACGCGGCTGCTGGCCGACGTCGAGTCGGTTGCCAACCGGGTGAAGCGCGTTGCGACCGGCTGGGAGCCGCTGTTGACGGTGGCGGTCGACGGTGTGATCGCGCGCGATCCGGTGCTCGATCTGGTCGGCGCGTTCTATGCGCTGGAGCCGCCGACCCGGCTCAAGCTGCGCGACGAAACGCTGCTCGGCACCATCGAAGCGCTGGCCAGCGGCGAGGCCGACCTGGCGATCGGCGCGGTGCTCGACGCGGCCAACCTGGCTTTCACCGCGACCGGCATCCGCAGCCGGCCGCTGGGCGAGCTGCACTTCGTCTATGCGGTGTCGCCCAACCACCCGCTCGCACGGCAGGCCGGCCCGATCAGCGACGACATGCTGCGCCGCCATCGCGCGGTCGCAGCCGCCGATTCGGCACGCGCCGGGCCGAGCATGACGGTCAACCTGGTCGGCGGACAGGACGTGCTGACCGTGCCGACGATGCAGAGCAAGCTGGCTGCACAACTGCACGGCCTGGGCGGCGGCTTTCTGCCCGAACCGATGGCGCGGCCGTACATCGAGGCCGGCCATCTGGTCGAGCTCACGCTGGAGCGCGTGCGGCCGGTCGGCCAGATGCACTGCGCCTGGCGCGTGCGCACCGCGGGCAGCCCTGGCCGCGCGCTCGAATGGTGGCTCGCGCAGTTCGAGCACGAGGGCACGCGACAAGCGCTGCTGACCCGCCATCGAGGACGATGACACCTCGATGACGGGTTAGAGTCCACAGCGTTGCCACCTCTCGTTACCGAAAAGAAAGAGACCCGTCATGAGCACCTCGCCTGCAGCAGACCGTTCCTCCAGCAACACATCCGCCAGTTCCTCCCCGACCTTCACCGCCCGCCGCTTCGCCGTCATCGGCGCGGGCATGGCCGGCATCGCCGCGGCCCGCACGCTGATGCAGGCCGGCCACGACGTCACCGTGTTCGAGTCCGAGGCCACGGCCGGCGGCCGCATGGTCAGCGAATCGACATCCTTCGGCAGCTTCGATGCCGGTGCGCAGTACTTCACCGTGCGCGACGAGCGCTTCAAGCTCGCGCTCGACACCGTGCCCGGCCTGTGCCGCCGCTGGAGCGCCAACCTCGTGCGCGTGCTCGACGCGCATGGCCGCGTGGCCGAGGCCGCGCTGCCGACGCTCGAATCGCACTGGGTCGCGCAGCCGTCGATGGGCTCACTGGTCACGCACTGGGCGGCGCCGCTGGGCGAGCGGCTCGTCACCGGCAACCGGATCGTGCGGATCGAGACCGACGCGCTGCACCGTGCGCAATGGCAGTTGCGCGCCGAAGGCGAAGGCGGCGAGAGCCATGTGTATTCGAGCTTCGACGCCGTTCTGCTGGCCGTGCCGCCGGCCTGTGCGCGGCTGCTGCTCGAACGCAGCAAGGTCGCGGCGCCGCTGGCCCGCGGCATCGCCAAGGTGCAGGCCTCGCCGTGCTGGACGCTGATGATCGCCTTCCCGCAGGCCAGCCAGCCGACGCTGCCGCACCTTGGGCCCCAATGGAATGCCGCGCGCAGCACGCACCACCGCGTGGCCTGGCTCGCACGCGAATCGTCCAAGCCCGGCCGCGAAACGATCGAGCGCTGGACGCTGCAGGCCAGCCCGACCTGGTCGCAGGAACATCTGCGCGACGGCGCCGCGCGTGTCGAAGCCAAGCTGCTGCGCGCCTTCTCGGAGATCACCGGCATCCACGCGACGCCTTCTTATGTCCGCGCGCGCTGCTGGCCCGAGGCGCAGACGCAGGTGCCGCTCGGCAAGCCGCATCTGTGGGACGGCAAGGCACGCATCGGCGTGGCCGGCGACTGGTGCATGGGCCACCGCGTGGAAGACGCCTTCCTGTCGGGCCTGTCGCTCGCGCTGCATGTGATGTGAGCGCGCCGGTCGTTCCAGTCGGCCGTTTTGCGCCCTCGCCCACCGGCCCGCTGCACGCGGGCTCGCTGGTCGCCGCGCTGGCCAGTTGGCTCGACGTGCGGGCACGCGGCCCGCAGGCGCGCTGGCTGGTGCGCATCGAAGACGCTGACACCGAGCGCTGCCTGCCCGGCATGGGCGAGCACATCCTCGCGCAGCTCGCGGCCTGCGGGCTGGTGCCCGACCTGCCGCCGCTCTGGCAGACCCAACGCCCTGCGCGCTACCAGCAAGCGCTCGACGGGCTGATCGCCGCCAGCCTCGCCTACCCATGCGCCTGCTCGCGCAAGGACATCGACGAAGCACTCGCGCAGCGCGGCGTCACGCACCAGCGCCACGGCGAGCGCGTCTATCCCGGCACCTGCCGCTGCGGCTTGCAAGGCCGTGCGGCGCGCGCGTGGCGCTTCGCTGCGGACGCCTTTTCGACTTCGGCCGACCGCCCGCTGCATTGGCACGACCGCCGCCTCGGCGAGCAACGGCAGGACGTGGCCGCCGAGGTCGGCGACTTCGTGCTGAAGCGCGCCGACGGCCCCTGGGCCTACCAGCTGGCGGTGGTCGTCGACGATGCCGACCAGGGCGTGACCGACGTCGTGCGCGGCGAAGACCTGGCCGACAACACGGCACGCCAGGTCCTGTTGCAGCGCGCGCTCGGCTTTGCCACGCCGCGCTATCTGCACACGCCGCTGGTGCGGGGCGCGGACGGCCACAAGCTGTCGAAACAGAACGGCGCCGCGTCGATCGACACCACGACGCCGGCCGCCGCACTGGCCGCGTTGAACGCCGCGGCCGGCGTGCTCAGGCTCCCGCCCACCGATGCAGCTGACATCGGCAGCGCACTCGCCGGCTGGGTGCCGCGGTGGCGCGATCTCTACAATCCGCCGCCGTGATGACCCTTCCTTCCAACGACCCCATTTCCGCCGTGCCCGGCCCCGCGTCCGACGCTGTGGCCGACGCCGCGAAGCCTGCTGACGCGTCCCCTGACCAGCCAGTCATCCAGCCGGTCATCCGGCCCGACACCGAGGCCTTGCCGCATCCGCTGCACCGCCGCCTCAAGAGCTTCGTCAAACGGGGCGGCCGCACCACCGACGGCCAGGCCAAGGCCTACCAGGACTTCGGGCCGAAGTTCCTGCTGCCCTACCAAGCCGAGCCGCTGGACTTTGCCGCCGCCTTCGGCCGCGAGGCGCCCACCGTGCTGGAAATCGGCTTCGGCATGGGCGAGGCCACAGCGCACATCGCCAGGCTGCTGCCCGACATCAATTTCCTGTGCTGCGAAGTGCATGAAGCCGGTGTCGGCAAGCTGCTGAAGCGCTGCGGCGAAGAAGGCATCGGCAACATCCGCATCGTCGCGCATGACGCGGTCGATGTGCTCGACCACATGCTGCCCGAGGGCGTGCTGGCTGGCGCGCACGTGTTCTTTCCGGACCCGTGGCACAAGAAGCGCCACCACAAGCGCCGTCTGCTGCAGTCACCACTGGTGCACAAGCTGGCGGAACGGCTCGCGCAGGGTGGCTACCTCCATTGCGCGACCGA
>JAZKDL010000101.1:0-3402 GCA_040387575.1 Pseudomonadota bacterium
CCACCAGAAGGCCCGAAATGACGGTTGGAAATACTGAGCGCGGCGCGGGGGGATGCGCGGATCTTGAGCAACAGGTGCACACGGGTGCTTCATTGAGTCCCCGCAATAACGCGGTGCTCAAGGCATTCGAACCAGATGAACCCCTATCATGGCGCCCCCGCAATCGCTCTGCAACGCCCCGCACCGCCGTCCAGGCGACCGCTGGGCGATGCCGACGCATTCATCGAATCCCATGAACGACAGCACTTCCCCCTCCCTTCCGCCCCTGCCCGACCACCTGTCGATCGACCCGCGCAGTCCGCACCACGTGGCCGCCGTCTTCGAGCACGACATCGGCATCCGCTTCAACGGCAAGGAGCGCCTCGACGTGGAGGAGTACTGCGTCAGCGAGCGCTGGATCAAGGTGCCCGCGGGCAAGACGCTGGACCGCAAGGGCAAGCCCCTGCTGATCAAGCTCAAGGGCGAGGTCGAGGCCTTCTACCGCTGAGGGCTCAGCGCCACTGCAGCAGCAGCGACCATGGCTGCCGGCTCATGTGGCGGTCGACGCAATCCGATGCGCTCAGCGCACAGCCTTCGGGCCGATAGCTTGGGTCGAGCAGCGCCGTACCGGGCGCGAAGGCCAGCCGCCGCCGCGTGACCGACTGCAGCACGTTGCCGCCGACCGTGTCGAAGCCCGTCGCATCGACGGCAACGACCACATCGCAATGCATCGGCAGCGACGCGCCGACGGTGCGTCGCGCGATGAGCGCCTCACCGATACGCACGAAGCTGTCGACGCTTGCGCTGCCGGCCCGCGCCTGGCACAGCAGATCCCCGATGCGCGGAGCCGTCAGCACCGGGTCGCAGGCGCGCATCGCATACGGCGTGGCGCGGCCCGACGCCTCGTCCAGGCCGGCCTGCCAGGCGGCAGCGGCGTAGTCGGCATGCGCTTCCGAGAAAGCGAACTCGTCGGCGCCAAATCCGGCCTGACGCGCGAGCCAACTCACGAACGCGGCTGACCAAGGCGTGTCGATCACCGCGACGCGGTTCAGCGCGACCGCCATCGCGCGCTGCTCGGACGATGCCAGCCCCTGATCCGGCCCGACACCCAGGCCTTGCAGATGGTCGGCGCTTGCCTGGTTCAGGGCCTGCAGCAGAAGCTCGCGGTGGGCCGGCCGCAAAGCGCCGAAGCGCACGAAGTACGGCAAGCGATCGTTCTGCAGATCGACCGCGCGCCAGTAGCCGAGCACGCGCTCCCACGGAGGCGTGGCGCCGACCGTGCGGCGCGTGTCCTCGGCTTCGGAGTCGCCGGCCTGCACGAGCCGGCCTTCGGCATCCATCGTCTGTGCGCCGAAGGCGAGATGCTCCTGCCGTGCGGCAGCGGCCATTGCGAGCGCGCGTGGCGGCGACGCGGCTTGGCGTGCCGTGGCGAGGCATGCGCCTGCCGCGGACGAGGACTCCGACTCGGCGGCCACGGCCACACTGACAACGCCGCACAGAAGGCCGCAGAACAAAGCCGCGCGCACAGCGGCGAACGCCTTGCGTGGTGAACGTGAAACCGACCGTACGGCAAGGGGAAGCGAGAAGGATGGCGTCAGCATGCGGCGCCTATGATGCCTTCATGACCGACGCCCGCCCCCAAGCCCCCGCTGCAGGCATCTCGCAGCTGCCGCACACGCCGTTGCCGGCCTACTACAGCGACGAGGAGGAACACCAGCGCTACCTGCGCCGGATCTTCGACGACACGGCCAGCGACTACGACCGCATCGAGCGCGTCCTCGCATTGGGCAGCGGCCCTTGGTATCGGCGCTCGGCGCTGCAACGTGCCGGGCTCACGACCAACGCACGCGTGATCGACGTCGGCATCGGCACCGGCCTGGTGGCGCGCGAGGCGCTCGCGCTGATCGGACCGGGCGGCCAGCTGACCGGCGTCGATCCCAGCCCCGGCATGATGGCGCAGGTCGCTTTGCCGAGCGTGCAGTTGCTCGCAGGACGCGCCGAAGCCATCCCCTGCGGCGACGCATCCGCCGACTTCCTGAGCATGGGCTACGCGCTGCGCCACATTTCGGACGTGGGCGCCGCATTCGCCGAATTCCATCGTGTGCTGCGCCCGGGCGGCCGGCTGGTGGTGCTGGAGATCACGCGCCCCGCGGGCCGCATCGCCACGGCGCTGCTCAAGGGCTACATGCGCGCGGTGGTGCCGACCATCGCCCGCGTGGTCGCGCGCCAGCACAGCACGCAGGAACTGTGGCGCTACTACTGGGACACGATCGAGGCCTGCATCCCGCCGACATCGGTGATGGCGGCGCTGGAAGCGGCAGGCTTCCAGCAGGTCAAGCGCCACGTCGAACTCGGCATCTTCTCGGAATACACAGCGGTCAAGCCGGGCTGAATTGCCTACTCGGCCTTGACGATCGTCTCGCCCTTCAACGCACCCATGTCCCGGATGTTGTGGCGATGGCGCTTCCAGCCTTCCACGGTCCGGCGCCAGTTGAGCACCGACACGAGGTAGTAGATCGCCTTGAACATCGTCAGCGACAGCCGATAAGACGCACCATGGCGCAGGTCCGCTGCCAGCAGCGACATCAGTCCCTGCTTGACCTTGAACATGTTCTGCGGGTGCATGAACATGTCGCGGATCGTCGGGTTGGTCACGCGGTAGATGAACCACGAATAGTCGCGCGGCCCCGCGCGCATCTGCTTTTCCAGCGCGCGGCGCGCGGCCGGCAACTCGGCCGGACGGTCGAGCGCCTTCTCCACCAGTTCGGCGCCGTTGAATGCGCTCTGCATCGCCAGGAACACGCCTGACGAAAACATCGGGTCGATGAAGGTGAAGGCGTCGCCCACCATCAGGTAGCGCTCGCCGGTCGCGTGCGTGCTCGAGTAGGCGAAGTTGCCGGTGGCGTGCACCGCGTCGTCGACCAGCGTGGCGCCCTTCAGGCGATCGGCCAGCTCCGGGCACATCGCGATGGTGTCGAAGAAGTAGTCCTTCAGCGGCTTGTCGCGGGCCTTCAGGTAGTAGGCCCAGCAGACCGCGCCCACGCTGGTGGTGCCGTCGGCCAGCGGGATGAACCAGAACCAGCCGTGCTCGAACCAGAAGATCGTGATGTTGCCTTCGAGCCTGCCTTCGAGGCGCCTGGCGCCGGTGAAGTGGCCGTACAGCGCCGAGCTGTTGTGCTTCGGGTTCTTTTCCTTGATCTTGAATTGATTGGCCAGCAGCGTGTCGCGGCCCGAGGCATCGACGAGGAACTTCGCGCGCCAGGTCTGGCGCGCGCCGTCGTCGAGCTCGACCTGCACGGTGACGCCGTCGGCATCGAATTCGACAGCGCGGACCTGATGGCCTTCGAGCGTGCGCGCGCCCTTGCGCGCGGCGTTGCGGAACAGGATCTCGTCGAGCTCCGAACGGCGCACCTGCCACGCGTA
>JAZKDL010000102.1:0-2208 GCA_040387575.1 Pseudomonadota bacterium
ACATCGGCGCAATGGACCCGGCCGCCTACGGCCGCATGCAGGACTTCATGCTGAAGGAAGGCCTGATCAAGCGCACCGTGCAGCCCGAGTCGATGCTCTACCTGAAGCCCGGCTTCATGGAGGCCGCGAACCGCTTCGACCGGAATGCGGTGATCGAGGCGGCCAAGGCCTGCAAAGGGCTGTAAGGGCTGTCAGCCTTCGATCGCCCGCCCTGCCGCTTCCAGCGCAGGCTTGACGCTTTCGATCGCGCCGCCTCCATCGCAAGGGATCAGCGCGCCCGAGACATAGGCCGCATACGGCGACGCAAGGAACAGCGCCAGGTTCGCGACGTCGTCGAGCGACCCGAAGCGCTGCAGCGGCACCTGGGCGCACGCGAATTCGCGGTCCTCCGGTGTCGGCGCCATCAGCTTGCGGAACCCTTCGGTGCCGTCGATGGCCTCTGGCGAGATCGAGTTCAGCCGGATGCCGTCGGCGCCCCACTCCAGCGCCAGCACCCGGGTCAACTGGTCGACGCCAGCCTTGGCCGCGCTCGCATGCGCCTGATGGCGCATCGGCACCCGACAACGCTTCCATGCGGCCGGTGTGCACGATGCGGCCGTCGTCCATCACCGCGACGTGGTCGCCGAGCGCGCGGACGAAGTGGAAGTTCTGCTCGACCAGCAGGATGGTGGTGTCGCGCGCCTTCAGGTCCTCGAAGGCCTGCGCCAGGTTGTCGACGATGGCGGGCGCCAGGCCCTTGGTCGGCTCGTCGATCAGCAGCAGCTTGCGCGGCTCGATGATGGCGCGCGCAATGGCGACCATCTGCTTCTGTCCGCCCGACAGCGTGCCGCCCGGCCGCAGCCAGAAGCGCTTGAGCGCGGGGAACAGGCCGAAGATCCAGTCCAGCCGCGCCTCGTCGAAACGCCCGCCGATCGCGGCAAGCCGCAGGTTCTCCTGCACCGTCAGGCCCGAGAAGATGCCCATGTCTTCCGGCACGAAGGCGATGCCGCGGCGCGAGATGTCGGGCGTCTTCTCGGCCGTGATGTCGGCGCCGTCGAACACCAGCCGGCCGCGGCTGGCCTGCCACAGCCCCATGATGGTCCGCAGCGTGGTGCTCTTGCCCGCGCCGTTGCGGCCCAGCAGCACGGTCAGGCCGGCGCGCGGCACCACAAGGTCGACGCCCTGGAGGATGTGGTACTCGCCGATGTGCGTGTGCACGCCGCTGAGCGTGAGCAGCGGCGCGGAATCGTCGCGGACGTCATGCATGCGCGGGCTCCTTGCGCGCAGTCGGTGTGCGCTTCACGCCCAGGTACGCCTCCTGCACGATGGGTGACGCCATCACCTCGGCCGGCAGGCCGTCGGCCACCAGGCGGCCGTTGTGCAGCACGACGATGCGGTCGGCCAGCGAATGGATCACGTCCATCTTGTGCTCCACCAGCAGGATGGTCTTGTCGCCGCGCGCCTTCAGGCGGCGAATGAGTTCGAGGATCACCGGCACCTCGTCCACGCTCATGCCGGCGGTGGGCTCGTCGAACATCACGATCTCGGGCTCCAGCGCCATCAGGATCGCGACCTCGAGCTTGCGCTTGTCGCCGTGCGGCAGCTTGGCCGCGAGGTCGTCGCGCCGCGCGGCCAGGCCGACCTGGGCGACATAGTCGTCGGCCTGCTCGATCAGGTCGCCGCGGCTGCGCCACATCGCCAGCATGTTGAAGCCGGCGCGGTGGCGGCTCTGCACCGCCAGCCGCACGTTCTCGACCACGCTCAGCCGCGGGAACAGGTTGGTCAGCTGGAACGCACGGCCGATGCCGCGCGCGGTGCGCTGCGCCGCGCCCAGCCGCGTGATGTCCTCGCCGCGGAAGTGCACCGCGCCCGCGCTGGCCCGCAGTTGCCCCGACAGCAGGTTGAAGTAGGTCGTCTTGCCGGCGCCGTTGGGCCCGACGATGGCCGTCAGCGTGCCGGCCGCGAAGTCGGCCGTCACGTCGTCCACCGCGGCATGGCCGCCGAAGCGGATGCCGAGCCCGCGGCTCGACAGCGCCGGCGCAGGGGTGGGCGTCATCCTCAGCGCTTCACCGTAATGGGAAGCGGCATTTCGGACGCCGGTATCTCGCGCACCAGGTCGAACAGGTCCCACTCGCTGGCCGGGTTCTTCTTCATTCGGAACTGGTACTGCGACTGCAGCGCCTGATGGTCTTCCTTGCGGAAGGTCATCTTGCCCTTGGGCGTGTCGAA
>JAZKDL010000103.1:0-15488 GCA_040387575.1 Pseudomonadota bacterium
GCAACGCTGACCCCAGCGGCGACTGTTCAGAACCTCAGAACCTCAGAACGCCGGCACCAGCGCGCCGCTGAACTTCGTCTCGATGAAGCTCCTCACTTCCGGCGACTGGTAGGCCTTGACCAGTTGTTGCGCCCAAGGCTTGTCCTTGTCGACGCGGCGCACCGCGATGATGTTGGCGTAAGGGCCCTTCGGAGATTCCTTGATGACCGCGTCCTTCGCCAGCGTGAGCCCGGCCTTCTCTGCATAGTCGTTGTTGATCGAGGCGATGGTCAGGTCGTCCAGCGAACGTGGCAGCTGCGCCGCGTCGAGTGCGACCAGCTTCAGCTTCTTCGGGTTCGTCACCACATCCAGCGGCGTGGCCGTGTTGTTCCTCACTGCCTCGGGCTTGAGCGTGATGAGCTTGGCCTCCTGCAGCAGGAGCAGCGCACGGTTGCCGTTCGACGGGTCGTTCTGGATGCCGACCGAGGCGCCGTCCGGCAACTGGTCGATCGACTTGATCTTGCGCGAGTAGAAGCCCAGTGGCGCGGTGATGGTCAGGCCGACCGGCACGATGTCGAAGCCGCGCGACTTGTTCTGGTTGTCCAGGAACGGCTGATGCTGGAATGAATTGGCGTCGAGGTCGCCGGCCGACAGCGCCGCGTTGGGCAGCTGGTAGTCGTTGAAGGTGATCACCTCGACGGTCAGGCCGTCGCGGGCCGCGACCTGCTTGACCACTTGCCAGATCTGTTCGCCGCTGCCGACGGACACGCCGACCTTCAGCGTCTTCTTCTCCTGCGCGTGCAGAGGGCCGACGCCCGCGAAGAGCAGGGCGGTGGCGGCGGAGAGCGCGAGCAGGGTGGCGCGGCGGCGGGCGATGAGAGTCATGGAAGCGCTTTTTTTTGTCGAAAAATGGAAGCGCGACTGTGCCCGCCGGCCTGGCGGGATGGAAGGAATGAAAACGCGGATCGATATGCGGATCTGTGCGGATCTGTGTGCGGCCCCAGCGCCCATACGGACCGATACCGGCCACTGCTACGAAGTCGCGCCGTCCGACCGCGTGGAGGTGAATCCCCGGTCCATCAGCTGCGCCGTCTGCTGTGCGCAAAGGCGTGCATCCGCGGCGCCGAGCACCACCGAGATCAGCCGGCGACCGTTGCGCAACGCGGTGCAGATCAGATTCGCGCCGTGCGACGGCAGCGAGCCGGTCTTGAGTCCGTCGACGCCGTCCAGCCGACCGAGCAGCAGGTTGGTGCTCGGTGCCTCGGGGTTCGCTTCGAAGTGCGTCTGCCGCACCACGTCCATCAGTGCAGGGTGGTCGTGCAGCAGATGGCGCGCGAGCACCAGCATGTCGATCGCCGTGGTGCGCGCGGTCGCATCCAGCCCGGCCGGGTCGCCAAAGCGGGTGTCCCGCAAACCCCAGGCCTGCGCCTGTCGGTTCATCGCGTCGACGAAGGCCCCGCGCGTGCCGCTGTGCCATTCGGCCAGCGTCAGTGCGGCCTTGTTCGACGAGACGATCAGCGCAGCCTCGAGCAGCGCTTGCGGTGTGGCGAATGGTGCGCGTGCATAGAGCGATGCGGCTGGATCGCCCGCCGCCGCGACAGGCTGCGCGGGGACCGGGACGATCGGCGACCGGCGGTCCAGCCCGTCTTTCTGCAACTTCTGATCGACCAGCACCGCGGTCATCAACTTGGCCAGCGACGCCGGCACGAATTGCCTGTTGCCCGGCTGGTGCGTCAGCAGCCGGTCTGCGCTCAGGTCGTACAACGCCCAGCTTGGCGTGGATATGAAAGTCGCAGCAGAGGAAGCCGAAGTCGATGCGGAGGCCGATGTCGTCGTGGCTGCGGCTCGGCGGCGGATCACCGCGCTGGGTGGCAAGGGCAGCGTCACCGGCGGGGCGCCCGCTGCCTTGTCCTGTGGTGGCGCGGCCAGGCGCTCGACGATCTGCCACAGCTTCATGCCGTTCGATCCCTTGAACAGCAACACGTCGCCATCGGCCAGCTCGGCCAGCAGCGCCGGTTCCAGTGTGGCGAGTGCCGCGTGGGCCTGCACGCTGCCCGTGGCGGACAGCGCGGCTGCGAGCGGCGCGTGCAATGCGCCCATCCGTGTGCCGAGCAGGAACACGCGCGCGGGTTCGGCCTGCACGATCGGTGCGATCAGCGACTGGTGGTAGCGCGCACTGTCTTCGCCCAGCTCCAGCATGTCGCCCAGCACCATGATCTTTCGGCCCTGCGGCGCAGGCGTGTCGGCCATGGTGGCGAGCGCCGCCGCCATCGACAGCGGGTTGGCGTTGTAGGCCTCGTCGATCACGCGGAGCCGGGCGTTGCCACGCGTCACATGCAGTTCGCGACCACGCCCGGCGACAGCCGCGAAGGATGCCAGCCGCTGCTGCACGCGCTCGAAATCGAAGCCCAGCGCCACGGCCACCGCAATGCAGGCCAGGCTGTTGACGGCCATGTGGCGCCCCTTTGCGCCCAGCGTGAAAGTCCAATGCCGATCGCGGAAACCGGCCGTGACCCGACCGGTCTCGCCATCGTGCGCTTCGAGGCGGATATCGGACGATGCGGCCTCGCCATAGGTCAGCAGTTGCAGACCCTTCTGCCGTGCGCGTTGCACCAGGTCGTCGAAGTGTGCGGTGTCGGCGCACAGCACCACCCAGCCGCCGGGCCGCATGCCTTCGAACACGTTGGCCTTGCGCTGTGCGATGTCCTCGAGGCTCTGGCCGGCGCCCAGGTGCGCGGGTGCGATGTTGGTGATGATGGCCAGGTCGGGTTGCACCAGCCGGATGTTCTGGAAGCCCGGCGCGTTGATGCCGCTGATCGCCGCCTCCAGCACGACCAGGTCGGTCTGCGCCGGCACGTTCGCAAGCATCGCCAGCATGCCGACGCGCGAGTTGTAGTTGTCGATCGACGAGAACACGCGATAGGCGTCGGAGAACGCATGCGCGAGCAGGCTGCAGACCGAGGTCTTGCCTGCACTGCCGGTGATGACGACCAACTTGCCGCGCAGCCGCTGGCGTGCCGTGGCGCCCAGTTCGATCAACGCATGGATCGGGTCGGCGACCTGCAACAGCGGGAAATCCGGCGCCAACCCTGCGACCGGTCCGCTGACGATCGCGCCTGCCAGACGCGGCTGCAGCCCGGCAATGTGCTGCGTGCGGTCCCAGTTGTGTCGGCTCTGCGGCTGCGAGTAGCGCTCGTGCCTGGCCAGCGTTTCGTAGTCGGACGCCACGAAGAGTGCCGGCGCGGGCAGCAGGCCGAGATGTCCGCCGCTGCGCACGACGGAGCGCACGAACCAGCTCTCGGGCGGTGCGACGAGCCAGGTGCCCCGCGTCACGGCGGCCAACTGGGCGGCGCTCCATGTCTGCGCGGACGCGTGCGGCGTCGCTGGCAGGTCCGGCGGAAGTGCATCCGGTGCAAGTGCCTGATAGCGCGGTGGCGGCGCCATCGTCGCGGGTGATGCCGGTGCTGGTGTGGGCGCCGGTGCCGGCTTGCCGACCGTCAACCGGAGGCCGATCGGCAAGGCCACGCGTGGCAGCCGCCGTCCGGCGCGCACCAGGCCGACCTCGAACCGCAACAGCGCATCGTGCAGCGCCGATGCCGGTGGCGCTCGCAGGCCATGGAGATCGCGGTAGATCGTGCCTGGCATCCAGCGGCTCGTCGGCCACATCCAGTCGCATGGGTCGTGGTCCATGTGGCGGCCCCAGCCGTGCATCGTCGACGGCGGCGCAGGCGTCGCGCGCACGTCCAGCCGCCAGTCGTGCGGCGTCGGTTCACGCAGTTCCCAGAAGGTTTCGACGAACAGCATGCGCCGGCGCGTGAGCTCGGTCGGCGCGGCACGCACGCCCAGCAGACGCAGCGGCCCGATCTCCACCGGCGCGGCGAGCCGGGCACCTGGCGGCAGTTCGCGTACCTGCCACTCGGGCCGCGCCGAAGCCGCGGGCCGGATCACCGACAGGTCGTACACGGCTTTCCCCGGCAACGGTCTGGCATGCGGCGTGGCTGTCGTTGCCGGCGCGGCTTCGCGGTGCGGTGGATGCAGGTCGATTGCGCACTCGCCGTTCGTCGTCCGCTGGAACTGCGCGCCCAGCGCTGCGCTCTTGTCGATGAAGCGCTGCGCGGCCGCGTCTGCCGATGGGCCTTCGCGCTGCACAGAACGGCCGAAGCCGACCTGGATCGGTGTGAACACCACGCGGCGCACGCCCGTCACGTCCAGCGCGAGCGAGAACACGCCGGCCTCGTCGTCATCGCGTGTGATCGCGTCGAACAGCAGGTCGCCGGCGTCATGGACGATCGGCCGACCCTTGTAGATCTCCACGCCCTGCAACAGGTGCGCGGACGCACCGAGGATCGCGTCCGCGCCGGCATCGATCAACGCATGGCCGACCGCGATCTCGTCTGCGCCGGGTGCGTGCTCACCGTTCGGTCCCCAATGCAGCGCGACCAGCACGACGTCGGCCTCGCGTCGCGCGCTGGCGATCCGCGGCGCGAGGCAGTCGGTCCAGGCGGCGGGCGAGCCGAGCGGCAGGTGGGCATGGCCGAAGCGCGCGGGGCCGGCGGCGAAGTGCGGCTGTGTCGCGTCGATGGCGAAGATTGCGACGCGCACGTCGCCAGCGCGCCTGAACAGCGGCGCGAAGGCCGCATCCGTCGTCGGGCCGGAACCCGTGTGACCGATGCCCAGGGCATCGAGCAGCGCGGCCTGCTCGGCGAGCGCGGCCGGTCCGTAATCGCCGCTGTGGTTGTTGGCCGTCGTCACGACGTCGATGCCGGCGGCCGTCAGCACCGCCAGCATCTCGGGCCGGGCACGGTAGTAATAGGGCGACAGTTCCCCTTTCGCGATGCCGGATTGCCCCGCGGTCGCAACCACGCACTCAAGGTTGACGATCGAGAGATCGGCCTTGGCCAGAACACTCACCGCGGCGAGTGCGTCGGCTGCACCCATGGCCTGTGTGCGGTAGTGCTGGCGCCGGCCGAGATTGACGTCGCCGCCCCAGGCGACGATGGGCAGAGTCGGGGAGGATGTCATCGGATCGGGGATGAAGGGTTGCATGCGCCGATCGATGATATGCAGAGCTTTCTGCTGAAGCAGAAAGTTCTCTCGAGCCATCAAGGGGCTCGGTAGGGCTCAGTGCTCAGTGCGAACCCGTGGCTGACGGGGCTGCTTAGCCAGCGTTCTTCAGCGATTGCTTCGCCTTGTCGGCCGATGCCTTCGACCGGTTCTTGTGGTAGCCCGACTTGACGTTGTTGACGACCTTGCCGACCGGGCCGCTCTTCTTCGCGTCGCTGTCGGCACGTTTCTCGTCGATCTTGTGCTTGGCCGAGTCGGTTGCTTCCGAAGCGGCCTTGCCGATCTGGGCGCCTGCGGTCAGCACGGTGAGCGATGCGACGAGTGCGATCAGGATCTTGTTCATCAGGTTCTCCAGGCGGTCGATTGAGTAGCCTGGATGATGGCCTGACCGACGGAGTGCACCGTGTCAGCCGTCAGCCTTTTTCGCGGAGCGCCTCGGCCTGCTGCGCCAACTGCACGGCTTCGGCGATCTGCTGGATCGACAGTGCGCCGCCGAGTTCGACCTCGCCGCTGAGCACGCTGTGCAGCGCCTGCTGGCCGGCGTTGCTGGCGAGCCAGGCAAAGGCCGAGGTGATCGATCCGCCGCCGAACTTGGTGCGCAGCGCCTTCGACGCTGCCCGGCCGATCTCTGCGAATGCGGCCTGGTCCGTGGCGACCGACGCGGCGCGAACGACCAGGCAGAAGGCCTCGAGCTTGTCGGCTTCGGTGCGCAGCCGCCGCTTCTTGCCCGCGCTGTGTGGCGTGCGCGCTTCGGGCGTCGAAGCCGGGGCAGCGGTCGGTTCCGCAGGGGAAAGAGGAGGGGTGGGGAGTGGGCGCATCGGGTGGTCGCGGTGGGGAACGCGCCGATTGTCGTCGTCTCGGCGTGGCCTTTCGTCGCCCTGCCGTCTTTCGATCAGGCCTCTCGCCGCTTGAACAGCGTCGAAGCCGGGCTCGCGCTCGCAATCTCTTCGGACGTGCGCAACAGTCCGTCGGCCAGGCTCTCCATGCGCTCGTCGGTCAGCCGCACCATCGGGCCTGCGATCGTCACCACGCCCAGTGCCACGCCGCGCGCCTGGACCACGGCCGACATCGATGCCATCGCGGGCGCGAACATGTCCGAGATCATGCTGAACCCGCGCTTGCGCGTGGTGCGCAGTTGGGCGAGCAGCGCCTTCACCGTGGTCGGCGCCTTGGGGCCGAACTTGTCGGGCGCGCCGAAGCCCTGTCTGGCAACCAGCGCCAGCGCTTCCTCGTCCGTCATGGCAGCCAGCCAGGCATGGCCGGCGGCGCTGCACGACAGCTGCACCGACAGCCCCATGTCGGGGTCGTAGCGCAGGCCGCGCTTGGCGCCTTGCGCCTTGGCGACGAAGGTCAGGTCGTCGCCGTCGATCACCGCGAGCCGCACCAGCTCGCCCGACTCTTCCGCCAGGCGATCGAGCGACGGCTGTGCCACGTCGACCACGCCCGAGGCGCTCAGAAAGCTCAATCCCATCGACACCAGCTTGATGGTGAGGATGTAGTCGCCCTGGTCGCGCGCCTGCCGCACGTAGCCGCAGCGGATCAGTTCGGTGAGCAGGCGGTGCGTGGCGCTCAGCGGCATCTCGAGGTCGTGGGCCAGCGTGGACAGCGGCTGTCCTTCCGGGTGGACGGCCAGATGTTCGAGGACTTTGAAGCTGCGTTCGAGGATTCCACTCATGCCCGGACTCTACCAAACCAGGAAGGTGTTTCCGATGTGGAAATATTTTCCACTTACAGTTAGTATTGCTTTCGCGAACGGTCAATGACCGGCACACATCGCATCGATCAACAACGGAGACAAGCCTTGAAATCATTTCGCCTTGCGCTGGCAGCGGCCAGCCTGCTCGCCGCCTTTGCCATCCCCGCCGCGCCCGCGTTCGCCCAGGACATCCAGGAACGCGTCATCAAGTTCGGCCACATCAACAACCCCGACCATGCGGTGAGCTTCGGCGTCAAGCGCTTCGCCGAACTGGTGTCCGCCAAGAGCGGCGGCAAGATGAAGGTGCAGGAATTCCCGGCCTCGTCGCTGGGCAACGAGCTCCAGCAACAGTCCGCGCTGCAGGGCGGCGTGCAGGAGATGTCGGCGCCCGCGACCAGTTCGCTGGCCGGCATCGTGAAGGAGATGGGCCTGGTCGACTTCCCCTTTGCCGTCAGCAGCTTCGCGCAGGCCGATGCATTGCTCGACGGCCCGCTGGGCCAGGCGCTGATCGCCAAGCTGCCCGAGAAAGGCCTGGTCGCGCTGGGCTACTGGGACCTCGGCTTTCGCAACGTGACCAACAGCAAGCGCCCCATCACCAAGCCCGAGGACCTCGATGGCCTGAAGATCCGCGTGATCCCGAACCCGGTGTTCCTGGAAACCTTCAAGACGCTCAAGGCCAACCCGTTGCCGATGCCTTTCGCCGAGCTGTACGGCGCGCTGGAATCGAAGGCGGTGGACGGCCAGGAAAACCCGTTCGCCGTGATCCTGTCGAACAAGTTCTACGAAGTGCAGAAGTACGTGACGGCGACCAACCATGTCTACGCCGCCAACATCGTGCTGGTCAGCAAGCGCTTCTGGGACAAGCTGTCGCCGGCCGAGCAGAAGATCATGCATGACGCCGCCAACGAGTCGCGCGCCTACCAGCGCGAAGTGAGCCGCACTGCCGCGCAGAAGGCCGTGGCCGAACTGCAGTCCAAGGGCATGCAATACAACGAGCTGAGCGCCGCCGAACAGGCCCGCATGCGCGATGCCGTCAAGCCCGTGACCGAGAAGTTCCTCGGCACCTATGACCCCACCATCGCCAAGCTCTACACCGACGAGCTGGCCCGCATCCGGAAATAAGCCCATGAAGATTCTTGTCCTGCACGGCCCGAACCTGAACCTGTTCGGCCGGCGCGAGCCCCACATCTACGGCACGACGACGCTCGCGCAGATCAACGAGCGCCTGCTGAAGCTTGCGGAAGAACTGCAGGTCGAACTCGACATCCTGCAGTCCAACCATGAAGGCGCGCTGATCGACCGGATGCACGAGAACATCGACGTGGCGAAGGGCGCATTGCTGAACCCGGCCGGGCTCACGCAGCACGGTGTGCCGCTGCACGATGCGATCAAGGCGATGCCGTTCCCGATCTTCGAGATCCACATGAGCAACATCGCCGCGCGCGAAACCTGGCGCGCCCACTCGATCATCTCGCCGGCGGTGAAGGGCACGATCCAGGGCCTCGGCTGGCGCTCGTACACGGCCGGCCTGCGCGCGCTGGTCGAAACCGTGCGGGACACGCAGGCGGCCTGAATGGACAAGCTTCTTCGCAACTACTGCAGGCTGCTGGAGTTCGTCATCGCCGCGTGCCTCGCGGTGATGGTGGTGCTGGTGTTCGGCAACGTCGTGCTGCGCTACATCTTCAACTCCAGCATCACCGTGTCGGAAGAGCTGTCGCGCTGGCTCTTCGTCTGGCTGACCTTCCTGGGCGGCATCGTGGCGCTGCGCGAGCACGCGCACCTGGGCACCGAGATCCTCGTGAGCAAGCTCGGTCCGGCCGGCAAGAAGGTCTGCCTGGTCGCCGCCTACGGCCTGATGCTGCTGATGTGCTGGATGCTCTTCAGCGGCTCGCTCGAGCAGACCAAGATCAACTGGGACGTCTCGGCCCCGTCGAGCGGTGCGTCGATGGCCTGGTTCTACGCGGTCGGCCTGGTGTTCGGCGTCTCGGCGGCGGGCATTCTGCTGAACGACCTCTACAAGGTCGTCACCGGCCGCGTGTCCGATGACGAGCTGGTGATGATCAAGGAATCCGAGGAGCAGGTATGACCATCATCATCTTCGTCGGTTCGCTGCTCGCCGCGATGGCGATCGGCATTCCCATCTCGTTCGCGTTGCTCGTCTGCGGCGCGGCGCTGATGTGGAACCTGGGCATGCTCGACACCCAGATCCTCGCGCAGAACCTGATCAACGGCGCCGACAGCTACCCGCTGCTGGCCGTGCCCTTCTTCCTTTTGGCGGGCGAGGTCATGAACGCCGGCGGCCTGTCGCGGCGCATCGTCAACGTGGCGCTGATGCTGGTCGGCCATGTGCGCGGCGGCCTCGGCTACGTGACCATCGTCGCGGCTTGCCTGCTGGCGGCGCTGTCGGGCTCGGCGGTGGCCGACGCGGCTGCGCTGTCCACGTTGCTGCTGCCGATGATGGTCGCTGCGGGCTACGACAAGGCGCGCTCCGCGGGGCTGATCGCTTCGGCCGGCATCATCGCGCCGGTGGTGCCGCCGAGCATCGGCTACGTGGTCTTCGGCGTGGCGGCCAACGTGTCGATCTCCAAGCTGTTCTTCGCCGGCATCTTCCCGGGCATCATGCTCGGCGCCGCGCTGTGGTTCACCTGGTGGTGGCTGTGCCGCCGCGAGAACATCCCGTCGCCGCCGCGCAAGAGCGCACGCGAGATCATCGGTGCGATCCGCGACGCAGGCTGGGCGCTGGTGTTGCCGCTGATCATCATCGTGGGCCTGAAGATGGGCGTCTTCACGCCGACAGAGGCCGGCGTGGTGGCCGCGGTGTATGCGCTGTTCGTGTCGACCACGATCTACCGCGAACTCAAGTGGAACCAGCTCTACCGCGTGTTCGTGTCGGCCGCGCGCACCAGCTCGGTGGTGATGTTCCTGGTGGCTGCATCAGCGGTCAGTGCGTGGCTCATCACCGTCGCCAACATACCGGCGCAGGTCGTCGCGCTGCTGCAGCCACTGCTGTCGAGCCCGACGCTGCTGATGATCGCGATCATGGCGCTGGTGATGGTGGTGGGCACCGCGCTCGACATGACGCCGACCATCCTGATCCTCACGCCGGTGCTGATGCCGCTGGTCAATGCCGCCGGCATCGACCCGGTCTACTTCGGCGTGCTGTTCATGATCAACAACGCGATCGGGCTGATCACGCCGCCGGTGGGTGTGGTGCTCAACACGGTGGCGGGCGTCGGCAAGGTCAGCATGGACGCGGTCACCAAGGGCGTCATCCCTTTCATGATCGCGCAGTTCATCCTGATGTTCCTGATGGTGCTGTTCCCCAAGCTCGTGACCGTGCCGGCGCGCTGGTTCTACTGAGAGCGCGCCGCGTCAGGGCTCAGACCCCCAGCAACTGCTCCAGCGGACCCGGCGCGGCGATCAGCTGCGCCGACGGCGCGGCCAGCACGGCGCGGCCCTTTTCCATGACCATCGCGCGGTCGGTGTGGGCGAGCACCTTGCGCCAGTCGCGGTCGACGATCAGCGTGGCGATGCCGGTGCTTCGGATGTCCGCGATCACGCGCCAGATCTCGGCCACGATCAGCGGCGCCAGGCCTTCGGTGGCTTCGTCGAGGATCAGCAGCCGCGGGTTGGTCATCAGCGCACGGCCGATCGACAGCATCTGCTGCTCGCCGCCCGACAGCTGCTGGCCGCCGTGCGACAGGCGTTCGGTGAGCCGCGGAAAAGTCGTCATCACGCGGTCGAAGGTCCACGCGCGGCGGCCGTCGATGCCGGCGCGTGCGCTCATCAGCAGGTTCTCGCGCACCGACAGGTTCGGGAAGATGCCGCGGCCTTCGGGCACGTAGCCGATGCCTTGCCGCGCCATCTTCTCCGGCGTCCAGCCGGTGACGTCGCGGCCGTCGAGCAGCACGCGGCCCGAGGCCGGCCGCACATAGCCCATCAGCGTGCGGATCAGCGTGGTCTTGCCCATGCCGTTGCGCCCGAGCAGGCCGAGCGACGTGGCCGCGGCCTGCTCGACATCGACGCCGTGCAGGATGTGGCTGTCGCCGTAGTAGGTGTGGATGGATTCGACTTGCAGCATGTCAATGACCTTCGCCCAGATAGGCCTCGCGCACCGCGGGATTGGTGCGGATCGACGCCGGGTCGCCGGTCGCGATCACGGTGCCGTTGACCATCACCGTGATGCGGTCGGCGATGCGGAAGACCGCGTCCATGTCGTGCTCCACCAGCAGGATCGCGTGGGTGGCCTTGAGCCGCGTCAGCAGGCCCAGCATGCGGTCGGTTTCTTCCGCGCCCATGCCGGCCAGCGGCTCGTCGAGCAGCAGCACGCGCGGCCTGGTGGCCAGGCACATCGCGACCTCGAGCTGGCGCTTGGCGCCGTGGCTCAGCGTGCTCGCGATGCGTTGCGCCTGGTCGGCGAGGCCCGCGGCCTGCAGCGCATCGGCGGCGGCCTTGTTGCTGTCGGCGCAGCCGCGCGCGCTCTGCCAGATCGCCCAGGGGCGTGGCGTCGCGGCCTGCGCGGCGAGCCGGCAGTTCTCGTGCACGCTGAACTCCGGAAAGATCGTCGTGCGCTGGTAGCTGCGGCCCACGCCCTCGCGGGCGCGGCGCGACTGTGCGCGGGTCGTGATGTCGTCGCCGTCGAGCGCGATGCGCCCGCCGGACGCCTCGATCTCGCCCGACAGCATGTTGATCAGCGTCGACTTGCCGGCGCCGTTGGTGCCGATCACCGCGTGCACCTCGCCGCGGTGCAGGTCGATGTCGACCGCATTCACCGCGACCAGGCCGCCGAAGCGCCGCGTGAGGCCGGTGACGGAGAGCAGTGCGTTCATGGGCGCACCTCCGTCGGTCGCGCGCCAGTGCGCGCATGCGGCGTTGGCGGCACGACCGCAGGCGCCGCGACGCGTTCGCCACCCGCTGGCGACAGGCGCGCGGCGATGCCGATGATTCCCTTGGGCAGCAGCGCGACGAACGCGATGATCGCCAGGCCGAGCGTCAGCTGCCAGTGGTCCGCGAGCGGCCCGACCAGCGCGTGGGTCGACAGCACTTCCTTCAGCAGCGTGAAGGCGACCGCGCCGATCACCGCGCCCCGCAGGCGGCCGAGGCCACCCAGGATGATCATCAGCAGCACCTCGCCCGAGTTGTGCCAGGCCAGCAGTTCCGGGTTGACCACGCCGTCGCGTGCCGCCACCAGGAAGCCGGCGAGCCCGGCCAGCGCACCAGCGAGCACGAAGGCCGCCAGCTTGTAGCCGTAGACCGGAAAGCCGGCCGCGCGCATGCGCTGCTCGTTGACCCGGATGCCGGCCAGCGCCGCGCCGAAGCGCGAGCGGCCGATCAGCGCGAGCAGGCCGTAGGTGCCGGCCAGTGCGGCGAGCACCACATAGAACTGCACGCGGCGGTTTTCCATGTCGAGCATGCCGAGGGCCGGCCGCACGTACATGTAGATGCCGTCGCTGCCGCCGCCGACCTTGGTGTCGTGGAACACGAAGTACGCCATCTGCGCGAAGGCCAGCGTGACCATGATGAAGTAGACGCCCCGGGTGCGCAGGCTCAGCGCGCCGACCACCAGCGCATAGGCCGCGGCCGCGCCGACCGCGAGCGGCAGCAGCCACGCGATCGAGCCGCCGTCGGCGCCGGAGCCGAGCACCGTCGCATAGGCACCGATGCCGTAGAAGGCCGCGTGGCCGAGGCTGACAAGGCCGGTCATGCCGACCAGCAGTTCGAGGCTCAGCGCGAAGATCGACAGGATCATCACCTTGACGACGAAGTCCGAGGCATAGGGGCTCAGCCAGGGGCCGAGCAGTGCCAGCGCGAGCGCGCACAGCACCGGTACGAGAACGTTCAAGCGACGCATCAGGTCTTTCTTCCCATCAGGCCTTCGGGCCGCCAGATCAGCACGGCGGCCATGAGCACGTAGATGCCCATGCCGCTGAGTTCGGCCAGGAAGACCTTGCCGAAGGTGTCGACGAAGCCGACCAGCAGCGACGCCACCAGCGCACCGCTGATCGAGCCGATGCCGCCGATCACCACCACCACGAAGCAGATGATCAGCACGCTCGCGCCCATGTTCGGATACACCGACGACATCGGCGCGGCGATCATCCCGGCCAGCGCGGCGAGCGCGACGCCGGCCGCGAACACGATGCGGTAGAGCTTGCGGATGTCGATGCCCAGGCCGCGCACCATGTCGCGGTTGCTCGCGCCGGCGCGGATCATCATGCCGAGCCGCGTGCGGTTGACCACCAGGTACAGCGCCACCGCCAGCACGATGCAGGCCGCCGACGCGAAGAGCCGATACCACGGGTAGCTCATCAGCGAGCCCAGCGCGAAGCTGCCTTCGAGCCAGGGCGGCGCCTGCACGCCGTGCACGTCGTTGCCCACGAGGATCGAGCGCAGTTCCTCGAACACCAGGATCAGGCCGTAGGTCATCAGCACCTGCTGCAGGTGGTCGCGCTGGTAGAGGTAGCTGAAGAAGGCCCACTCCAGCAGGTAGCCGAAGATCGCTGCCAGCACCACGCCGGCCAGCAGCATCACGATGAAATTGCTGCCGAACAGCGGCGACAGCGCGAACGCCATGTAGGCGCCCAGCATGTAGAAGCTGCCGTGCGCGAGGTTGATCACGCCCATGATCCCGAAGATCAGCGTGAGGCCCGACGCGACCAGGAACAGCAGCAAGCCGTACTGGACCGCGTTCAGGCACTGGACCAGGAAGGTTCCGATGTCCATGGATCAGTCAGGTCACATCCTGCAGCCGCGGGCGGGGTCCGCGAGGGACTTGCTCGCGATGCTCACCAGCTTGTTCTCCTTGCCGTCGACCTTGCGCAGGTAGATGTCCTGGATCGGGTTGTGCGACTTGCCGACCGAGAACGGGCCGCGCGGGCTGTCGATCTTGGCTTTCTCGATCGCGGCGGCGAACTCGGCCTTCTTGCCGATGTCGCCCTTGACCGCGGCCAGGCCGATGCCGAGCATCTGCGCCGCGTCGTAGCCCTGCACCGCGTACACGTCGGGCTGCAGCTTGAAGGACTTGGCGTAGGCGATGCGGAAGGCGTTGTCGCGCGGCGTGTTCAGGCCGTCGGCGTAATGCAGCGTGGTCAGCATGCCCTGCGCCGAGGCGCCTTGCGCGTCGAGCGTGCCGTCGGTGAGGAAGCCCGGGCCGTACAGCGGAATGGTCTTGTCCAGGCCGGCCGCCGCGTAGTCCTTGACGAACTTGACCGCGCCGCCGCCCGCGAAGAAGGCGTACACCGCGTCCGGCTTGGCGGCCGCGATCTCGGTCAGCAGCGCCTGGAACTCGACATTCGGGAACGGCACGCTCAGCTGCTTCACGACCTGGCCGCCCGACTTCTCGAAGCCTTCCTTGAAGCCGTTGACCGACTCGTCGCCGGCCGCGTACTTCCAGGTGATGGTGATCGCCTTCTTCTTCTTTTCCTGCTTGGCCGCGACCTCGCCCATCGCGTAGGCCGGCTGCCAGTTCGAGAACGAGCTGCGGAAGATGTTGGGCGCGCACATCGGGCCGGTCACCGCGTCGGCGCCCGCGTTCGGCACGATCAGCACGGTGCCGCTTTCCTTGGCGGCCTTGGCCATCGCCATCGCCACGCCCGAATGCACGGTGCCGACGATCACGTCGACGTTGTCGCGCTTGATGAGCTTGTTGACGTTGTCGGTCGCCTTGGCCGGATCGGATTCGTCGTCGACCTTCACGTACTCGATCTCGCGGCCGCCGAGCTTGCCGCCCTGTTCCTCGACGTTGAGCTTGAAGCCGTTCTCGATCGCCACGCCCAGCGCGGTGTAGGTGCCGCTGTAGGGCAGCATCAGGCCGACCTTGAGCTTGGCCTGCTGCGCCTGGGCAAAGCCGCCGATGCAGGCCAGTGCGGCCGCGGCCAGCACGATGCGCGTGGCGCGGAAGTTGGTTTGGGTCATGGTTGTCTCCTGTTATTGATGAACGAAACGATCTGGGCGACGACCTCTTCGGGCCGGTCGCGATGCGGAGAATGCCCGCAATCGGGCAGTTCGAGCAGTCGGGTTTGCCGCACCCGCCGTGCAATTCCGCGAATCTGCTCGAGCGTGCCGTACACGTCGTCGAGCCCCTGAATGGCGAGCAGCGGGCAGGTGATGGTGTCGAGCTCGCGCTCGATGTTCCATTGGCGGAAGGGCGGATGCAGCCAGATGCGGTTCCAGCCCCAGAAGGCCGAATCGGCGCTGTCGTGGTAGCGGCCGAGCTTCTGCGGCAGGTCGGTGTTCAGGTAGGCCTCGCGCGCCTGTTCGATGCTGGTGATGGTCACGTCTTCGACCAGGATGTGCGGCGCCATCACGACCAGCCCGGCCACGCTGTCGGGGAAGCGCGCCGCATGCAGCAGCGCGATCGAGCCGCCGTCGCTGTGGCCGAGCAGCCACGGTTTGCCCTGCAGACCGATCGCGTCGAAGAAGGCCGGCAGCACCTCGTGCGCCTGGCGGTGCATGAAGTCGACGTCCCAGCGCTCGTCGTCGTCGCGCGGCGTGGAGCGACCATAGGCCGGCCGCGAGAACACCAGGCCGCGAAAGCCACCCGCCGCGCAGAGCTGCTGCGGGAAGTCCTTCCACATCGCCAGCGAGCCCAGGCCCTCGTGCAGGAAGACGACCAGCGGCGCGTCGGCGTTGGCCGAGCCGATCCAGGCGTATTCGATGCGCACCGGGCGCTCGCGCCAGAGGATCTCGGCGAAGCGGATCTCGCCTTCCTGCGCCTGTTGCTGTTCCTTCACGCGACCTGCTCCTGGCC
>JAZKDL010000104.1:0-1798 GCA_040387575.1 Pseudomonadota bacterium
GGTCGGAGATCACGATGCGGTGCGGCACGCCGATCAGTTCCCAGTCGGCGAACATCGCACCCGGGCGTTCACCACGGTCGTCCAGGATCACGTCGGCGCCGGCGGCGATCAGTTGCTCGTACAGCGCCTCGGCCGCCGCCTTGACCTCGGGGCTGCGGTCCATGCCGATCGGGCACACCGCAACCGTGAAGGGTGCGATCGCATCGGGCCAGATGATTCCGCGCTCGTCGTGGTTCTGTTCGATGGCCGCGGCCGGCAGACGCGTGACACCGATGCCGTAACAGCCCATCTCGAGATATTGCGGCTTGCCGCCTTCGTCCAGGAAGGTCGCATCCATCGCCTTGCTGTATTTGGTGCCGAGCACGAAGATGTGGCCGACCTCGATACCGCGCTCGATCGCCAGCAGGCCCTTGCCGTCGGGCGAAGGGTCTCCGGCCACGACGTTGCGGATGTCGGCGACCAGTTCGGGTTCGGGCAGATCGCGTCCCCAATTGACGCCGGTCATGTGGAAGTCGACTTCATTGGCGCCGGTGATCCAGTCAGCAAGCACGGCCACTTCACGATCGGCCACCACGCGCACCGGCTGCTTCAGGTTCAGTGGTCCCAGATAGCCGGGCTTGCAGCCAAAGTGCGCATCGATCTCGGGGATCGACGCAAAGCGGAAACCCTTGTCGAGGCCGGGCAGCTTGCCGACCTTGATCTCGTTCATGTCATGGTCGCCACGAAGCAGCAGCAGCCAGATTTGCGCGCCGACGACTTCGCCCTTGGCGTCGAGCTTGTCGGTGGCCAGCACCAGCGATTTCACAGTCGTGGCGAGCGGCACGCCGAGCAGCGTCGCGACACCAGCACAAGTGCTCTTTCCGGGCGTTGGTGTCTTGGCGAGCGCATTGGACGCCGCCGCACGCTCGGCTGTCGGCGCCATTGCTTCGGCCTTTTCCATGTTCGCCGCGTAGTTGCTTTCCGGGCAGTAGACGATCGCGTCCTCGCCGGTCGCTGCGATGACCTGGAATTCCTCACTCAGGTCGCCACCGATCGCGCCACTGTCGGCAGCCACGGCACGGTAGGTCAAGCCGAAGCGATCGAAGATGCGGCGGTAGGCCTGCGCCATCGCCTGGTAGCTGGCCTTGGCACCGTCGAGGTCACGGTCAAAGCTGTACGCGTCCTTCATGATGAACTCGCGGCCGCGCATCAGGCCGAAACGCGGACGGCGTTCGTCGCGGAACTTGGTCTGGATCTGATAGAAGTTCTTCGGCAGTTGCTTGTAGCTGCGGATCTCCTGGCGCGCGATATCGGTCACCACTTCTTCGCTGGTCGGCTGGATCACGTAGTCGCGCTCATGCCGATCCTTGATGCGCAAAAGCTCGGGGCCCATCTTGTCGAAACGCCCGGTTTCCTGCCAGAACTCGGCCGGCTGCACGACCGGCATCGTGAGTTCGACCGCACCTGCGCGGTTCATTTCCTCCCGAACGATCGCCTCGACCTTGCGGATCACGCGCAAGCCCATCGGCATGTACGTGTAGATGCCGGTACCGAGCTTCTTGATCATGCCGGCGCGCGTCATCAGCCGGTGGCTGGCGACTTCGGCGTCGGTCGGTGCCTCTTTCAGGGTGGAGACAAAGAAACGGGAAGCTTTCATCGGTCGCGCTCGAAAGGGAATGACAGAGGGAATTTGGCGAACTGCCGAGGAACCGGTCGCTTGCTGGGTGCAACCCGGCATGCATAATCGACTCAGTTCAAAAATTGGGGGTTTGATTATGCTCGACCGGGACGGCTTCAGGCCCAACGTCGGCATCATCCT
>JAZKDL010000105.1:0-9064 GCA_040387575.1 Pseudomonadota bacterium
ACTCGGCCACGGTGCCGCGCCGGAGCCGCCGCGCAGCCTGCCGCAGGTGGCGCTGCATGTGCCGCCCTATGCGGACGTGCCGCAGCCGTCGCACGCGGTCGCCGGCATCGACGACCTGAAGGCCGGCTGGCAGCACGGCGCGCCGGTGGTGGCGCTGCTGTTCTATCGCTCGCACCTGATGTCGGGCAACACGGCGGTGTTCGACGCGCTCGCGCTCGCGCTGCGCGCACAGGGCATGAACCCGTTGCCGTTGGCGCTCGATTCGCTGAAAGACCCGCTGTGCCTCGAGACGCTGCGCAACCTGTGCCGCGCGCACGATGTGCAACTGGTGCTCAACACCACGGCGTTCGCGGCGCTGGGGCAGGGCATGGGCGTCGTGTCGGACGCGCTCGCCGGCGACGCGCCGGTGCTGCAGGTGATCGTGAGCGGCGGCAACCGCGACGACTGGTTGGCCGATGCGCAGGGCCTGCGCCCGCGCGATATCGCGATGCAGATCGCGCTGCCCGAAATGGACGGCCGCATCATCACGCGGGCCGTGAGCTTCAAGGGGCTGGCCTATCGTTGCGAACTCACGCAGACCGAGGTGGTGCAGTACCAGCCGGAGCTGGACCGCATCGGTTTCGTGGCCGAACTCGCGCGGCGCTGGTGCCGGCTGCGCAGCCTGCGGCCGGCCGACAAGCGCATCGCGCTGGTGCTGGCCAACTACCCGGGCAGCGAAGGCCGCATCGGCAGTGGCGTCGGGCTGGACACGCCGGCCTCGGTCATCGCGATCCTGCGGATGCTGCAGGCCGAAGGCCATGACCTGGGCGCCGCTGCTGCGTTGCCGCCGGATGGCGACGCGCTGATGCGCACGCTGCAGCGGGGCATCGCCAACGACCCGTCTCAATGGCCGCTGCGGCCGGCGGCGCAGAGCTATGCGCTGGCGGCGTACAGGGCGCGTCTCGCGCAGTTGCCCGACGGCATGGCGGCCGCGATCGATGCGCGCTGGGGTCCGCCGGAAAGCGACCCGATGCTGCGGCAGGGCCGCTTCATGATCGCCGGGCTGCGGTGCGGGCGTGTGTTCGTCGGCATCCAGCCGGCGCGTGCGCTGGCCCGCGGCGGTAACGCTGAACAGGGCGCGATCAACGGCGCCGGCACGAACGACTACGCCAGCTACCACGACGCCGAACTCGTGCCGCCGCACAGCTACCTCGCGTTCTATTTCTGGCTGCGCGATGCCTTCGCGATCGACGCGGTCGTGCATGTCGGCAAGCACGGCAATCTCGAATGGCTGCCCGGCAAGAGCCTGGCGCTCGCGGCCACCTGCTGGCCGGACGCGGTGCTCGGCCCATTGCCCAATCTGTACCCGTTCATCGTCAACGATCCGGGCGAGGGCGCGCAGGCCAAGCGCCGCACGCAGGCGGTGATCGTCGACCACCTGATGCCGCCGCTCACGCGCGCCGAGAACCATGGACCGTTGCAGGACCTGGAGCGCCAGGTCGACGAGTACTACGACGCGCTGCTGGTCGATGCGCGGCGCGCCCGCGTGCTGCGCGCGCAGATTTTGGCGACGGTGCGCGAACAGCATCTGGCGGAAGAGCTGGCGCTGCCCGCTGCTGTCGATGAAGACGCCACCTTGGCCCGCGTCGATGCCTACCTCTGCGAACTCAAGGAGACGCAGATCCGCGATGGCCTGCATGTGTTCGGCCAGTCGCCCGAAGGCCGGCAGCGCCGCGACACGCTGCTGGCGCTCGCGCGCTATCCCGCGGGCGACGGCATCGGCGCGAACGCCGGCTTGCTGACGGCGATGGCTCGCGACCTGCTGCCCGGTGACCCGTTCGATCCACTCGATATCGACGCCGCCGCGCCATGGCAAGGCGAACGCCCGGCGTTGCTGCAGGCCGTGAGCGACGAGCCCTGGCGCCACCAGGGTGACACGCGCGAGCGGCTCGAACTGCTCGCGCAACGACTGATCGACGATCCGTCGGACATCGGGGGCGAACTGCCGCAAGCGCGTTCTGTGCTCGGCCGCATCCAGGCCCGGCTCGCGCCCGACCTCGACGCCTGCGGCCCGGAAGAACTGCGCCAGTTGTCGCGCGGGCTTCAAGGCCGCTTCGTGCCGCCGGGGCCGAGCGGATCGCCTTCGCGTGGCCGGCCCGACGTGCTGCCGACCGGGCGCAATTTCTACTCGATCGACACCCGCGCAGTGCCCACGCCTACCGCCTGGATGCTGGGCCTCAAGTCGGCCGCGCAGCTGGTCGAGCGCCATCTGCAGGACCACGGCGACTATCCGCAGTCGATCGGTCTGTCGGTCTGGGGCACGGCCACCATGCGCACCGGCGGCGACGACCTGGCGCAGGCCTTCGCGCTGATCGGCGTGCGGCCCAAGTGGGCGCCCGGCAGCCAGCGCGTGATCGACTTCGAGGTGCTGCCGACGGTCGGCATCGGCCGGCCGCGCATCGACGTCACGCTGCGCATCTCGGGCTTCTTCCGCGACGCGTTTCCGGCCGCGGTGCAGATGTTCGACGCGGCCGTGCAGGCCGTCGCCGCGCAGGAAGACGAAGACGCCGAGCGCAACCCGATCCGCGCGCGCATCCTGCGCGAAGCCGCCGCGCTGCAGGCGCAGGGCGTGGCCGCCGACGCGGCGCGCGTCCAGGCTGGCTGGCGGGTGTTCGGCTCGGCGCCGGGGCATTACGGATCGGGGCTGCAGCCGCTGTTCGACCGGGGCGACTGGCAGACCGACGACGACCTCGCGAGCGCCTATGTCGGCGGCAGCGCGCATGCGTACGGCCAGGGCAGCGACGGCGTGCCGGCGGCCGATGCGTTGGCGCAGCGGCTGCGCGGCATGGACGCGGTGCTGCAGAACCAGGACAGCCGCGAGCACGACCTGCTCGACTCCAACGACTACTACCAGTTCCAGGGCGGCATGGTCGCGGCGGTGCGCCACCTGAGCGGCCGGCAGCCGGCGATGTACCACGGCGACCACGGCAATCCGCAGGCGCCGCGCGTGCGCACGCTGACCGAAGAAATCGGCCGCGTGATCCGCTCGCGCGTGGTCAATCCGAAGTGGATCGACGGCGTCAAGCGCCACGGCTACAAGGGCGCTTTCGAGATGGCGGCGACGGTCGATTACCTGTTCGGCTTCGACGCCACCGCGCGGGTGGTGGCCGACCATCAGTACGCCTTGGTCGCCGATGCCTACGTGCGCGACGCGGCCACGCGGGAGTTCATCGCCACGCACAATCCGCGCGCGCTGCACGACATCCTGAGCCGCCTGCTCGAAGCGATGGCGCGCGGCCTGTGGCAGTCGCCGGGCGACTACCGAACCGAACTCGAAGACCTGCTGCTCGACCATGAGCAGCGCACCGAAACAGCGATGCCATGACCTTGTCACCGACCCTGCCCACGGATGCCGACGGCGTTGCACTGCCGGCGATCTTTCCCTTCGCCGCGATCACCGGCCAGCCGCTGCTGCGGATGGCATTGCTGCTGAGCGCGGTCGATCCGGCGCTGGGCGGCGTGCTGATCGAAGGGCCGCGCGGCACGGCCAAGTCGACCGCGGCGCGCGCGCTGGCCGAGCTGCTGCCGAGTGCGCCCTTCGTCACGCTGCCGCTCGGCGCGAGCCTCGAGCACTTGGTCGGCACGCTGGACCTGGGCGAGGCGCTGGCCGGCCATGCGCTGCGCTTCGCGCCCGGCCTGCTGGCGCGCGCGCACGGCGGCGTGCTCTATGTCGATGAGGTGAATCTGCTGCCGGATGCGCTCGTCGATTCGCTGCTCGACGTCGCGGCCAGCGGCGTGAATCGCATCGAGCGCGACGGCATCTCGCATCGGCATGCCGCGCGCTTCGTGCTGGTCGGCACCATGAACCCGGAGGAGGGCGCGCTGCGTCCGCAACTGCTCGACCGCTTCGGCCTGTGCGTGCGGCTCGAGAACATCGGCGACATGGCGGCGCGGCAGGCGATCGTGCGGGCGCGGCTGGCTTTCGATGCGGACCCGGAAGGCTTTCGCGCGCGGCATGTGGATGCACAGACCATGCTGGCCGGCACGCTGGCGCGCGCTCGCGCTACGGTGGCCGACGCGCACGCGCTGCCTTATGGCGACGCGGTGCATGAACAGGTCGGCGCGCTGTGCATCGCGGCCGGTGTCGATGGTTTGCGCGCGGACCTCGTGATGCTGCGTGCCGCACGCGCGCTGGCGGCGTGGGAAGGCGCGGACGCGATCGTGCCGACGCACGTATCGCAGGTTGCGGAACTGGTGCTGCTGCACCGGCGCAAGCCGGGCTGCGAAGCCGGGCCTGCCGCCTCACCGGGGACACGGTCCTCGACGGGTGACGATGGCGGCAACGGAGGCAACGGCGGCGGCGCCGGCGATAGCAGTAGCGGTATCGGTGCTATCGGCGCTAACGATTCGCCCGGCCACACTGCGGACGCATCCGCGCGCGCCGATGCATCCGACGAGCCCGACTGGGGCGCGATGCCGCCCGAGCCCGCCGGCATCGTGCGCGTCAAGCCGCTGCGTCCGCTGATCGCCGAACCGCCGAAAGCGCAGGCCGTCCCAAAAAAAGCCTGAGCCTCCGGGACGCCGCTGCCGCCGCTTCGGCGCGGCAAGGCGACCGGAGGCCGGGCACCCAGCGACAGTCCTGGCACGGCGACCCGCCCGAGCGCGCCGCGATCGACTGGCCGCGCACGCTGATGGCACGCGGCGCCGATACCTTGCAAGCCAGCCATCTGCGCTGCCAGACGCGGCAGGCACATGGCGGCGCTCTGCATTGCTTCGTGCTCGACTGCTCCGCGTCGATGCTGGCCGACGGCCATCTCGCGGAAGCCAAGGGCGTGCTGCTCGCGCTGATGGAAGAGGCGTACCGGCGCCGCGACCAGGTCGCGCTGCTGTGCTTCGGCGGCAACGGAGTCGCCCTGCGCTTGCCGCCACGCCGCGCCGCGCTCTGGAACGACGACTGGATCGCGCCCATCGGCGGTGGCGGCGGCACACCGCTCGCGCAGGCCGTGGCCGAAGCGGATGCGTTGCTCGCCCGCCATGCGGCATCACAGCGCTGGCTCTGGTTGCTGAGCGACGGCCGCACGCGCGAAAGCCCGGCACGGCCTGCATCGGCCGACCGGGCGGTCGTGATCGATTTCGAATCCGCGCGCGCGCCGCTGCGTCGTGCGGCGGCGCTGGCCGCGCGCTGGGGCGCGGACTACCGCGCCGGTCCTTACGGCGTCGGCACCTTCACGAACACCGGGTTCGAATAGAACCACAGGTCGCTGTAGTTGCGCGCGTTGATTGCGTTGAAGCGCGTGGTCGCGTCCGGAACGGTGTTCGAAGAGATCGACACGTCCGGCTGCGGTTCGCCAGCGACCATCTCGCCCGGCACGTCCACGCCGAGGTTGGTGCCGCGCAGGCGGAAGTACTGGCTGTTGTTCGCGGCCATCGTGTAGGTCGCGGCGTAGTAGCCCTCGCTGTCGAGCTTCCAGTCGGCGGCGGTGAAGCGCTTGGCGACGCGGGTCGACGGATTGGTGTCGCGCGAGTAGCCGGGCGTGCCGGGCGTTTCGCGGCCGGTCACGTCGCCGGCGATCAGGTCGATGTGGTCGACCACCGGCTTCACGTTCGCCGGAATGCCGCTGCCGAGGCGGTATTCGAAGTTGTTGCGGTCGGGCGTCTTGAAGCGCACGGAGATCGTCACGGTCTCGCCGGCCTTGGCCGCGATTTCAGAGCCCATTTCGCCGCTGCCGGCGCTGCTCGTCACGCGGAAGTCCAGCGCGCTGATCAGGTCGCCGTGGGTGCCGAAGACCTTGCCGGCGCGCATCGCGTCGAGCAGCGATTGCGGACCCTTGATGTCGCCCCACAGGTGGTTCTTCGCGTATTCACCCGGCGCGTAGCCGCTGCTGTTGTTGCCGTTGACCGTGAAGTGGTAGTCGGAGTCGGCCACGTTCCAGATGTGGCGGCCTTCGGACAGCAGTGCGTCCCAGGTGCCGCCGAGCTTGGCGACGAGGTAGTCGACGCCGCCGTAGGTGCGCGCCACCAGGTTGGCGGTCGTCGGGTTGGCCGCCTGGGTGTAGCCGCCGCGGTCAGGTTCCATCTGGTTGCCGACCATGCCCTCGATCGAGAACACGATCTTCGGCGCCAGGTCGTTCATCTCGCGCAGTTGCGCGATGGTGTACGAGCCGAGGTTGCGCGATGGATGGTTGACCTGCAGGTAGCTGGTGTTCGGATAGTTCGTCTTGAGCCAGTCGAGGCCCTTGAGCGTTTCGGCGTGCGTGTTGTAGCCGGTGCCGGCCTTCGGGCCCCAGGCGGTGACGTCGGCCACGGGGAACTGCGCGGCAGGGCGATTGGTGAACAGGTACTCGAACTGGCTCACCGCCTTGAGCGCGGCGTCGGACATCGGCTGGTCGGTCAGGATGCCGACGTTGCCGTGGTCGTGCCCCGGCATGTCCCATTCGGCCGACGCGAAGATCGTCTTGTCGGCATAGGTGCCGGCCGCTTGCAGCGCCTTGATGCGCGGCACCTGGTACTTGGCCATGCCTTCCGAGAACGGGATCTGCGTCGTCAGCCTGTTGCCGTTGTTGTCGTACGAAGACACGCGCAGGTGGTCCGAGATCGCGGCCCAGTCGAGGCCGAAGGTGTTGAACGCCTTGGCCAGCACCTGGTCGAGCGTGGTGGTCTGCTGCGTGTCGTCCGACTGGTAGGTGTGGACGTGCATGTCGCCGACGGTCCAGCGGCCGGGTGGCGTCACTGGTTCGGTGGGTGTCACAGGATCGGTCGGCGTCGTCGGCTCGGTCGTGGGGGTGTCGGGCGTTTCCGATGGCGTTTCGGCAGGCGTTTCCGCGGGTGTTTCGACAGGCGTCGTCGTCACCGGCGTACCCGCCACGGGCGTGCTGGCGTTGCCGCCGGAGTCACCGCCGGAGCCGCCGCCGCAGGCGACCAGCAGGGCGCTGCTCAGTACGGCGGCGGAGATCAGGGAAAGGCGAGGAGAGAAAGACGGGGGGAAATTCAAAGGGAAAGCGGCGCGCGAAATCATGTCGGGGTCGTCAGGTAAAGGTAAGGCAAACGCATTAATAAAAGCGTTGCAGTCTCGCGGTGGCACATGACGGTTCCGTGAAAGAGGCGACCGCTGGCGTGTCTCGTACCTGTGGAGCGGACGTGCTGCGACCTACGGAGGTAAAGACCGGTAAATCGGGCGTAAACATGCGCAATGTTGGGCGACAGCGCGCGAAGCCCACTCCTATACTGCGCCGCATAACGACTACCCCACAGGAGAGACGGATGACACGATCCGCCGCTATTTCACGGCGCAGCAGATTCGCGCTGAACGCCCTGGCCTGGCCGCTGGCCGCGCTGTTGCTGTCGGCCTGCGCTGCCCCGGCGCCCACGGCCTCCGCCGACGAATGGCGGCCCACCGTCCCCAATCCGAAGGCACCGTATCCGCTCGGATCGCGCGAGAACGGAGAGCAGGGCGAGGTGCTGCTGCAGGTCCTCACCAATGCCGAAGGCAAGCCCACGCGTGTGGAGGTGAAGAAGTCGAGCGGCTACGCACGGCTCGACAAATCCGCGGTCGACACGGTGCGTCTCTGGCAGTTCAAGCCGTTGCCGCAGGACGGCACCGTGACATGGCGCGAGGTGCCGATCCGCTTCTTCATCAGCGGTCCACTTTCTTCCACTCCGGCCCCGAGCCTTTGAACGACGACACGTGACGCTTGCCGACAAACTCCATATCGCCGCCCCGAATCCCGATGGGTCCATCACACCGCCGCCGAGCGCGGATGACCTGCGCCAGGCGCTCGAGGCGCGCAACGAGGAGTTGATGGAGAAGCTCGGCGAGCTTCAGGAGATCCTCGCCCGGCCGCTCGACCAAATCCTGTCCGAGCGCGACAAGTTCAAGGAAGCCGCTGCCGCCTGGGATTCGTTCGGTGCGATGTGGATGCTGTCGCAGCGCGCGATGAAGCGGGTGGCGCTGGACCTCGCCGCGCAGCAGGGTGTCAGCGAAGAGGACGTGGTGGCACGTGCCCTCGACTTCGCCAACGACGTGCTCAACGGCGATGGCGTCGACCTGGGCGGCACCATCGCCGAGCCGCAGATGGCGCACATCGCGCGCCACAAGCCCTTCCTGCGCAAGCAGTTCCGGCGCGGCTGAACGACGCGGCCGCGCAGGCCCGACCGGCCTCAGGGCTGGTTGCTGCCCAGCGTGACCAGGCAGTCGACCACCGCCTCGGCGCCTTCGTCCAGGCGCGGCCCGGCGCGCATCATCACGTCGAAGCGCGCGGTGCCGAAAGTGCAACTCCGGCCGCGCCGGATCGCGTCCATGCTGGCCCAGCCGGGCCGCGAGGCCATCGCGTTGAGCTCGCCGAAGGCCGACACCATCAGCAGATCAGGATTGGCACGCACCACGAACTCGGGGCTGATGCGCGGAAACGGTCCGAGTGCGGCCGGCACGATGTTCGCCAGGCCGAGGCGCGTGAGCGTCTCGCCGATGAAGGAGCTTTCCCCGGCGGCTGCGACGCCGTGTACCTCGAAGTACACGCGCTTGCCCTTCCAACCGGCGGGCATGCGGGCGCGCGCCGCGTCGAGCCGTGCGTCGAGCCGGTGCCAGAGCGCGTCGCCAGCGCCGGGGCGCCCGGTCACGCGGGCCAGGGTTTCCATCACGCGGCGCATGTCGGCATGGCTGCGGGCATCGAGCGCGACCACCGGAATACCCAGGCTTTCGAGTTGATTCAACACGCGGCTTCGCGGGCGCAGCAACACCACGTCGGGCCGCAAGGCGACGATGCGTTCGATCTGTGCGTCGTCGATGCCGCCGACCTGTGGCAGTTGCTTGACCGACTCGGGCCAGCTCGCGTGGCGATCGACGCCGACCAGGCGGTTGCAGGCGTCGAGCGCGCAGACCGTTTCGGTCAGCGACGGCACGAGCGACACGATGCGCTGCGGCGGCCTGGCGAAGCTCAGCGTGTGGCCGCGGTCGTCGACCACCTGCAGGCCGGCCGCCTTGGCCGCCGGGATCGACGCGACCATCAGGCAGAGGAACAAAGCCAGGTGGACCGGGAGCAGGGCGCGGAGAAAAACCATTGCGCCGATGTTCTCAGATTCGCGCCCG
>JAZKDL010000106.1:0-5342 GCA_040387575.1 Pseudomonadota bacterium
TTGGCCATCGCCTCGCGGTTGACGACCTTCTCGATCGGTTGCCCGAGCAGCAGCTTCTTGATCGGCAGTTCCTGCTTCTTGCCCGACAGCGTGCGCGGGATCTCGGCCACCTCGAAGATGTCGTCGGGCAGGAAGCGCGGCGACAGCGAGGTCTTGATGGCGGCGTTCAGCCTGGCGCGCATCGCGTCGTCGAGCGCCACGCCGGGGCGCAGCACGACGAACAGCGGCATGTAGCTGTCGCGGCCCAGGTATTCGAGGTCGACCACCATCGAGTCGAGCACCTCGGGCAAGGCCTCGACCGCGCTGTAGATCTCGCTGGTGCCCATGCGCAGGCCCTGGCGGTTGATGGTCGCGTCGCTGCGGCCGTAGATCACGCAGCCGCCGTCAGGGCCGATGCGCAGCCAGTCGCCGTGGCGCCAGATGCCGGGGTAGGTGTCGAAGTAGCTCGACAGGTAGCGCGCGTTGTTGTCGTCGCCCCAGAGGTACAGCGGCATCGACGGGATCGGCTTCACGCAGACCAGTTCGCCGACCTCGCCGATCACCGGCTGGCCCTGCTCGTTCCAGGCTTCGACCGCGGCGCCAAGCTGGCGGCACTGCATCTGGCCGGGCACCTCGGGCAGCTCTCGGTTGCCACCAACGAAGGCGCCGCAGAAGTCGGTGCCGCCGGAGATGTTGCACCACCAGACGTCGGGCGCGCCGGCCGTCGCCAGTTGGGCCGAACCCCAGCGCTGCACGTCCTCGGCCAGCGGCGAGCCGGTGCTGCCCAGCGCACGCACGCGTGACAGATCGCCGCAATCGGCCAGCGCCAGGCCGGCCTTCATGCAGTTCGCGAAGTAGGCGGCGCCCGCCCCGAAGAAGGTGACGCCATGGCGCGCGACGAAGCGCCACAGCACGCCCCAGTCCGGCCGCTCCTTGCTGCCGGCCGGATGGCCGTCGTACAGCACGATGGTCGCGCCGAAAGCCAGGCCGGCGAGCTGCGAATTCCACATCACCCAGCCGGTCGAGCTGTACCAGTGGTAACGCTCGCCGAAGTTGTTGGCGCCGTAGCTCGCACCCACGTCGTTGTGCAGGCCGCAGGCGTACATGTTGACGATCACGCCGCCCTGGCCATGGACGATCGGCTTCGGCAGGCCGGTAGTGCCGCTCGAATAGAGGATCCACATCGGGTGATCGAAGGGCAGCCATTCGGGCGTGAACGCGGCGGTCGCGGCGTCGTCGCGGCCAGCGGCCTCGGCCCAGCCGAGTTCGGCGGGCACCGGTACGGTGGCGTAGGGCGTATCGATCAGCAGCAGCTTCTGCACGCTCGGCAGCGCGGCGCGCAGTTCGTTGACCACGGCGCTGCGGTCGAGTGCCTTGCCGCCGTAGTGCACGCCATCGACCGCGATCAGCACCTTGGGTTCGATCTGGCGGAAGCGGTCGGCCACGGCGGCGGTGCCCATGTCGGGCGCGCAGACGCTCCATACCGCACCCAGGCTCGAGCAAGCGAGAAAGGCGACGATCGTTTCCGGCACGTTCGGCAGGTAGGCCGCGACGCGGTCGCCGCGCTGCACGCCGAGCCCGCGCAGCGCGAGCGCGACCGAGGCGACCTGGCGGCGCAGCTCGGGCCACGAAAGTTCGCGCACCTCGCCGCGTTCGTTGTCGCTGACGATCGCAGGCATGCCGGCCGCATGCGCCGCATCGGCATGGCGCAGCACCTCGTGCGCGTAGTTCACCTGCGCGCCCGGGAACCAGACGGCGCCGGGCATGTGGCCGTCGGCCAGCACCGCGGTGTGCGGCGTCGGCGACTGCATGCCGGCGTAGTCCCAGATGCTCTGCCAGAAGACGTCGAGCTCGGTGACGGACCAGCGCCACAGCGCGTCGTAGGAATCGAAGGCAATGTCATGGCGCTCGCGCAGCCAGTCTTGGTAGAGGCGGATCTGGGGGACGTTGGGAGCAGTCATGCCGGCGAGCTTAGGACGCCGACCGGCCGGCTGTCAGCGGGAATGTCCCGACCATGTCCCGTGCGGGACGGCGACGGCGCCCCGCGTGCTGCGGCCGCTTACGGCCGCTTAGGGCCGGTCAGGGCCGCGGACGCTTCGGCGCGGCGCGCTTGGCGCCTTCCTTGTCGGTGAACAGGCGCTCGATCTGCTGGCCGATGCGCGCGCCGATCGCGGTGCCCACGCCCGGCAGCACAGCCGTGCCGACCGCCGCGCCGGTCAGCGCGCCGCCGGTCAGCGAGAGCTCCGGCTCGGACAGCGTGCCGCCCAGCTTGAGCGGCACGCCGACCACGCCGTCGATGATGTCGACCGCCGCTTCGCCCGACAGCTTTCTGTTGAAGATGTGCGCAGTGCCGGTGGCCGTCAGCACGCCGGAGCGCGCCTTGAGGTTCGTGTAGTCGAGGCGCGTGCCGTCGTCGGTGTTCTGCGTGTCGAGCGTGCCGGTGAGCTGGTCGAGTGGCGTCTGCCCGCCGCGGCTGGTGCCGGCGCTGCTGATCGCCTTCTGCAGGTCGAAGCGGGTGAGCTTGGCTGGCCGCACGGTGAACTGCGTGCGGCTGTGCAAATTGCCCCACAACTGCCCGATCTTGTCGGCCTCGGACCGCAGCTCGGTCTGGCCGAACACCTTGCCGGCGACCGGCGTGCGGCGCTTGAAGGCCTCCACCAGCAGCTCGATGTCGACGTTCTTCGGCTCCAGTTGGGCGGTGAGCAGCAGCTTGCCGTCCGCGGCCGTCTGCAGCTGGGTGCTGCCGTTCCAGGTGCCGCCGCCGACGTCGATGAAGGTGCGCCAGCGGTCGGCGTCGCCCTCGCGTTCCAGCCGGAGGCGGGCGGGCGGCGTCACCGCATTGCGGTTGATCTCGGCCGTGCGCGGACGCCATTGCGGGTCGAACACGATGTCGCCGTCGTAGGCGAGCTGGATGTCGCGCCGGTCGCTCCAGGTCAGGTCGTCGAAGCGCAAGCGGCGCAGTGGAATCTCGGCGAGTTGCCAGCGGTCGCTGCCTTCCTTGGCGGTCGTCGACATCTCCTCGAAGCGGCCACGGAAAGCCCGGACCGACTCGCGCGGCGCCAGCACGCCATCGACTTCCAGCTCGTCCGCCTGGATGCGGCGCGACAGCAGCGGCAGGAGTTTCGGCAGCAGCACCAGCCGGCGCACCGTGATCGGCTCGTCCTGCACCGTGGCGATGTCATCGATCTCGATGCGCGGCAGCGGGGCCAGCTGCCAATGCACGCGGCCGACCTTCAGGCCGACGCCCAGGCGTTGTTCGAAGGTCTGCGTGATGCGGGTTGCGAGCTGCGCGTCGCTGGGGATCAGCCAGTAACCGACGCCTGCCACCACGACGACCAACGCCGCCAGGCCCGCGCCGATCCGGATCACCCATCGTTTTGGAGATGTCATAGAGCGTGGGAGCTTAGCGGCCATCGGCCGTTCGAGTGTCGGCGAGCGCGCCGCACGCCTGCCGCCATGGCACGCGCCTCGCCAGCCTCGCTATAGTTTTGCCATTCTTTCCCCGGAGTTTTCATGGCCATCTGGCAAAAGCCCATTTCGCTCGACCTGATCGCCGCGCACAGCGCAGACACGGCGGTCGAACGTCTTGGCATCGAATTCGTCGAGATCGGCGACGATTTCCTGCGCGCCCGCGTGCCGGTCGACAAGCGCACCGTCCAGCCTTTCGGCCTGTTGCACGGTGGCGTGTCGGTGGTGCTGGCCGAGACGCTCGGCTCGATGGGCGCGTACTACAGCTCGCCCGAAGGCCACCAGGCGGTCGGCCTGGACATCAACGCCAACCACCTGCGCTCCGCCACGCAAGGCTGGGTCACCGGCACCGCGCGCCCGGTGCATCGCGGCCGCACCACCCATGTCTGGCAGATCGACATGTGCAACGAGGCCGGCGACATGACCTGCGTGTCGCGCATCACGATGGCCATCCTGCTGCCGCGCAAGTAAGTACTGACCGGCCCACCAAAGCGCACCGCGGCGGCACATTTTGTGTGACAGTGCGTTGCAGGCGCGACCGGCCGCGCGAGACAGCGCATGGCCGACCGTTAGACTCCCACGCTTTTCGCACGATCCTTTTACATGGCCGATGCTTCTGCGCGCTCCAAGGTGGTTTTCGAGTTCAAGAGCGCCACGCTGCCGCTGATCGCGGTCATCCTCAGGACCACCGATCTCGGCGTGCTGGCGGCGGCGCTCGACGTCCATCTGGCCGATTCGCCCGACTTCTTCGAACAGGAGCCGATGGTGATCGACCTGTCGCTGCTGCAGGACGACCCTGCGGCGGCCGACAACATCGACTTCCCCGCATTGCGCAGCCTGCTGGCGCGCCACCAGACCCAGCCGATCGCCGTGCGCGGCGGCAGCGACGCGCAGCACCAGGCCGCGCGCGCCGCCGGGCTCGCCCTGGCGCCGATGCCCTCGGCGCCCGCACCCAGTTCACGCCCACTGCCGGCCAGCCCGGCACCGCAGGTGGTGCGCGAAGTGCCGGTGCCGGCCAACGGCACGCTGCTGATCGACAAGCCGCTGCGCTCGGGCCAGCAGATTTATGCGCGCGGCGGCGACGTGATCGTGACGGCGGTCGTGAGCTTCGGCGCCGAAGTGATCGCCGACGGCAACGTGCACGTGTACGCGCCGTTGCGCGGCAAGGCGATCGCCGGCGCGCGCGGCAACACCGACGCACGGATCTTCACCACCTGCATGGAAGCGCAGCTGGTGGCGATCGCCGGCATCTACCGCACGTCGGAAGTCGACCTGCCCAAGACGCTGGCCGGGAAATCGGTGCAGATCCGCCTGGACGGCCAGAAACTCGTGATGGATGCGATTGCATGATGTGCCTTCGGGCAACTGCAGACCATGCAGACCAATAACTGAACAACGAACAAAGAAGAAGGAATGGCCATGGCCAAAATTGTGGTGGTGACCTCGGGCAAGGGCGGCGTCGGCAAGACGACGACCAGCGCCAGCTTCGCATCGGGCCTCGCACTGGCGGGCAAGAAGACGGCCGTGATCGACTTCGACGTCGGCCTGCGCAACCTCGACCTGATCATGGGCTGCGAACGCCGCGTGGTGTACGACCTGATCAACGTGATCCAGGGCGAAGCCAACCTGAACCAGGCGCTGATCAAGGACAAGCAGTGCGACAACCTGTTCGTGCTGGCCGCCTCGCAGACGCGCGACAAGGAAGCGCTGACGCAGGAAGGCGTCGAGAAGGTGCTGAAGGACCTGGCGGCGATGGACTTCGACTACATCGTCTGCGACTCGCCGGCCGGCATCGAGACCGGCGCCATGATGGCGATGCACTTCGCCGACGAGGCGCTCATCGTGACCAACCCCGAAGTCTCGTCGGTGCGCGACTCCGATCGCATCCTGGGCAT
>JAZKDL010000107.1:0-5123 GCA_040387575.1 Pseudomonadota bacterium
GCCTGCTGCGCGACCTCGACGTAGTGCACGCGCTCCAGCGCGATCGCGATCTGGCGCGCCAGCGTCTCGAGCTGCCGCGCCTGTTCGGGGATCAGCAGCCAGCGCGGCTGCGCCGGTTGCAGCGCCAGCACACCGCGCACCCGCATCGGCGCCTGCAGCGGCACGTAATGCCAGGGCTGCGCCGCGAGCGTGGCGGTCGCGAGCCCGGCCGGCTGGCCCTGGCGGAACGCCCAGTCGGCCACGCTGGCGTCGAAGCCGGGCGGCGGGTCGGTGGGCATCTGCAGCCGGTCGGACGCATCGACCGCCAGCACCAACGCGTGACCGCCGAAGTGCCCCTGTACCGCGGCCGCGCCGAGCGTCACGACCTGGGCGCTCTCGAGCGCCGCGGACAGTTCGCGCGTGAGTTCGAACAGCGACTGCGCCCGGCGCTCGCGGCTGGTCGACACGCCGACCGCGAAGCGCAGCCCGGCCGTGAGCTGACCGACCAGCAGACCGACGCCCAGCATCACGACGAAGGTGACGAGGTACTGCACGTCGCCGACCGCGAAAGAGAGGCGCGGCGAGACGAAGAAGAAGTCGAAGGCCGCGACGTTGAGCAAGGCGGCCAGCGCGGCCGGCCCGCGGCCGAAGCGCATCGCGACGCCGACCACGCCGAGCAGGAACAGCATCACGATGTTGACCTGCTCCAGCACGCCCGACAGCGGCGTCGCGATCAACGTGACGGCCACGCCGGCGACCGCGGCCCAGACGTAGCCCGGCCAGCGCGCGTGCGGGCGCTCGCTGTCGCCGGGCTCGCCGTGTTCGTCGCCGGCCGGTGCGGCGGCGCGCACGACGCCGGCCAGCCGGCGGGCGCTGTCGGCACGCGCGGTCTCGACGATGTCGAGCGCGGGTTCGATGCGCGCGATGTCGCGCACCAGCGAGCGTGCGGGCCACCAGCGCCGCCAGCCTTCGGCGGGCACTGCGCGGCCCACCGCCAGCATCGCGCAGTTCAGCCGCCGCGCCTGGGCCGCCAGCGCGCGCGCCACGTCGTCACCGGTCAGCACGGCGGTGGCGGCGCCCAGTTCTTCCGCGAGCTTCAGCACGGCCAGGATGCGGTCGCGCTCGGCCGCAGGCAACTGCTGCAGCCGCGGCGTCTCGACATACGCGGCATGCCACTGCACGTTGAGCTGGCCGGCCAGCCGCGCCGCGCTGCGCACGGTCTGCGCCGCGCCCTCGCCCGGCCCGACGCACGCGAGGATCGCGCCCGACGTGTTCCAGGCCTGCAGGCCGGCCCCTGTCGCACGTCCCGTGTGCCCTGCTTCAGGCACGGCGCCGGACTGCTCGATGCGCCAGCCGCGCACGTCGTCTTCCACATGCTCGGCAGTGCGGCGCAACGCGATCTCGCGCAGCGCGATCAGATTGCCCTTGCGGAAGAAGTTCTGCGCCGCGCGCTCGGCCTGCTGCGGCAAATACACCTTGCCGGCCGCCAGCCGCGCGATGAGCTCGTCGGGCGTGACGTCGACCAGCACCACCTCGTCGGCCTCGTCGAGCACGGTGTCGGGCACGGTCTCGTGCACGCGCACGCCGGTGATCGCACCGACCGTGCCGTTGAGGCTTTCCAGATGCTGCACGTTGAGCGCCGACCAGACATCGATGCCGGCGGCAAGCAGCTCCTGCACGTCCTGCCAGCGCTTGGCATGGCGCGAGCCGGGCGCGTTGGAGTGCGCGAGCTCGTCGACCAGCAGCACGGCGGGCTGGCGGGCCAGCGCGGCGTCGAGGTCGAACTCGGCCAGCGTGCGGCCCCGGTAGGCGATCTCGCGCGGCGGCAGGCTCGCCAGGCCGTGCAGCAGCGCGGCGGTTTCGCTGCGGCCGTGCGTCTCGACCACGCCGATCAGCACGTCGCGCCCGGCGGAGCGCTCACGTTGCGCGGCGCTGAGCATCGCCCAGGTCTTGCCGACGCCGGCACTGGCGCCGAAGTAGATGCGCAGCCGCCCGCGGCGCGCGCGGGCCTCGTCGCTGCGCATCTGCGCGAGCAGTGCGTCGGGGTCGGGGCGATGCGGGTCGGACATGCGGCCGGCAGGTTAGCGCATCGGGTGCACGTCGTGGCGTCGTCTGCGAACGGCATCAGCCATGGCGACTCCTCAGCGTTGCGCGTCGAGTGCGAGGTTCAGGGCCAGCACGTTGACGCGCGGCTCGCCCAGCAGCCCCCAGAGCGGCGCTTCGGTGTGGCGTTCGATCAGCGTTGCAACCTGCGCATCCGGCAGGCCGCGCACGCGGGCCACGCGGGCCGCCTGGTAGCGCGCGGCGGCCGGGCTGATGTCGGGGTCGAGACCGCTGCCGGACGCGGTCACGAGGTCGACCGGCACCTGCTGCGTGTTGCCGGGGTCAGCGGCGCGCAACGCCTCGACGCGCGACTTGACCGCGTCGACCAGCGCCGGGTTCAGCGGCCCCAGGTTCGAGCCGCCCGATGCGGCGGCGTTGTAGGCCATCGGTGCGGTGGCGGACGGACGCCCCCAGAAGTGCTTCGGGTCGGAGAAGTTCTGGCCGATCAAGCGCGAACCGACAGGCTTGCCGTCGCGTTCGACCAGGCTGCCGGCCGCCTGTTCGGGGAACACCGCTTTCGCGGCGCCGGTGACGGCCAGCGGATAGAGCAGGCCGGTGAGTGCGCTCAGCAGCACGAAGAGCACGAGCGCGGGACGAAGAATGGTTTTCATGATCTCGATGTCCTTGAGGTCTTCAGACGAGGTGCACGGCGACCAGCAGCCAGTCGATCAGCTTGATGCCGATGAACGGAACGACCAGCCCGCCGAGGCCGTAGATCGCCAGGTTGCGGCGCAGCAAGGCGGCCGCGCCGACCGGCCGGTAGCGCACGCCCTTGAGCGCCAGCGGAATCAGGAACACGATGACCAGCGCATTGAAGATCACCGCCGACAGGATGGCCGACGACGGGCTTGCGAGCCGCATCACGTTGAGCGCGCCGAGCTGCGGATAGGTGCTCACGAAGATCGCCGGAATGATCGCGAAGTACTTCGCCACGTCGTTCGCAATCGAGAAGGTGGTGAGCGAGCCGCGCGTCATCAGCAGCGCCTTGCCGGTTTCGACCACCTCGAGCAGTTTGGTCGGGTTGGAGTCGAGGTCGACCATGTTGCCGGCCTCCTTCGCGGCCTGCGTGCCGCTGCCCATCGCCACCGCGACGTCGGCCTGCGCCAGCGCGGGCGCGTCGTTGGTGCCGTCGCCGGTCATGGCGACCAGCCGGCCGTCGGCCTGGTACTGGCGGATCAGCGCGAGCTTGTCCTCGGGCGTGGCCTCGGCGAGGAAGTCGTCGACGCCCGCCTCCGCTGCGATGGCCGCGGCGGTGAGCCTGTTGTCGCCGGTGATCATCACGGTCTTGATGCCCATCGCGCGCAGCTCGGCGAAGCGGTCCTTGATGCCTGTCTTGACGATGTCCTTGAGCTCGACGACGCCGAGCACGCGGTTGCCTTCGGACACGGCCAGCGGCGTGCTGCCGCGGCGCGACACCTCGTCGGCGGCACGCAGGACCTCGGGCGCCATCTGGCCACCGAGCGCCTCGACGTGCTTGCGCACCGCGCCCACCGCGCCCTTGCGCAGCAGGACGAAGTCGGCGTCGAGACTGTTCGGCGCGGGCGGCAGGTCGGCGCCGCTCATGCGCGTCTGCGCGGTGAAGGCGACGAAGCGCGCATCGGCCACGCCGGCGTCGGACACGCCCTGGCGGCGCGCCAGTTCGACGATGCTGCGGCCTTCGGGCGTCTCGTCGGCGAGCGACGCGAGCACCGCGGCACGCGCCAGCCGCTCGGCACCGATGCCCGGGCCGGGCAGGAAGGCGGACGCCTGCCGGTTGCCGTGCGTGATGGTGCCGGTCTTGTCGAGCAGCAGCACGTCGACGTCGCCGGCGGCCTCGACCGCGCGGCCCGAAGTGGCGATCACGTTGGCCTGCATCATGCGGCTCATGCCGGCCACGCCGACGGCCGACAGCAGGCCGCCGATGGTGGTCGGAATCAGGCACACCAGCAGCGCGACCAGCGCGGTCAGCGACACCACCGTGCCGGTGCCCATCGCGCCGACGCTGAACACCGAGAACGGCAGCAGCGTGACGGTGACCATCAGGAACACCAGCGTCAGCGCGACCAGCAGGATGGTCAGCGCCACTTCGTTGGGCGTCTTCTGGCGCTTGGCCGCTTCGACCATGCCGATCATGCGGTCCAGGAAGGACTCGCCGGGGTTCACGCTGATGCGCACCACCAGCCAGTCCGACAGCACGCGCGTGCCGCCGGTGACGGCCGAGAAGTCGCCGCCGGATTCGCGCACGACCGGCGCCGATTCACCGGTGATGGCGCTCTCGTCGACCGAGGCCACGCCTTCGATGACTTCGCCGTCGAGCGGGATGACGTCGCCGGTCTCGACGAGGACGACATCGCCCTTGCGCAGGTTGGGTGCTTGTTCCGGAAGGAATGCCGCGCCGTGGAACGGCTCCTTCAGCTTCTTCGCCCAGGTGTCCTTGCGCAGCCCGCGCAGCGACGCCGCCTGCGCCTTGCTGCGGCCTTCGGCGAGCGCTTCGGCGAAGTTGGCGAACAGCACGGTGAACCAGAGCCAGACCGACACCGCGAGCACGAAGGCCGGCGGCATGCCGCTGTCGCCCGGGTAGCTCAGCGCGTGCACCCACAGCAGCGTCGTGAGGATGCTGCCGATGTAGACGATGAACATCACCGGATTGCGCCACTGCACGCGCGGGCTCAGCTTGGCGAAGGCGCCCCACAGGGCGGGCTTCACGAGCGCCATGTCGAACAGGGAAAGGGAAGGTTTCGTTTGCATGTCAGTTGCTCGACTGCGTTTGGGGTTGTCTGGCGGTCTTGTTCGGGGCACGTGCTATGGGGCGTTTTCCGTTCGGGGCGCGTGCGGAGGCCACGGGGTGTCTCCCTCCGCGAATGTCCCCCGCCGACTTCGTCGGCTCCTCCTTGATTTCGCTGCGGGAGACGCCCCATGCCCTCCGCACGAGACACGCCGCGCGATATCCGCTGACGCACCACCGCTGTGATGGCTCGCGTCGATGGTGTGCTCCCCGCAGCGAAATCAAGGAGGAGGCCGCAGGCCGGGGGACATTCGCGGAGGGGAGTACGCCGTCGGCG
>JAZKDL010000108.1:0-7503 GCA_040387575.1 Pseudomonadota bacterium
TCTTCAGCTGTTCCCACTCTTCGTTGCTGAAACCGGCCAGGTGCTCGTTCTGCACACGGCTGAGGACATGGGGCACTTCCTTGGCGGCAGTGCGTCCTTCCTCGGTCAATTCGATGTGGACGACGCGGCGGTCCTCCAGGGAGCGGACCCGGCGGCACAGGCCCTTTGCCTCAAGCCGGTCAAGCAGGCGGGTCATGGCGCCGGTGTCCAGCAGGCATTCGCGCGCCAGCTCGGCGACGGTCGTGGCCTTGCCCGTATGAATCTTGTAGAGCGGCACCCACTGTGGATAGGTCGGACTCCCGGGCTCGCAGATCTGCATCTCGATCGACTGTCCTACCGCCGCCATGATGCGTCGCATCATGTAACCGATGCTTTCATCGGCGTTGTAGTCCTCGGCCCGGTAGAAGCGACGCACCTCGGGCGTCCGGTCAGCGGGCGCCGCATCAGCGGTGTTGGGGTCGTTTTGCATGGGCCGGGATATTAGTTGCCTAGACAATTATTGTCAAGGCTGCCTTTGTGGCGGCAAGCTTCGGCTGGCTAGAATCCACGGATGGCTGTATCCGCTCCGGTTTCTCTTTCGTCCACTGCGTCGCCGATGCCTGCCAAGGGCTCTCCGCGATCGCTTTCCGGCCTCCTCCCGTTTCTTCAGCCCTATCGGTGGCAGATCGGTCTGGCGGGCGTTTTCCTGGTGCTGGCGGCCGTTGCCACCCTGGTGTTTCCCATGGCGTTGCGCAGCCTCATCGACGGCGGATTGGTGTCGACCGACAAAGGTGCGCAGACGATGGCGCTGCGCGACCACTTCTTTGCGCTATTCGGCGTGGCAGTCGCCCTGGGGCTCTTTTCAGCGGGGCGCTTCTACACGGTGAGCTGGCTTGGCGAGCGCATCACGGCAAACCTGCGCAATGCGGTCTACGCCCGCGTGCTGCGCCAGAGCCCGGCGTTCTTCGAAACCACCCAGACCGGCGAAGTGCTGTCGCGCCTGACGGCCGATACGACGCTGGTGCAGACGGTGGTTGGTTCGTCGTTGAGCATGGGCTTGCGCAACGCGGTGATGGGCATCGGCGCGCTCGCCATGCTGGTCTGGACCAATCCTTATGTGATGGTGCAGGTGCTCGGCATTCTCGTGCTCGTGGTGCTGCCGAGCATGTGGTTTGGCCGGCGGGTGCGCAAGCTGTCACGTGCCAGCCAGGACCGTGTGGCTGATTCGAGCGCCATCGCGGCCGAAGTGCTCAACGCGATCCCGGTGGTGCAGAGCTATACGGCCGAAGCGCGCGAGTCGGCACGCTTCGACGCCTCGACGGACGACGCTTTCCAGACGGCAGTGCGCCGAACGCGCGCGCGTGCGGTGCTGGTCGCGTTCATCATCATCGCGACGTCGGCCGCGCTGCTCTGGGGCCTGTACCAGGGCACGCAGGCCGTTTTGCGTGGTGACATCACCGCTGGCCACTTGGGCCAGACCGTCGTCTACGTCATCATCCTCGCCAGCTCGGCGGCGGTGCTCGGCGAGGTCTACGGCGATCTGCTGCGGGCCGCCGGCGCCACCGAGCGGCTGATGGAATTGCTCCATGCGCGTTCCGCCATTGCCTCGCCGGCCCAGCCGGTCGCAGTGCCCGTGCCGGTCAGCGGCAGCTCACTGCGGCTCGAATCGGTCGGCTTCCACTACCCGTCGCGCCCCGGCACGCCGGCACTGCGGGACTTCAGCCTGGACATCGCTCCTGGCGAAACCGTGGCGCTGGTCGGGTCGAGCGGCGCCGGCAAGAGCACGGTGTTCCAGTTGCTCCTGCGCTACTACGACCCGCAGTCGGGCCGCATTCTGCTCGACGGCGCGCCGTTGAACGCCCTGGCGCTGGACGACCTGCGTGAACGTATCGGCCTCGTGCCGCAAGACGCCGTCATCTTTTCGACCAGCGCATTCGAGAACATCCGTTACGGCAGGCCAAACGCTACCGCCGACGAAGTGCACGCCGCGGCGCGTGCCGCCTTTGCCGACGATTTTTTGCGCGCATTGCCGGAGGGCTACGACACGTTCCTGGGGGAACGCGGCGTTCGTCTGTCTGGCGGCCAGCGCCAACGCATTGCGATCGCCCGTGCGATGCTCAAGAATCCACCACTGCTGCTGCTCGACGAAGCCACCAGCGCGCTCGACGCCGAAAGCGAACGCATGGTTCAGGCGGCGTTGGAATCGGCGATGGCAGGGCGGACCACATTGGTCATTGCGCATCGGCTCGCGACCGTTCAGAAGGCAGACCGCATCGTGGTACTGGACCATGGAGGCATCGTCGAACAAGGCACGCATGCGGCCCTGGTGGCACAGGGCGGCGTCTACGCGCAACTGGCCGCGCTGCAGTTCGTGCAGTAGAACGCGAAGCGTTCCACGACAAGAACGCAACGGCTACTGAAGCGTTTCCTTGAGGGCCGCCGGCGACGGCAGCGGCATCACGGCAATGCCTTCGTCGACGAGTTGCTCCGCCTGCGCACGCGTCGCCTGGCCGCGGATGCCGCGCTCCTCGGTTTCGCCGTAGTGCATCTTGCGGGCTTCGTCGGCGAAACGCTCACCGACATCCTCGGTCTTGGCCATCACCTCGCGGACTGCGCGCATCCATCGCGCTTCCGGCGATGAAGCTTCAGCCACCGCATGCCTGGATGGCGTGTCGGATGTCTGAGGCGCTCTTGGATTCCCGAGGTTGAGGCGCGGTGCCGAGAGCATCTTGACGATGGCGGTACCGCCGCACATCGGACATTCGACCAAGCCGGAGGCAAGCTGTGCGTCGAAGGCGTCATTGGACGCAAACCAGCCTTCGAAGCCGTGGCCGTGTGCGCATTGGAGGTTGAGGACCTTCATGCGCGAATTATCAACCGCGGTCTTGCGTCGCGCCCAACGTCCAGTCGAGCGACCATGCGCCTGAAAGGAAATTCTGGAGCCACAGGGCGCAGGTCAGCGTCTTTGCATCGGTCACGATGCCATCTCGACACCAGTCGAACAATTCGGCAGGTGTGGCAGTGAAGACGTCGAGAAATTCGCCTTGGTCCAATTGGCGCTCGCCCAGCGACAAACCACGCGCAAAGTACACGTGGATGATCTCGGTGGAGTAAGCCACTGCCAGGTGCATCTTTCCGGCGTACGCCCATTCGGTTGCGGTGTAACCCGTTTCCTCGAGCAGTTCGCGTTGGCCGCAGACCAGCGTGTCCTCGCCTGAATCCAGCTTGCCCGCTGGGAACTCTGTCACCACGTGCGCCACCGGATAACGGTATTGACGCTCAAGCACCACCCGACCGTCATCGAGCAGCGGAATCACGACGACCGCGCCCGGATGGATCACGTATTCGCGCGTAGCGGTCTTGCCATCGGGCAGACGAACGGTGTCGCGGCGGGCGTGCAGGAAGTTGCCATCGGCCAGCACCTGGCCGTCGATGCGCTCTTCTCTCAGGTGGGCGTCGTCCATGGATCTAGTTTCGGTGTTTGAGCAGATAGCGCCAGGTGAAGCCTGGGAACGCGAGCACGATGAAGAATGCGCCGGTGACCGCGTAGAACTCCCATCCCTGCGGTGCGATCTGGCCCACGCGCCGCTCGAACAGCAGGCCGAGTGCACCGACGATGAAATACAACACGACCAATTCCGCCAGTCGCATGGCCAAGGTCTTCGCCTTCGCCGAGCCCGTCATCCCCATCGGGATCACCGCAAGAATCCGTTCATTGGCAAAAGGCAAATTGGCGGCCACCAGGGCCGCCAACAAGACAAGCCAGACCGAGGCGGTCTGCGACATCGGTGTGCTCGCCGATCAGTTGTTCGCGAGCGTCGCGACGATCGCGTTGGCGCACAGCGTCATCAAGCCGCCAGGCACGATGCCGAGGATCAGGATCAGCGCGCCGTTCAGAGTGAGCACGGCACGCACGTCGCGCGGTGCCGAAACGGTCGTGGCCGTGACCGGTGCATCGAAGTACATGACCTTGACGATCCGCAGGTAGTAGAACGCCCCGATCAGCGACATGATCACGGCGAACACCGCCAGACCGATATAGATCGCCTGACCCGAAGCGATCAGCGCCTGCAAGACCGCCAGCTTCGCGTAGAAACCAACCAGCGGCGGCAGGCCGGCCAGCGAGAACATCGCGATCGCCATTACGCCGGCATACAGCGGGCTGCGCTGATTCAGGCCGGCAAGGTCGACGATCTCTTCACTCTCGAAGCCTTCACGCGCCAGCAGCAGGATGATGCCGAAGCTCGCAAGCGTCGTGAGTACGTAGGTCAGGATGTAGAACATCGACGCGCTGTATGCGAACTGCGCGTTGTACGTATTGCCGTTGACCACGCCAGCCACCAGGCCGAGCAACATGAAGCCCATCTGCGAGATGGTCGAATAGGCCAGCATGCGCTTCAGATTGGTCTGCGCGATGGCCGCGAGGTTGCCGATCAGCAGCGACGCAATCGCCAGCACTGCGAGCATCTGCTGCCAGTCGATCGCCAGCGGCAGCATGCCTTCGACCAACAACCGGATGATGATCGCGAACGCAGCCAGCTCGGGCGCGGCACCAATCAGCAGCGTGACGGCCGTCGGTGCGCCTTGGTAGACGTCGGGCACCCACATGTGGAAAGGCGCAGCACCCACCTTGAACGCGAGACCGGCGACGACGAACACGAGGCCGAACACCAGAACCTGATGGTTCACGTTGCGGCTCGCGATCGCCTTGAACACCTCGTTGATGTCGAGCGAACCGGTGGCGCCGTACATCATCGACAAGCCGTAGAGCAGGAAACCACTGGCCATCGCGCCGAGCACGAAGTACTTCATGGCAGCCTCGCTCGCGAGCGGATGATCGCGGCGCAGCGCGACCAGCGCATAGCTCGAGAGCGTCAGCAGTTCCAGGCCGAGATAGATCAGCAGGAAGTTGCTTCCCGACATCATCACGAACATGCCCAGCAAGGCGAACATGCTGATGGTGAACATTTCCCCGCCGCGCAGCATGTCGCGATCGGCTGCGTACGGACGGCCATAGACCAGCGTGACCATCAGCGCGACGGAAGCGAAGCACTTGAGCCAGTTGCCCATCGGGTCGCTCACGACCTGGCCGCCGAAGCCGTAGATCGTCTTGCCGCCAGCGGCGGCCATGCCGGTCATCACGGCCACGACCGCGAGGGTCAGCAGCGTGAGCACGTAGGTGCGGGTGCGGCGCGCGCTGGTCGTCGACAGGTCGACCAGCGCGATGATGCAGGCCATGACCAGCAGCACTATTTCCGGATAGATCGTGATCCAGCTGAGTTTGTCAATCATCTCGTTCTCTTGTTCAGCTCGGGCTCAGACAGGCAATTTGGACATTGCCACGTGGCGCAGGAGTTCGCTCACGGACGCATTCATCACATCGGTGAAGGGCTTCGGATAGAGGCCCATCCACAGCACCGCGATCGCGAGCAGCGAAAGCATGAGGAACTCGCGCGCATCGATGTCCTTGAGTTCCTTGACATGGTCGTTGCCGACCGCGCCCAGGTAGACCCGCTTGTACATCCATAGCGTGTACGCTGCGCCGAAGATCAATGCGGTCGCAGCGCCCAGGCCGACCCAGAAGTTGGCCTTGACCGCACCCAGGATCACCATCCACTCGCCCACGAAACCGGCGGTACCCGGCAGACCGCAATTGGCCATGGCGAACAGCAACGCAAAGGCTGCGAACTTGGGCATGGTGTTGACCACGCCGCCGTAGTCGGCGATCTGGCGTGAATGCATGCGGTCATACAGCACACCGATGCCCAGGAACATCGCCGCCGACACGAAGCCGTGGGCAATCATCTGCACGATGCCGCCCGACACGCCGAGGTCGTTGAAGATGAAGAAGCCCAGTGTCACGAAGCCCATGTGCGCGACAGACGAGTAAGCGACCAGCTTCTTCATGTCGCGTTGCACCAGTGCAACCAGGCCGACATAGATCACGGCGATCAGCGACAGCGCGATCATCAGCCAGGCCCACTCGCGAGACGCATCGGGCGCGATCGGCATCGAGAAGCGCAGGAAGCCGTAGGCGCCCAGCTTCAGCATGATGGCTGCCAGCACAGCGGAGCCACCAGTCGGTGCTTCGACGTGCACGTCTGGCAGCCAGGTGTGCACCGGCCACATTGGCACCTTCACAGCGAAAGCCGCGAAGAAGGCAAAGAAGAGGAAGCTCTGCGCACCGCTCGCGAGCGGCAACTTGTGCCAAGTCAGGATGTCGAAGCTGCCACCGGACTTGTTGTACAGGTAGATCAGCGCGACCAGCATCAGCAGCGAACCGAGCAGCGTGTACAGGAAGAACTTGAACGCCGCGTAGATCTTGTTCGGGCCGCCCCAGATACCGATGATCAGGTACATCGGGATCAGCGTGGCTTCGAAGAACACGTAGAACAGCAGACCGTCGAGCGCCGAGAAGACACCGATCATCAGACCCGACAGGATCAGGAACGCACCCATGTACTGGTTCACGCGCTCGGTGATCACTTCCCAGGCCGAGATCACGACGATGACCGTGATGAAAGCCGTGAGCAGGACCATCCACAGCGACAAGCCGTCGACACCGAGGTGGTAGTTCACGTGGAAACGTTCGATCCAGCCGAACTTTTCCTCGAACTGCATTGCCGCGGTTCCGTTCTGGAAGCGCGTGTAAAGCGGAAGCGTGACGAGGAAGCTCAGGATCGATCCGACCAGCGCAACCCAGCGCACGGTCTTCGCATGCTCATCGCGACCGAAAGCCAACAACAGAACGCCGAACGCGATCGGCATCCATATGGCAAGGCTCAACAAACCCATTTTTGTTTTTCTCCAGCGCGCGCGCTTACTTGTTGAACCAGACGAAATACGTCATGAGCACGAAGATGCCCAACAGCATCGCGAACGCATAGTGATAGATGAAGCCTGACTGCATCCAGCGAATGACGCCCGAGATGCGGCCGATGAGCTTCCATGACCCGTTGACGATGGCGCCGTCGATCACCGCCTGGTCGCCACCCTTCCAGAACGCGGTGCCCAGTGCACGCGCGCCGCGGGCGACGATGTTCTCGTTGATCCAGTCGAGGTAGTACTTGTTCTCCAGGAGGCGATACACCGGACCGCAGGCGCGTTTGATCGCCGTTGGCAGCGCCGGGTTGATCATGTACATGTAGTACGACAGGACAACCCCAGCCAATGCAAGCCAGAACGGTGCGGTGCTCAGGCCGTGCAATGCCATCGCGACCGGTCCATGGAAGGCTTCTTCCATTTCCTTCATCGCATGATGCGTGTTGCCGTTCACGAAGATCGCGTCCTTGAAGAACTCGCCATAGAGCATCGGCTCGATGGTGATGAAACCGATCACGACAGACGGAATGGCCAGCAGCACCAGCGGCAGCCAGACCACCCACGGCGACTCGTGCGGCGTATGGGCATCGTGATGGCCGTGGCCGTGATCGTCTTCATGGCCGTGGCCATGGTCGTCGTGATGCGCATCCGGATTCTGGTCGTAGCGTTCCTTGCCGTGGAAGACCAGGAAGTACATGCGGA
>JAZKDL010000109.1:0-9482 GCA_040387575.1 Pseudomonadota bacterium
GCCTGCTGTCGACCTTTCTGGGCAACGTCGATCTGTCGGGCTACGACATCGACGGCCCGTTTCCGCAGGACCTGCCGGTCACCGAAGGCTGGAAGAGCCGGCAAGCGTTGTTTGCAAGCCTGGCGCTGCGCGACAACCTGTCGATCCGGCAGCTCTATGAAAAGGTGGCGGCGGCGCGTGGCCACTGGACCGTGATCGGCACCGCCGAAAGCATCGCCGATCAGCTCGAGCATTGGTTCACCACCGGCGCGGCCGACGGCTTCAACGTGCTGGCGCCGACGCTGCCGCACGGGCTTCGCGATTTCGCGTCGCTGGTGATTCCCGAACTGCAGCGGCGCGGCCTGTTTCGCAGGGAGTACGAAGGCCGCACGCTGCGCGAGCACCTGGGTCTGGCACGACCTGCGCATCCGGCGGCGGCCGCCGCAATCGGGTCGGCGACATAGATCGAATCGTTCTTAGGAATCGACTTTCCAGTCGTTTGGTACCGCTCAAGGCATCAACCTGGTGGCCACGCATTGGGGCTGGCAGCACGTAGGCGCGGGCTACGAGATCATCGTCTCGAACCTCGAACCTCGAACCTCGAACCTCGAACCTCGAACCTCGAACCTCGAACCTCGAGGCTGGTGGCGGTGGTACGCAAGCTGGCATCGCAGCGCCGGCCCGAATATGACGGTGTGCGATGAAGGATGACGAGGCTTTGCTATTTTTTGCAAATTGGCAAGTCATCTCCCGTTTAGGGAAAGACGTCAATTGCAGGCGTCCCAAGCGACCGTATGATGGTGTATCAGCATATTTCTCATGAAACAATGCTGCAGCTAATGGACCGCAATCAAGATTCGCTACCGGGAATACCGGTATGAGCGAATTAAGATTAATTCTTCCGTATTACATAACTCCGTATTACCAATATGCGGCCTGCTAATTGGCTGAGCCACGCGCTCGCTTTTCGCCGACGCTCCGTTGCGGACGGGGCGAACCGACGCGGTGAAGACGTGGCTTTCAAGTTGCGCGATCTCGGGCAAGCCGCCGCGTTGATGGCCATCTTCCTGCTGGGACTGGTCATTGCGACCCTGTATCCAACCGGCAAAGACGGCCAGTACGCCGTCGTCGCTCCGCCCTGGTACAGCCTGAGCCGGACGATGGCGCTGATTCAGGTGGCGGATGGCCGCATCGTCGACACGGGCGACCGCGCGAACATGGTCATCGTGCAATCGACCCATCCGGATTTCGTTCGCACCCTGTACCGCGCGGGGGCGTGGCTCGTCATCGATCCACTCCGGCTGCGAGGCTGCATCGGTTTCAAGTCGGCTGACGAGGAGGCGCGGACATGAGTGTCGAACTCGACAGGATTCGCGGGCGCTTCGGGCGCTTCCTGGTCGTGCTGTTCTGGTTGCACGTCCCGCTCCTGGCGGGCGCGGCCCTGTTCGTCGGGAAGTCGCCGTTGAGTGCCGCGCTGGCCGGCGCGCTGCTCGCTGGCGCCTATCACCTGAGCTGGCGTCGCCATGGCATTGCGCCGGCCACCCGCTATCTGTCGGCCGTCGCATTGATGGGCGAACCCGCGCTGCTCGTCTACCTGATGTCGGGCTGGGCGTGGCAGATGGACATGCACATGTATTTCTTCGCCACGCTGGCACTCACCATTGCCTGGTGCGACCGGCGGACGATCCTGGTCGCGGCGACGGCGATCGCCATCCACCATCTGCTGCTGGACTTCCTGCTGCCGCAGGCCGTGTTCCCTTCGGGCGGCGAACTGGCGCGCGTTCTGCTGCATGCGGCGATCGTCGCCTTCCAGACGGCCGTGCTGGTCTGGCTCAGCGACACGCTGGTCGAGAGCTTCGGCCGCATCGGCGCCATGAGCGCCGAAATCATGGCCCAGAACGATGCGCTGGAGGAAAGGACGCAAGAGGCCGAGGAAGCCAACCGGGCCAAGAGCATGTTCCTGGCCAACATGAGCCACGAGATCCGCACGCCCATGAACGCGATCCTCGGCTTCTGCCATCTGGCGCTGCGCACGGACCTGACGCCCAAGCAGCAGTCCTATGTCTCGAAGATCAACGGGGCCGGCGTGGCGCTGCTTCGACTGATCAACGACATCCTGGATTTCTCCAAGAACGAGGCCGGCAAGCTGTCGCTGGAACAGCGGCCTTTCCAGCTTCGGACCTCGCTCGACAACCTGTTGCACCTGGCGGCCATCGATGCCGAAGCCAAGGGCGTCGTGGTCCGGTCGATCGTCGACAAGGCCGTGCCCGGCGTGCTGGTCGGGGACGAACTGCGGTTCAACCAGGTGGTGCTGAACCTGGTGAGCAATGCCGTCAAGTTCACCCAGAACGGCGCGGTCACTGTCTCGGTGGACGCGTCGAACCGGGATGATAGGAACCTCACGCTGCACGTGTCCGTTCAGGACACTGGCATCGGCATGACGGAGGCGCAGAAGGCGTCGCTGTTCAATTCCTTCACCCAGGCGGACAGCTCGACCACGCGGCGCTTCGGGGGCACCGGCCTGGGCCTGGCCATCAGCAAGCAGATCGTCGAACTGATGGGCGGGTCGATCCGCGTCGAGAGCCGCCCGGGCGTCGGCAGCACCTTCATCTTCACTGTCGTCATGGGCATCAGCCAGGACCAGACCTTGCTGCCGATCCATCAGCCGTCGCCGGACATCCTGAAATTGCGGGTGTTGATTGCCGACGACAACCCCGCGTCGCGCGAGATATTGCAGGGCGTGTTCGCTTCATGGTCGATGTCGACCGACCTCGTCGCTTCCGGCGAAGAGGTGCTCGGCGCGCTGGAGATGGCGACGGCGCAGGGCTGCCCCTACGACCTCGTCCTGATGGACTGGAAGATGCCGGGCCTCGACGGCATCCAGACCGTCAAGTCCATGCGCGCCAATGTCAAGCTGACACGGCTGCCGGTCGTTCTGCTGGTGACGGCCTATCGGCACGAGGAGTTCAAGAGCGAGGCCGAGGCCAACGACGTGGCCGCCTTCCTCATCAAGCCGGTCGATCCGCAGATGCTGCTGGAGACCATCACCAGCCTGTTCGCGGGCGGTGCCGTGAAGCCCGCCCCCGTCGACGCGCCGAGCATTCCCATGGTGACGTCGCCGTTGCGCGGGCTGCGTGTGCTGCTGGCCGAGGACAACGACATCAACCGCGAGATCGCGATCGAATTGCTGGCCGACGCCGGACTGGTGGTGGACACCGCCGAGAACGGGCGCGTCGCCTGCGAACGCGTCGCGCGGCATGGCGCGCGTTACGCCGCCGTGCTGATGGACGTGCAGATGCCCGAGATGGACGGCATCGAAGCCACCGTGCGCATCCGGCAGGACTGGACGGCCGAGCAGCTTCCGATCATTGCCATGACCGCCCACGCCTATGCCGCGGAGCGCGAACGCTGCCTGGCGGCGGGCATGAACGACCACATCGCGAAGCCGGTCGATCCGGCGCTGCTGGTGCTCACGCTGGACCGCTGGCTGAAGCCGCGCGACGGGTCCGCGGATGCGACGGCTGTATCGCCAGCTGAAGCATCGGCCCAAGCCTCGGCGGCGGCCGCGAACTCCATTGCCCTCGCGCCGGCGGTCGACAAGAGCGACCTGCCCGACAGCCTGCCGCCCTTCGACATCGATGCCGCGCTGAAGCGGGTCAATGGCAAGCGCCCGCTGCTGCGCAAGTTGATCGTCGGCTTCGGCGATGCTTTCGCGCAGGTCGTTCCGACGCTGCGCCGCCAGATCGCCAGCGGTGAACTGATCGATGCCAAACGGCTGGCGCACACGCTCAAGGGCGTTGCCGCATCGCTGGAGATCGGTGCCATCGCCAGCGCCGCTGCCGGCATCGAGGCCGCATTGGCTGGCGGCGATCTGGAACGGATGGAGGACCGGCTCGGCCAGCTCGAGCAGCTGATCGCGCCCGCAATCGCGGCAGCGGCCAGCCTGGTCCGAACCGAATCGGCGGCTGCCCCGCAGACCGCCACCGTCGTCATCGACGTCGCCGCCGTGGAGGCGTCGAGCGAGGCGTTGCGTGCTGCGTTGAAGCGCCGCAGCCTGGGTGCGCGCGCCACCTTCGACAGGCTGGCGCAGGCGCTCGGACTGAGCGCCGAGGCGGCTCGCGTGCATCCGGTGAAGGTCGCGCTCGACAAGCTCGACTACGGCGGCGCGCTCCGGCTCCTGGACGATGTCGTCGCGCGCCGGGCACCGCTGGAAGTTCAACCCCCGAGCGAGACAAGGGTGACGCAATGAAAGAACGCGCCGTGATACTGATCGTCGATGACGAGATATCGAACATCGAGATCATGAATGCCGCACTGGAAGACGACTACGAGATCTGCTTCGCGACGTCGGGCGAACAGGCCATCGAGGTTGCGCGCTCCGTGCTGCCCGACCTGGTGCTGCTCGACGTGCTCATGCCGGGCATCGATGGCTACGAGGTCTGCCGCACGCTGAAGGGCGACAGGCTTCTGGCCGACGTGCCGGTGATCTTCACCACCGGCCTCGACGATGAGGACGCGGAGGCCAAGGGGCTTTCTCTGGGGGCGATCGACTACGTCACCAAGCCGATCCAGCCGATGGTGCTGCGCGCGCGCGTTCGCAACCACATCGAGCTGAAACGCTTGCGCGACCAGCTCGCGCAGATGGCGGTGACAGATGCATTGACCGGCCTCAGCAACCGCCGCCGGCTGGAGCAGACGCTCGACGTCGAAACCGCCAAGCTGGCGCGCACCGGTGAATGGCTGTCAGTGCTCATGGTCGACATCGACTTCTTCAAGCTCTTCAACGACACCTATGGGCATCCGGCCGGTGACCGCTGCATCACGATGGTCGCGTCGGCGCTGTCGCGCGCCGTGCGCCGCGCCTCCGACCTGACCGCCCGCTATGGCGGAGAGGAGTTCGCCTGCGTGCTGCCTGGCACCGATTCGGACGCGGCCCTGACGATCGCCCGGGAGATCCACGCGCAGGTGATTTCGCTGGGCATTCCTCACACGGGTTCGACCATCAGCTCGCACGTGACCGTGAGCATCGGCATCGCGAGCGCGCGCTGCCTGCCCGGCATGGGCGCCGACCTCTGGATCACGCATGCCGACCGTCAGCTCTACCTGAGCAAGTCGGGCGGGCGGAACCGGATCCTCGGGGACACGTTCGAGGCGGCTTGAAGCTCACTCAGCGGCAGCGGCAGAGGGCGCGGCGACGCGGTCCAGCGCTTCGATCGCCTCGGGCGGCAACACCAGCTCGGCCGCGGCCAGGTTCTCGCGCAGATGCCCGACCGACGAGGTGCCCGGAATCAGCAGGATGTTGGGCGACCGGCGCAGCAGCCAGGCGAGTGCGACCTGCATCGGCGTGGCGCCGAGGCGTCGTGCAATGTCGGAGAGCCCGGACGACTGAAGCGGCGTGAACCCGCCGAGCGGGAAGAAGGGCACGTAAGGGATGCCGTCGCGTGCCAGGTCGTCGATCAACGCGTCGTCGTTGCGGTGCACCAGGTTGTACTGGTTCTGCACGCAGACGATCGGGCAGATGCCGCGGCCCTCGGCGATCTGGGCCGGCGTCACGTTGCTCAGGCCGATGTGGCGCACCAGGCCCTGGCGCTGCAGTTCGGCCAGCGCGGTCAGCGGCGCTTCGATCGATCCTTCGGCCGGGCCGTGGACGTCGAACATGATGCGCAGGTTCACGACCTCCAGCACATCGAGGCCAAGGTTGCGAAGGTTGTCGTGCACCGCCTGTGCCAACTGCTCGGGGGCGAACGCCGGCAGCCAGCCGCCGGTGTCGGAGCGCACGGCCCCGATCTTGGTGACGATGACGAGATCCTTCGAATAGGGCGCCAGGGCTTCCCGGATGATCTGGTTGGTGACGTGCGGGCCGTAGAAGTCGCTGGTGTCGATGTGGTCGACACCGCTTTCGATCGCTTCGCGCAGCACGGCGAGCGCTGCCTCGCGATTCTTCGGCGGGCCGAACACGCCGGGGCCGGCGAGCTGCATGGCGCCATAGCCGAGCCGGTTGACGCTGTGGTCGCCGAGGTTGAAGGTGCTGTGGATTGGGGTGCTGGACATGGGCGTCTTTCGTGTGTGTCGAGTGCTGTGTTCGATCCGCTGGATTCGTGAAGGCAGTCTAGGCAGCGCCTCATTGTTTGATAAGCCATCACAATCGGCACAGGCTGTGCAGGATTCAAAACAATGAAAGTCGACCTTGGTGATCTGAATGCCTTCGTGGCGGTGGCGAGCGCGAAGGGATTTCGCGACGGCGCGCGTCTGAGCGGCGGCAGCGCATCGGGCTTGAGCGAGGCGGTCCGCCGGCTGGAGACGCAACTCGGCGTTCGCCTCCTGCATCGCACGACACGCAGCGTGATGCCCACGGAAGCGGGGCAGCGGCTGCTCGAACGGCTGCGGCCGGCGCTCACCGAGGTCGAGGCGGCGCTCGACGTGGTCAACGGCTTTCGGGACCGGCCGGCCGGCACGCTCAAGCTGAACGTGCCGATCAGCGCGTCGCGGCTCGTGCTGCCGGCGATCGTGCCGGGCTTCCTTGCGGAGTACCCCGACATCGCGCTCGAAGTGATCGCCGAGGACGGCTTCGTCGACGTGCTGGCGGTCGGCTGCGATGCCGGCATTCGCTATGACGAGCGGCTCGAGCAGGACATGGTCGCGGTGCCGATCGGCCCTCGCTTCCAGCGTTTCGCTGTCGCGGCCTCGCCGGGCTACCTCGACCGCCATGGCCGGCCTGACCATCCGCGCGACCTGCTCGGCCATGCCTGCCTGCGCGGCCGCTTCGCCAGTGGATCGATGCCGCCGTGGGACTTCGAACGTGCCGACGAGAAGCTGCGCATCGACGTGACCGGCCAGCTGATCGTGCGGCTGGGCGGGACGACCGATCTCGCGGTGGACGCCGCCCTGGCCGGTGCCGGTGTGATCTACCTGTTCGAGGACTGGCTGCGGCCGCACATGGACAGCGGCGCGCTCGAGCCGATCCTGGAGTCCTGGTGGCCGCGCTTTTCCGGACCCTTCCTCTATTACCCCGGACGTCGGCTGTTGCCGGCGCCGCTTCGGGCATTCGTGGACTTCATTCAACGTAAACCCTGAGTGTTTGACCCGAATTTGGTCAAAGTTGGATCTTGTCTGGCTGAAGATGGCGTTCTAGTATCCGAGTCGAACCGGCCACATCGACGCCGGACCACGCGACGGAGACACACAAGTTGGAACGCTGGAGCGGCCTCACTGCCGATGAGATGCTGCTGCTGGAAACGACCTTCTGGTCGTCCGGCGGCTCGCGCAATCGCATGGCCGAACACCTGGCCTTTTCCAAGAGCAAGGCCAACGCGCTGATCGCCGGACTGGTCGACCAGGGCATCCTGGCCGAAGCCGGGCCGCAGCGCTCCTCGGGCGGCCGCCGCGCCGAGAACCTCCAGCTCAGCGACACGCTGGGCGTGCTGATCGGCATCGACATCGGCGCCACCAGCCTCGACATCGCCGTGCTCCGGCCCGATCTCCAACCCCTGGCGCAACACGCCGAAGCGGCCGACGTGCGGCAAGGACCGGGCGTCGTGCTGGCGCGCGTGCGGATCATCTTGCGTGAACTGCTCGCGCGCTGCGGCGTGCATGCCCGTCAGGTGCTCGGCATCGGCATCGGCGTGCCGGGGCCGGTCAACTTCCAGAGCGGCCAGCTGGTCAATCCGCCGCTGATGCCCGCGTGGGACGGCTTCTCGATCCGCGACCTGCTGCGCGAGGACTATGCCGCGCCGGTCTTCGTCGACAACGACGTGAACCTGATGGCGCTCGGCGAGCTCTGGCGGCTGAAGCGCTCGCTGTCGAACTTCCTCGTCATCAAGGTCGGCACCGGCATTGGCTGCGGCATCGTCTGCCACGGCGAGGTGTACCGCGGCGCGGCCGGATCGGCCGGCGACGTGGGCCACATCTGCGTCGACCAGGAAGGCCCGCGCTGCCATTGCGGCAACGTCGGCTGCGTCGAAGTCATGGCCGCCGGGCCCGCCATCACCCGCATGGCGATCCAGGCCGCGAACGATGGGCAGAGCGAGATGCTGGCCGAATGCCTGCGCCGTACCGGCCGCATCGAGGCGACCGATGTCGGCCATGCGGGCCGCGCTGGCGACGAAGCCGCCAACGGCATCATCCAGAAGGCCGGCAACCTGCTCGGCCAGATGCTGGCCTCGGTCGTGAACTTCTTCAATCCGTCGCACATCTTCATCGGTGGCGGCATCACGCAGGTCGGGCCGCTGTTCCTGGCAGCCGTGCGGCAGAGCGTCTACCAGCGCTCTCTGGCGTTGTCGACGCGGCACCTGGAGATCCAGTACACGCCGCTCGGTGCGCAAGCCGGCATCACCGGTGCCGGCGTGCTGGCGATGCAGGAAACCCTCAAGGTCCGCGGAGTGGCGCCATGACAGACAAACCTTCTTTCGCCACTGCCGCCACTGCCGCCACTGGCGCCACTGCCGGCGTGTCGGTCGACTTCGACCAGATCGTCAAAGCCTTCGGGCCGGTGCAGGTGCTGCACGGCGTGAGCTTTTCGCTGGCGCCCGGCCGCGTGTACGGCCTGCTCGGCGAAAACGGCGCGGGCAAGTCGACGCTGATGAAGATTTTGTCGGGCTACGAGCAGCCGACGGCCGGCACGCTGCGCATCAACGGCGCGCCGCAGCAGTTCGCGAGTTCGCGCGACGCCGAGGCGCTGGGCATCGTGCTGATCCACCAGGAGTTCAACCTGGCCGAGGATCTGAGCGTGGCCCAGAACATCTTTCTCGGCCATGACAAGAAGAGAGGCTGGCTGCTCGACGACGCCTCCATGGAGCGCGACGCGGCCGCAGCGCTGGCCCAGGTCGGCCTGCAGATCGACCCGAAGACCAAGGTGCGCCGCCTGATCGTGGCCGAGAAGCAGCTGGTGGAGATCGCCAAGGCGGTCGCGCGCCGCGCGCGCCTGCTGATCATGGACGAGCCCACCGCGACACTCACGCCCGGCGAGACCGAGCGGCTGTTCAGGCTCATCGCGCAACTGCGTGCCGATGGCGTGACCATCGTCTACATCTCGCACAAGCTCGACGAGGTCGAGCGCGTGACCGACGACGTGATCGTGATGCGCGACGGCCGCTTCGTCACCCGCTCGCTGACCGCCGACGTCACCCGCCAGCAGATGGCGAACCTGATGGTCGGCCGCGAACTGGCCGACCTCTATCCGCCGCGCGACGCGGTGGTGCAGGGCGGTGCGCCGGCCTTGCGCGTGCGCAACTTCAGCGTGCCCGGCTGGGCGCAGGACACCAGCTTCGAGGTGCGGCCCGGCGAGATCCTCGGCTTTGCCGGCCTGGTCGGCGCAGGCCGCACCGAACTGTTCGAAGGCCTGCTGGGCTTGCGGCCGGCGAGCGGCAGCGTCGAGATGCTCGGCCGCGTGGTGCCGAACCAGAAGGGCTGGCGCAACCCGCGCGATGCCGCGAAGAACGGCTTCTCCTATCTCAGCGAAGACCGCAAGGGCAAGGGCCTGCACGTGCACTTCGGCCTGCGGCAGA
>JAZKDL010000110.1:0-4958 GCA_040387575.1 Pseudomonadota bacterium
CCGGCGGCGACTGTTCTTTCAGCACCGGCGCCGTGTTCGACATCTCGGGCGGCCGCTCGATGTACTGAGCGCGGTCCGCTTCCCGTTCATCGCCATCGCCATCGCTTTCATCGTTTCCATCCAAGGAGATCGTCCATGACCAGAGATCCAGAGCCGACCGGCCTCGTGCCGGTCACGGCCTTCGACGGCGCGCGCCAGGCCCCGATGCCGCAGGACCGGCTGCGCGCGGTGCGCCACGCGGCCGAGGCCTTTCGCGCGGAGATGCTGGATGCGGCGCCGGTGCACCACGCGCGCAGCTTCAACCTGCTGCGCATCCCGTACCCGGCGTGGTTCGCTTTCACCGGCGTGTACTCGCAGCAGATGCTGAAGCCGCACATGGTGCATCTGCTCGCGCGCACCACGCTGCTGCAGTACGACGACTTCGACGGCCAGCTGCGCACGCTGCTGTTCACGCCCGCCGACTTCGAGGCCGGCAACGAGACGCCGTACTTCAAGCGGCTCGGCGAGCAGACGCCCAAGTTCCTGCACAGCACGATCGCGCCGGTCTACGCGACCGTGCCGCAGGCGCTGGCCGCCGCCGGCGTCGCGCCCGAACAGGTCGACTACATCACCTACGACCACCTGCACACGCAGGACGTGCGCCGCTGGCTCGGCACCGGCGGCATGCCGGGGCTGCTGCCGCGCGCGAAGCTTCTGGTGCATCGGCAGGAACTGGCGAGCGTGCGCGGCCTGCTGCCGCTGCAGGCCGAGTGGTATTGCCCGAACGGCATCGACGGGGTGGCGGACGCGCGCATCGTCGCGTTCGACGGCAGCGTGCGGCTCGGCCCCGGCGTCGCGCTGGTGCACACGCCCGGCCACACCGAGGGCAACCATTCGCTCGTCTACCGCACGCCCGACGGCCTGCGGGTGAGCAGCGAGAACGGCGTGTCCGCGGACAGCTGGTCGCCCGCCGAGTCGCGCCACAACGGCATCCGGCGCTATGCCAAGGCGACGGGCGCGGAGGTCATCCTGAACGGCAACACGCAGGAAGGCAGCAACGACCAGTACCTGTCGATGGTGCTGGAGAAGACGCTGGCCGGTACCTCGGCCACGCACGGTTTCAGCAACGTCGTGCCGTCGAGCGAGTGCACGCCGCACTGGCTGTTTCCTGGTGCGCCGACCAGCCACCTCTGGGGCGAGACGAGTTTCGGAAAGCCGGCGCTGCGCTGAAGCGCACCGGCCACAACAACGAAGGAGACACACCCATGAACACCGCCACCCTCGACCCGGCACGGGCCGCGCCACCCGCCGCGTCCGGCTCCCTCGCGCGCGAGGACGATGCGCTCTTCCGCAAGATCCTCTGGCGCCTGATGCCGCTGCTGTGCGCCTGCTACGTGCTGAACTACCTGGACCGCACCAACGTCGGCTATGCGCAGCTGCAGATGAAGGACCAGCTCGGCTTCAGCGACGCGATGTTCGGCCTGGGCGCTGGCATCTTCTTCATCGGCTACGCGATCTTCGAGATACCGAGCAACCTGATGCTGGCGCGGATCGGCGTGCGCGCGACGCTGTTGCGGATCATGGGCCTGTGGGGACTGGCGTCGGCCGCGATGATGTTCGTCACCACGCCGACGCAGTTCTACGTGCTGCGCTTCCTGCTCGGCGTGTTCGAGGCCGGCTTCGCGCCGGGCGTGCTGTTCTACCTGACGCTCTGGTTCCCGTCGAACCGGCGCGCCCAGGCGACGGCGCTGTTCTTCATGGCCTTCGGCGCCGCGCCGATCGTGGCCGGTCCTGTGGCCGGGCTCACGATGACCTACCTCGACGGCGTGCTGTCGCTGCGCGGCTGGCAATGGCTGTTCCTGCTCGAAGGCGTGCCCAGCGTGCTGCTCGGCATCGCCGTGTTCCGCTGGCTGCCGAACGGCCCGGCGCAGGCGCCGTGGCTGCGGCCCGCGGAGCAGCAACGCGTGGCGCGGCTGCTGGCCGACGACCAGGCGGTGCATGGCGCCGCGGAGCGCCATACCTTCGGCGCGGCCATGCGCGACGGCCGCGTCTGGCTGATCGGCTTCATGTCCTTCCTGATCATCCTGGGCATCTACGCGATGTCGTTCTGGCAGCCGACCATCCTGAAGTCGATGGGCCTGAGCGTGATGGAGATCGGCTTCTATTCCGTGATTCCCGCGGTGGCCGGGATCGCGGCCAACATCGTCATCGGCCGCCGCTCCGACCGGCGCCAGGAGCGGCGCTGGCACTTCGCGCTGAGCGCACTGGTCGGCGCGGCCGGGCTGGCGGCGACCACGCTGTTCATGCAGAGCCCGGTGGCCGCGGTGCTGTGCCTCGCGCTGACGTCGATGGGCGTGTCCGCCGCGTTCACCATCCTCTGGTCGGTGCCGGGCATCTTCATGTCGAAGCGCGCGGCGGCGGCGGGCATCGCGCTCATCAGCACCATCGGTGGCTGCGCCGGCCTGGTGGCGCCGATGCTGGTCGGCGCACTCAAGACGGCGACCGGCGGCTTCACCGCGAGCCTGTACGTGCTCAGCGGTGCACTGGTGCTGTCGGCGCTGCTGATGCTGATCGCCATGCCCGCGAGTGCGCTGGGCAAGGCCAGGTCGTGAAGCGGTTCGAAAGGCTCAGAACACCGACAGCCCGGTCTTCGCCACGAACAGCTCCAGCGCCTTCAGGCCCAGCAGCGAGTTGCCGGTGGCGTCGAGTGGCGGCGACCAGACGCACAGCGTGAGCTTGTCGGGCACCACCGCCACGATGCCGCCGCCCACGCCGCTCTTGCAGGGCAGGCCGATCGAGAAGGCGACATCGCCGGCCGCGTCGTAGGTGCCGCAGGTCAGCATCAGCGCGTTGATGCGGCGTGCCTGCCGCTCTGTGGTGACTGGCTGGCGCTCGTCGACAGGATGCGCGCCGTCGCGGCACAGGAACGACGCGGCACGCGCGAGCTGCAGGCAGCTCATGCGCAGCGCGCACTGGTGGAAGTACATGTCGAGCACGGCCGCGACGTCGTTGTCGAGCTTGCCGAAGCTCTTCATGAAGTTGGCGAGCGCCACGTTGCGAAAGCCGGTCGCGGCCTCCGACGCGGCGACCTCGTCGTCGTAGCCGATCGGCTCGCCCGCGAGGTCGGACATCATCGTCAGCAGATCGGCCTTGGCCTTGCCGTCAGGTCCTGCGCCATCTCCTGCCCCGGGCCCGGCCAGGCTCAGCAGCCGGTCGGCCACCGCGATCGCGCCGGCATTGATGAACGGGTTGCGCGGCGTGCCCTGTTCGCTTTCCAGCTGCACCAGCGAGTTGAAGGGGTTGCCCGACGGCTCGCGGCCGATGCGCTGCCACAGGTCGTCGCCCATGCTGCGCATCGCCACGGTCAGCGTGAAGAGCTTCGAGATGCTCTGGATCGAGAAGGGCACGGCCGCGTCGCCCGCGCAGGCTTCCGTGCCCTCGCAGGTGCGCAGCGCGATGCCGAAGCGATCGGCCGGCACGCGCGCCAGTGCGGGGATGTAGCTCGCCACGGTGCCGGCGGCGCCGAATTCGGGACGCAGCGCGGCGACGATCTCGTCGAGGACGGGTTGGAAGTTCATGGGTTGATCAGGACAGGCACCGACAGGCCGTGCAAATTGAAGAAATGTTCTTGCATTTGCAGAATGGGCGTCAGGCCGGCTTCGCCACGCGCCGGTTCACCAGCACGATGCCCAGCGCCACGCCGCCGAGGGCCAGCACCAGATGCAGCGTGAGCGGTTCCTTCAGCAGCACGACGCCGAAGACCAGCGCGAACAGCGGCGTGAGGAAGGTGAAAGACGAGATGCGCGTGGCCGGGTAGTGCCGCAGCAGCCACATCCAGGCGAGGTAGCTGGCGAACGCGCCGACCAACGTCTGCGCCGCGATCGATGTCCAGGCGCCGCTCGAGTAGCCGAAGCCCCAGCTCTCGCCGCGCAGCACCGAGAGGATCGGGCACAGCACGGCGGTCACGGCCAGTTGATAGAACAGCGTCTTCTCGGCGCTCGCGGTGGCCAGCCGCGTGGCGCGGATCGACAGCGTGGTCAGTGCCCACATGAGGCCGCCCGCCACGCCCAGCGCATCACCGAAGAGCTGCTCCGAGCTGGCGTGGCCGAAGCTCTCGCTGAAGGCCAGCACGACGCCCGCGAAGGCCAGTGCCAGGCCGACCCACTGCACGCCGCGCAGGCGTTCGGCCGGCACCCAGCGCGGCAGCAGCACCGCGACCCAGAAGGGCGCCGCATAAAGGAACACCGTGAGCCGCGAGGCGGACGTGTGCTGCAGCCCGATGTAGATGCAGATGAATTCGCCCGCGAACAGCAGGCCGACCAGCAAACCGCCCGGCAGCGTGCCGTCGCGCTCGAACAGCTTCACGCCGCGCGCTGCGCACCAGAGCCACAGCAGCGCCACGGCGCCGGTCATGCGTAACGTGGCTTGCCACATCGGCGGGACCTCGGTCACCGTGCTCTTGATCAGGATCTGCTGCAGGCCCCAGAAGGCGCAGCAGGCGACGAGCAGGGCGGTCGCGCGGGGGTCGAGGTGGGTCTTGCGGTCGGTCATATGTCTCTGGGTCATGGGCGCCGGGGTCTGGGCAGCCGGTCGATCGTAGCCGCCGCCGTGGACACGGCCCGGCGCGCTCACTCAGTTCGCGAAGTTGGCCGCCTGCAGCGCCGTGCCCTCGCCGTTGAAGCGCTTGTCGATCTCGGTCAGCGCCGCTTCCAGGAACTGCAGAAACATCCCCATCGCGACCGTGGTGGTCTGGCCGCTGCGCTGGTAAAGGCAGCTGTACGACCGCGCACCCGCGTCCGCCAGCGCGGTCCAGACCAGCTTGCCCTGCGCCACGTCTTCGGCCACGTTCTCGGGGATGAGAAAGCCGATGCCGGTGCCGCTCGCGACCAGGCGCCGCACCATCGCGACCGAGCTGGTCTCGACCAGCGGGCGCGCCTTGCGGTGCTCGCGCGGGTCGATCTGGTCGACCATGGCGCGCA
>JAZKDL010000111.1:0-2223 GCA_040387575.1 Pseudomonadota bacterium
ACGCGCCGCGCGCCAGTGCGCTGGGCGTCGGCCATGCACCGACGGACACGCCCGAGGTACGGCGCGTGGCGCTGGGTTTCGACGAGCGCGTGCCGGACTGGCTGAAGGACAACCTGCGGGAAGCGAAGACGAAGGCAGTCGACTGAACGGACGTGTCAGGTCGACCAAGCGGGCGGCTACACGCCGCTCGCGTGATGCGCCGCATCGGCGTCGAGCGCGTTGTCGCGGTGCGCGAAGTTGGCGTCTCCATGACCGCCTCCACCGCCTTGATCTGCGCCGCCACGCCCGCCACCGCCGCCACCCGACCCACCGCCACCCGCGTTCTGCCCGGCCCGATTGCGGCTGCTCGCAGTGCCACTCACGCGCACCGGACCCTGTTTGGGTATCGCGAGCGCCGACGGCAGGCTCTCCAGATCGAGCACCTCCCGGATGAAGGTGCGCAGCGATGCGACCAGCTCGGACGTCTCTATGACCCGGCCCGCCACCATGTCGTTGGCTGCGCGCACTGCCAGTTGCACCTGCTCCTGCGTTCCCAGCAGGATGACGTCGGACAGCGCGGCTTCGACCGCATCGCGGATGCGGCGCCTGCGGTCGGAGCTTTCGGTGGCGGAAAGTGGCGTCGCACGCACGGCGGGTCGGACCTGTTCATGTGCGTCGACGTCGACCGCCGCTTCAGCCCGTGCCAACGCTGCCTCCGCAGCATCCGCCTTCATGCGCAACTGCCGCAGATGGCTCGGGTCGACAGCGAGGTCGCCGGTGAACGACCCACCCAGCGTCTTGTACGCCGCGATCAGGATCTTAAGCCGCTCGTTGACTTGCCGGTTCTGCCGCTCGCGCCGCTGCTGAACACTGTGCATCACCAGCAGCCGGATACCGACCGCGACGAGCGACACGATGACGAGCCCCAACAGGGTGGAAATGGCGCCTTGCCAGGAACTGAGATCGATGCCGCCGCGCATGGGTGTGGATTGACTAAGACTGCCGACGTGGGCCGATGCGGGTGTCGCCGACTTGCGCGTGCAGCGCCACGCAACCGTCGTCCCACGCATCGATCCACATCTCGAATGGATACCCGCCGCTCTCGAGTTCTTGCCACTGCAGGCTCTCCGGGTCGCGCTCGCAGATGAACCAGTGGAAAGCACCGTTCTCCAGTTCGTCGACGAACAGGGAGATGAGGCGCAGTGGGCTTTGCACGGGCATCTGCGAATAGTGCCCCGGGGCCGGCTCACGCCTGTAGGTTTGGGCTGACCGCGCAGGTCAGTGCTGGGCCAGACCGCTGCCGGGCGTCGCGCAGTCAGGCACGGCTTCGTCCGGACGGCGTTGCCCGTCGCAGCCGCGCTCGATAGTGCGGCGGCGCCGCTTCGGCGCATCACCAAGGACCGCCATGATTGCTCCCGCAGGATTCACGAACACGAACACACAGAACGTCGGCGGCCTGCCGTCGCTGCCAGGCCATCCTCCAGGGAGCATCGCCTCCGCTGCCGGCACCGGCACGAGCCTGCCGACGGGCACGGCGATCCAGAAGCTGTCGGACCTGGCCAGGAAGTTCGAGGTCGACCATGCGGGCCAGATCGTTCCGAACGAAACCAACCTGGCGCTCGTCGGGCAAATGGGCGACCTGAGCAGCGACCCGAAATTCCAGAAGATGGCGTGGCAGTTGCGCCAGCAGTTGCAGCGTGGTGACAAGGTGCTCCGCTGGGAGTCGCATACCAGGTTGTCGAAAGCGCTGACCGAAGCGTTCGGCGCCGCATCTGCGTTCGAGTCGCCGGGAACCGCGCCGGCCGACAGCAATGCGACGCCCGAGAAGAAGACGCTAGTCGATGCACTGAGTCCTATGAAGGTGGCACCCGATAAGGTGGCACCCGACAGCACGCATTTCGAGCGCCTGCAGGCCGCCGTCCGTGACGCCATCCCGCTGTTGCCCGGGCACTTCTTCGCGCAATGCCACGAGGTCATCCATGCCGGCGGCGCGATCGCTGAATGCCATCTCAGGCCAGTGAATGGAGGTCATGTCTTTCAGACGAACAAGAACTTCGATCTGCGGATAAAGACCCCATTGTTCTTCCCATCGGATCGCGACCAGCCTTGCCCGCCGGACCTGAACCTGGCCGAGAGGAAGCGCCTCGTGGTCCTCGCCGACAGGATGGTCGCCAGCCTACGCTGAGCCGTCACACCGCCAGATGGTCCTCCAGCGCCTCGCGCGGAAACTGCGCGATCGGCCCG
>JAZKDL010000112.1:0-5874 GCA_040387575.1 Pseudomonadota bacterium
TGTTCTTTGGGCTGATGGCGAGCTTCGACAACAATCGCCAATATCTTGCGACGATCGGCGCCCGCACAAAGGGATTGACCCAGCAGATCAAGACCCAGTTCGCCGACTTCAAGTCCGCGCAGGTGCCCGACGTGCTCAACGCCACCCGCGAGTTGCCCGGCTACGCCACGCTCGACGTCGACAACCCGCCGCGCAGCTTTCTGTATGGCCTCTATGCCGTGCCGCCGGTGCTGGATGCCGCACGGCAGACCTATGCGCAGGTGCAGGACCAGACGCTGCTGCCCTTCATCCTCGCGCGCATGGAGGCCGTGCTCGCGCAGAGCGTGCAGGCGCAGGACGCGAACACCGCCTATGCCACCTTGCGTGTCTACAAGCTGCTGCACGATCGTGCGCATTACATGCAGGACGGCGGTGCGCGCGACGTGCGCAACTGGGTGCTCAAGGACTGGGAGACGACCGACAGCGCATCGGCCTTCGGTGGCCGGGCATCGATGATCGACCATGTGCAGGCCCTGTTCTCCGGTGAGCGAACGGTGCAGGCGGCGACGCTGCCCAACGAGGCGCTGGTGCGCGAGGTGCAGAGCTTCCTCAACAGCCAGACGTCGACCCAGCGCGTGTACGAGCGTGCCAAGGCTGCAATGCAGCAGGAGGCACCGCAGGAGTTCACGCTGGTGCGTGCGGTCGGGCCGCAAGCCGGCACGGTGTTCTCGCGCACCGAGGGTCAGCCGTTGGAGAAGGGCGTGCCCGGCCTGTTCACCTATGACGGCTACCACGGCCTCTTCAACAAGCGCCTGCCGGAATTCGTCGGTCTGGCGCTGGAGGACGACGCCTGGGTGATGGGCCGCATGGGCGCGGGCACCGCCGATGGCTTTGCCACCGGGCTGGGCAAGGTCGGCGGCACGGCGAGCCGCGTGCTGCAGGACAGCCCCTTGCTCGACGACGTGCGTCGCCAGTACCTCGACGAGTACGCGGGCCATTGGGAGCGATTCCTGGATTCGGTCCGCACCGTCAGCGGCAGCGACACGACCGGTACCAGCCTGGGTTTCGACCTGAGCGTGCTGCGCCAGTTCGCGGCACCCGACTCGCCGCTGTCCCGGCTGGCCCGCGCGGTCACCCGCGAAACGACCCTGTCGCGCCCGCTCGTCACCCAGGCCCCGGACGACAAGAGCTTCTTCGACAAGGCGACCGACCAGCTGAACCAGAAGACACGTGAGCTCAGCAAGAATCTCGGCATTCGCAGCGAGGAGCGCCTGGAGAAGCAACTGGTGGATAACCGCTTCGCCGCTTTGCGCGAGGTCGTCACCGGCCAGGCCGATGCCGGGACTGCGGCCATCGGCGGCGCCAAGCCCGGGCTCGAAGCCATCTCCGGCCTCGTCAACGAGTTCTACACGCTGCTGGTGGTCGCCGATACCGCGCTCACAGCCAACAGCCTGCCGCCCGGCGGCGCAGAGATCGGCGCCAAACTGAAGCTGGAGGCCGGCAAGTTGCCGGCGCCCTTTCGTGAGGTGCTGACGGCGCTGGCCACCAGCGGCAGCGACAAGGTGACGCAGGGCGCAACGCTGATCCTGCGCAAGCAGGCGCAGGTGCAGTTCGACCGGATCATGGGCCTGATGTCGCTGCAGGTCAGCGAGCTTTGCCGACGCGGTGTGGAAGGCCGCTATCCGCTGGCGGCGGTTGCGCAGGACGTTGCCGTCGAAGACTTCACGCAGCTCTTCGCCACCGGCGGCGCGGCCGACGAATTCTTCAACCGCTACCTGGCCTCCTTCGTCGACAACAGCGTGCGTCCCTGGCGCTACAAAAGTCCGGACAGCGCCAATGCGATGGTCGGTGCCGAAGGTCTCGCCGTGGGCGCCACACCCGCGCCAGCCACCGTCGGACCGACGATGGTCGGCGAACTGCTCAAGCTGCTGGCGCAAGGCGGCCCGAACCTCGACCTGTTCTACCGCGCGCAGCAGATCCGGGAGCTCTTCTTTCGCGACGCCGGTGGCCGCAAGATGGCCTGGAAGATGGACCTCCGGGTGCAGGAGCTGGAGCCGAGCGTGACCGATCTGATCATCGACATCGACGGCCAGGGGCAGCGTTACGTCCATGGTCCGGTGCAGACCTTGACGGTGAACTGGCCGGGCCTGCGTGGCGGTGCGATGGCCGAGCTCACGGCCAATCCGCGCATTTCAGGCGCGACCTCGACGGTCGCGGCCAGTGGCCCCTGGGCCTTGTTCCGCCTGATGGAGAAAGGCCGCATCGTCGGCACCGCGACGCCAGGTCACCAGAGCGTCGAATTCGCCTTCGACGGCCGCAAGGCGGTGCTCGACATCAGCGCCGGCAGTCAACCGAATCCATTGAACAGCGATGTGCTCAAGGGCTTCCGCTGTTCTGGACGCCCGTCTTGAGGCCAGCCATGCTGCCATCGTTCTGGACCTCGCAGCGCATCGCGCCGCCCGCCATCTGGGGGCGTCTGCCGGCGCATGCGGACTTCGTGCGCAGTGGCATGCGGCACGGTGAAAGCGATGGCTGGGCGCACTGGATCGCGGCACAGGGGCTGTCGGCTGTGGACGCCGACCCGCGTGCCGAGGTGCCTGCCGCTTTCGTGCTGCCACCGGGCACGCTCTCGTTCGCGCCGAGTCATTTCGTCATCGGTGTCATCGCACCTTCCGGCGACCGGACCGGACGTCGCCACCCCTTGCTGGTCTACCAGCCCGTACCGCGCAAATGGCTCGAGGCTCAGCTGGCCGCCACGGATTCGGGCGTGCCGTCCTGGCTGTTCTGGCTGGCCCGAGCAGTCGCGCGCCACGCGGCCCGACATGCGGAGAGGGGCTTGCCGGCGCTGACCCCCACCGTGCATGCTTTATGGGCATTGCATGCGCCGCATCCCTCGCGACCTTGGCGGCGTCGAGCGGATACGGACGGGATATCGCCCGCCGTACGCGATGCGCAGTCCGACGCCTTGCTGTGCCGGTTGATCGGTCCCGACGCGCCGGACGATCCCGCCGTCCTGTTGCCCGGTGCGCCACGTCTCCAATTGCCAGACTGGCCGCATCGGTTGTTTCGACGACGAGCCGAGAGCGCGTTCTGGCAGCAGAACGCGGCGGGTTGCTTCACGAATGCCTCGACTCGGCCGGCGGCGCTTTGGAACGTGGTCGCGCACTGTTCGGCGGTTGCGGGCAGCGGCGCTGGCGCAGCGATGCCATCACGACCGCCTGCGACTGAATGTGTGCTGGCGCCGACGCCGTCCGTTGTGTTCGCCCTGCGTGATCTCGCCGTGTCCTTCGATGCAGTGGCACAGCCCGCATCGAGCGAGTTTCGCAACGATCCGCTCGGCTCGCTGGGTCTGCCGCGCTTGCCGCCACATCGCTCTGCAAATGCGCTTTCGGCATTGCTGGGTGAAACGTCGACAGCCGGGGCCTCGACGTCTGCCTCATCGTTGTCTCCCATCGCTGCACCGGAGGGCTTCGCGGCGGGCGGAGACATTGGCGTCAGTGCCGCGGATGATCTGAAATACGAGACTTCCGGGCAGTGGTTCGACGCCTTGCACGCGGAGTTCTTGCGCGTGGTCCGTGACCCCATGCAACTCAGCGGAGCCGCGCATTGGCGCGGCGAGACCGCAAGCAACGCGGACGCACGGACGGTCGGAGAGGCCCCGCGCGAAGAGACGGGGTTCAGCGGCCTGATACCGGGCGTCACGAAGAACGCGCAGGAGCCGATCGACCTGCTGATCGCCGGCTTCGGCGTCGAGCCCGTCGCCTTGGGGTTGGTGCCACCCGCCGACATCCTGCGGCTGTTCGCACCCGAGAACATTCAGGATGTGCGCATCGCACTGCCCAGCCTGACCCGCCGCGAACACCACGCGTTGTCGCCGGACAGTCACATGCCCACCGCGCGCCGCACGGCCGCACCGAAGGATCCGTCATGACACCGCCCGACACGCCGCCGCGCATTGCAATGGGTGGCGCACACCCCGGCATCCGCGCGCCGCAGCCGCGTGATGCCGGACAGTCGCGCGCGCAAGCGCATCTGCTGCCCACGCTGTTCGATCGCTTGCGCGACGAGGCGCCCAGCCGCAGTTCGGAGAGCCCTTCGGATTACGCCGCGACGCCAACCCAGATGCGCGAGATCATCCAGCGCGACCTGGGCTTCCTGCTCAACACCACGAATGCCGAAGACCTGATCGATCGCGCGCGTTTTCCGGATGCGGCTGCATCGACCATCAACTTCGGCGTGCCGCCGCTGGCCGGCAGTTATCTGTCGGCGCACCGGTGGGCCGACATCGAACGCATCATCCGCCGCGCCATCGCCGACCACGAGCCGCGCCTGCGTGCCGATTCGGTCACCGTGCGCCCACTGGCGAGAGAGGGAGCGAGCGACCCGCACAACGTGCTGCTGTTCGAGATACGCGCGTTGATCGACCTGCGCCCGTATCCGCTGGAGCTCATGGTGCAGAGCACCGTCGACCTCGAAACGGGCCGGGTGCGCATCGCGCAGCCGATGCCAGGCACGACACGCGCCATTCGCTGACGCGGCGGGCTGCGCCATTCCATGCCACTCCGCTTTTTTCCAACCGCACATCCTTCGCCGCCATGGACCCCCAACTGCTCGACTACTACAACCGCGAACTGGTCTACATGCGCGAGATGGCGGGCGAGTTTGCCGCCGCGCATCCGAAGATCGCGCGTCGCCTCGGGATGCACGGCATCGAGGTGAAAGATCCTCATGTCGAGCGGCTGATCGAGTCCTTCAGCTTTCTGTCGGCGCGGATGCAGATCAAGCTCGATGCCGAGTTTCCGCGCTTCACGCAGCGCCTGCTCGAGGTGCTGTATCCGAACTACCTGAGCCCGACGCCATCGATGGCCGTGGCGCAGTTGCATCCCAATGCGCGCGAGGGCGATTTCTCGCGCGGTGTGGTGGTGCCGCGCGGCACCGCCTTCCACGCGCGCATACCGGCCGGCGAGCAGACGCCGTGCGAGTTTCGCTCCAGTCAGGACGTAGCGATGTGGCCGATCGAGATCGTCGATGCGCGGCTCACCGGCGCGCCGCCGGACATCCCCGGACTGGAGCGCTACCTGCCGCCGCATGTGCAGGTGACCGGCGCCTTGCGTCTGCGGCTGCGCACGGTCGGCGAGATCGGCTTCGATGCGATCAGCGGCCTTGATCGCCTGCCCGTGTACCTGTGCGGTAACGAGCAGGTCGCGTCGCACCTGTTCGAACTGCTGCACACGTCGGCGGTCGCGACCTTCACCGGCGAGCCCGGGCGCCTCGCGCAGCACCCGCATGTGGTGACCGCGGGCGCATTGGTGCATGAAGGGCTGGAGCCTGGCGAAGGGCTGCTGCCGCTCGAATGGAACACCTTTCATGGGCACAACCTGCTGCATGAATATTTCGCGTGCCCGGAGCGCTTCTACTTCTTCACGCTCACCCAGCTCGCTCCGGGACTGGCGCGGGTGACGGGTCGCGAAGCCGAGATACTGATCCTGCTGACCCGTCCGCCCGGCGCCCTCGGCGCACTGGTCGACGCGCGGCAACTGGCCTTGTTCTGCACGCCGGTGGTCAACCTGTTCGAGCGCCGCACCGACCGCGTCGAGCTCAACCAGGCGGAGCCCGAGTTCCATCTGGTGCCCGACCGATCGCGTCCGCTCGACTTCGAGGTCTACGCCGTTCGCGGCATCGCAGGCCAGCAGGCGCAGACCACCGAAGCGATGGACTTCCGCCCGCTGTACCAGACGCTCAACGAGGATGAGGGCAACTACGGGCGTTACTTCTCGGTGCGGCGCGAACAGCGGCTCGCGTCGCACAGCGCGCGCAAGTACGGCACGCGCACGCCTTACGTCGGTACGGAGGTCTTTCTGTCGCTGGTCGATCAGAAGGAGGCGCCGTATGCCG
>JAZKDL010000113.1:0-3023 GCA_040387575.1 Pseudomonadota bacterium
CGCTGCTGGAAGGCATCGACCTGTCGGGCGCCAAGGGCGTGCTGGTGCTGGTGACCGCATCGAAGGGCTCGCTGAAGCTGTCGGAATCGAAGCTGGCGATGAACACCATCCGCGCTTACGCTTCGCCAGATGCCCACGTGATCTACGGCGCGGCTTACGACGAGAACCTCGGCGACGAGATGCGCGTGACCGTGGTCGCCACCGGCCTGTCGCGTCCTGACGCACGTCGCCAGGCGCCGACGCTGGAAGTGATCCGCACCGGCACCGACAACATCCCGTTCACCGTGCCGACCCTGAACGGCATGGGCCACGCAAGTGGCGGTGGCGTGCAGCACGGCGGCAACCAGCCCAACTACGAAGGCATGGCGGTTCCCAGCGTGTGGCGCACGAACCGCACGATGGCTGCGGCCAAGGTGGACGCACTGTCGTCGGGCGGCATGGACGATTTCGAGATTCCGGCCTTCCTCCGTCGCCAAGCCGACTGATCGATCGCTTTCTTGCGCACGGAAATCAGGGCGTCTTTCGACGCCCTTTTTCTATGGGCGGTATAGGGATGTTTTCGGGACGCTGATGGCCCTGCGCTTCTAAAATCGCCGGGTGCTGAAACAACGAACACTCAAGTCCATCACCCGTGCCGTCGGCGTGGGGCTGCACAGCGGCCAGCGTGTGGAACTGACGTTGCGGCCGGCGGCGCCGGACACCGGCATCGTGTTTCGGCGGGTCGATCTGCCGGAGCCGGTGGACATCGCGATGACGGCGGAGGCGGTGACGGACACGCGGCTGGCATCGACGGTTTCCAACGGCGGCGCCAAGGTCCAGACCATCGAACACCTGATGTCGGCCTGTGCAGGCCTGGGCATCGACAACCTGGTGATCGACATCACGGCCGACGAGGTGCCGATCCTCGACGGCTCGGCATCTTCTTTCGTTTTCTTGCTGCAGAGCGCGGGCATCGAGCTGCAGAAGGCGCCACGGCGCTTCATCAAGGTGACGCGACCCGTCGAGGTGCGCGAAGGCGAGGGCGCCAACGTCAAATGGGCACGACTGGAGCCGTTCCACGGTTTCAAGCTCAGCTTCGAGATCGACTTCGACCACCGCGTGGTCGACTCCACCGGCCAGCGCGTGGAGTTTGATCTCGGCAGCGGCTCGTACAGCCGCGACATCGCGCGCGCGCGCACCTTCGGCTTTACCAAGGAAGTCGAGTACATGCGCAGCAAGGGCCTGGCGCTGGGCGGCGGGCTCGACAACGCGATCGTGATGGACGACACCAAGGTACTCAATGCGGGCGGCCTTCGCTACGACGACGAGTTCGTGAAGCACAAGATTCTCGACGCGATGGGCGACCTCTATGTGGTCGGCCGGCCCTTGCTGGCCGCGTACAGCGCGTTCCGCTCGGGCCATGCGATGAACAACAAGCTGTTGCGCGAACTGATGGCGCATCCCGAATCCTTCGAGATCGTCACCTTCGACGACGAGAAGCTCGCGCCGGCTGGCTTCGCCGAGATCGCGCGCGCCTGGTAACACGGACAAGACACACACGATGCTTCTGTTCCGTTGGGCCATCCTGCTGCTGCTCCTGATCGCAGGCGTGTCCTTTGCGTTCTATGCGGGCACCGGCCAGGTCAAGTACCGGCGCTTCGGATGGGTCGTCCTCAAGTGGACCTTGCTCGCAGCCTGCGGTTTCTTCGCGGTGCTGATCGCCGAACGCGTCGCCTGATTCGGTGGCTGCGCCGCCGTCGACGCGCTTGGCCTCGGGCCGGGCAGCAAGTCGAATCACTACATTTTTCGCCGCCGAGTCCCTACGTCCGTTGAGCGCGCCTGGCCAAGTCGGCATCTGCTCGCGTCTTTACGATGCCTACGTTCGCCGTTGATAGCGAACTCCGTGGCGATTGCGCCCCGGGCCATCCAGACTGACGAAGGAATGAAACATGTTTGAACAAGCAGAAGGAAGCGTGCAGAAGATTGCCGGCCGCGTGCAGGACGCTTTCGGTGCTGCGACCGGCGACAAGGACATTCAGCTGGAAGGAAAGGCGCGTCAGGTTGCCGGCGGGGCGCAACAGAAGTACGGCGAGGTGCTGGATCAGATTCGTGAGTCCGCGATTGCCAATCCGCTGGGTGTGGTCGCGCTGGCGGCGGGCGTCGGTTTCGTCTTTGGTGCACTCTGGGCGAGGCGCTGATTCTGCGCTGACCGTGCAGCCCGCCATGTGCGCAACGCAGACACCGATGAACGCCTAGCGGCTTCTACCGTCCCGGTAGCGCCGCATCGGTGCACCTTCCGGCGCACCCGCAGTCTTCGACGATTCCGCAGCGGCGCTCAGGCGGGCCATCGAACGCCCGACGTGCGCATGCGTGATGGCGATGCCAAGCGCGTCCGCCGCATCGGCGCCGGGGAGGCCTGGCAGGTCGAGAAGACGCTTCACCATTTCCTGTACTTGTGCCTTGGCCGCCTGGCCGTGGCCAGCCACGGCGCGCTTCATCTGCAGCGCTGTGTACTCTGCAACCGGCAGATTTACATGCACCAGCGCCGTCAGGCAGGCGCCACGTGCCTGGCCGAGCAAAAGCGTGGCCTGCGGGTTCACATTCACGAAAACGATTTCGACCGCTGACGCATCCGGCTGATAACGCGCAGCGATCTCGCCAATGCCGTCGAACAGCACCTTAAGCCGTGCCGGAAGGTTCGCGCGTTCGATGCTCTTGGTGCTGATGGTGCCGCTTGCCACGTACCTGAGGGCGTGGCCGTCCACGTCGATCACGCCGAAGCCGGTGGTCTGCAAGCCAGGGTCGATGCCAAGGATGCGCATGCGGCTAGACCCCGAAGTACCAGCGCACTGAATGGAAGAAGATCGGCGCCGCGAAGCACAGTGCGTCGACCCGGTCGAGCAGACCGTTGGCACCGGTCACGCCGACGCCCTTCTTGCCCCAGTTCGGTATGCCGCGATCGCGCTTGAGCGCCTTCATCACCAGGTGTCCCATAGAGCCCGCCACGCAGGCGATCAGCGCCATCGCCAGCGCCTGGCCGAACT
>JAZKDL010000114.1:0-2109 GCA_040387575.1 Pseudomonadota bacterium
GACGGCAGCTGGAAGCCGGGCAATCTCTGGGGCGGCGTGAAGGAAGGGATGATCCGCGTCGGCGATTTCGGACCCAAGGTGCCGAAGGGCGTGCAGGACGAGGTTCTGGCGCGCCAGAAGGACATTGCCGAAGGCCGGCTGCAACCGTTCCGTGCCACTGCCGACGTGCGCGACACGGAAGGTCGCGTGGTGATCCCGAAGGGCGCCGCGCTGACCGACGCGCAGATCCTGCAGATGAACTGGCTGGTCGAAGGCGTGCAGGGCCGGCTGGTGCGCTGAGGTCGACGCCCTGCATATCCCTTCATCGCCCTGCATGTCGCTGTGCATCCCGAGCATCCCCGCATATAGCGGTCATAACGCCGCGGCGGTAGCCGGAGCGCGTCGACTGCATTAGTCTTCCGCCCTACGATGAAAAAAGCCTACCGCGCCTCCCTTTTGCGCTTCGACGACGCCGGTCGCGCGCTGTTCGATGAAGACGGCCTGCTGGTCGTGGCGCCCGATGCAGATGGCCGCCAGCGCGTGCTCGACGCCGGTCCGCATGGCAGCGTGGCCCCGCGCCATCCCGACGCCGACGTGACGCCGCTGCCGGGCCGCATCCTGGCGCCGGGCTTCATCGACATGCACATCCACTTCCCGCAGACCGACATCATCGGCGCGCCCGCCGACGGACTGCTGCCCTGGCTCGAGAACTACACCTTCCCCGCCGAGAGCCGCTTCGCGCAGCGTGCGCATTCGAACGCGGTGGCCGAGGTCTTCTTCGACGAACTGCTGCGCAACGGCGTGACCACGTCGCTCACCTTCGCGACCTCGCACGTCGAGTCGGTGCAGGCTTTCTTCGAGGCCGCGCAGCGGCGCCGGCTGCGCATGATCACCGGCAAGGTGCTGCAGGACCGCCATTCGCCCGATGGCGTGCGCGACGACACCGAGCAGAGCCTGATCGACACCGAAGCGCTGATCCGCCAATGGCACGGCGTCGACCGGCTCGGCTACGCGATCACGCCGCGTTTCGCGCCGACCAGCACCGACGCCCAGCTGCGCGGCGCGGGCGAACTGGCCGCGAAATATCCGGACACCTGGATCCATTCGCACGTGGCCGAGAACAAGGACGAAGTGAAGTGGGCGCGCGAGCTCTTCCCGCAGGCGCGGTCCTATCTGGACGTCTACCAGGGCTTCGGCCTGATGCGCGAGCGCGCCGTTTACGCGCACTGCATCCATTTCGACGACGACGACCGGCGGCTGATGCGCGAGACGAAGTCCGCCACCGCCGTCAGTCCGACCAGCAACCTGTTCCTCGGCAGCGGCTTCTTCGACTTCGAGGGCGCCGACCGCATCGGCTACCGCTATGGCCTGGCGAGCGACGTCGGCGGCGGCACCAGCTTCAGCCCGTTCGCCACCATGATGGCGGCTTATTACGTCGGCCGCGAAGGGCAGACCAAGCCGGGTATCAGCATCCCTCCGTCGCAGCTCTGGTGGCGGCACACCGGCGGCGCGGCGCAGGCGCTCGGGCTGGGCGGCGTGATCGGCACGCTGCAGCCGGGCACCGAGGCCGATTTCGTCGTGATCAATCCGAAGGCGACGCCGATGCTCGCGCGCAAGACCGCGCTGGCGGAAAACCTCGAAGAACTTCTGTTCGCGATGATCGTGCTGGGCGACGACCGGCTGATTGAAGGCACGGTGATTTCGCAGGCGCTGTCCGGTTGAGGTACTGCGACCGGGCGCCTGCCTAGAATGGCCGCCCCAGCAAGGACCCCGATATGAGCATCAAGAGCGACAAGTGGATTCGGCAGATGGCCGAGCAGACCGGCATGATCGAGCCCTTCGAGCCGCGCCAGGTGCGCGAACAGGACGGCCAGAAGATCATCAGCTATGGCACGTCGAGCTACGGCTACGACATCCGCTGCGCCCCCGAATTCAAGGTGTTCACCAACATCCACAGCACCGTGGTCGACCCGAAGAACTTCGACGAGAAGAGCTTCGTCGACTTCTACGGCGACAGCTGCATCATCCCGCCGAACAGCTTCGCGCTGGCCCGCACGGTCGAGTACTTCCGCATCCCGCGCAACGTGCTGACCATCTGCCTGGGCAAGAGCACCTACGCGCGCTGCGGAA
>JAZKDL010000115.1:0-1530 GCA_040387575.1 Pseudomonadota bacterium
AGCGTCTGCTGGACGGCCTGAAGGATGTCGAACAGGTGTTCGTCAACGGCAACCTGGAGCATCGGGTGCCTCACAACCTGAACATCAGCTTCAACTACGTCGAAGGCGAGTCGCTGATCATGGGCATCAAGGGTCTGGCGGTGTCGAGCGGTTCGGCGTGCACGTCGGCTAGCCTGGAGCCCAGCTACGTGTTGCGCGCCCTGGGCCGCAGCGATGAACTGGCGCACAGCAGCCTGCGCATGACCATCGGCCGTTTCACGACCGAGGAAGAAATCGACTACGCCATCTCGACCATCAAACACAACGTCGCCAAGCTCCGCGAGCTGAGCCCGCTGTGGGAGATGTTCAAGGATGGCATCGACATCAGCACGATCCAGTGGTCGGCGCACTGACGCTGGCTTCCTGACTCATAACATTCGAAAAGAGGTACCCCATGGCTTACTCCTCCAAGGTCATCGACCACTACGAAAACCCGCGCAATGTCGGCTCCTTCGAAAAAGGTGACGATTCGGTTGGCACCGGTATGGTTGGTGCACCGGCGTGCGGCGACGTGATGAAGCTGCAGATCAAGGTCAACCCCGAAACCGGCGTGATCGAAGACGCGCGCTTCAAGACCTATGGCTGTGGTTCGGCCATCGCTTCGTCGTCGCTTGTGACCGAATGGGTCAAGGGCAAGACGCTCGATGAGGCTGCCGCACTCAAGAATGCGCAGATCGCCGAAGAGCTTGCGCTGCCGCCAGTCAAGATCCACTGCTCGATCCTTGCGGAAGATGCCATCAAGGCAGCCGTCAACGATTACAAGCAGAAGCATGCCGCCGTCGCAGGTGCAGCGGCCGAAGCTGCGGTTCACTGACATGGCCGTTACGCTCACCGACGCTGCTGCGCGTCACGTCAACCGGTACCTCGGCAAACGAGGTAAGGGCGTGGGCGTGCGGTTGGGCGTCAAGACCACCGGCTGTTCGGGCTTGGCGTACAAGCTTGAATACGTCGACGAGTTCTCTCCTGAAGATGTCGTGTTCGAAGACCATGGGGTCACGGTGCTGGTCGATCCGAAGAGTTTGGCTTACATCGACGGCACACAACTCGACTTCGTGCGCGAAGGTCTGAACGAAGGCTTCAAGTTCATCAATCCGAACGAGCGCGATCGCTGCGGCTGCGGCGAGAGCTTCCGGATCTGAGGCTCGCGCGGACTCCGCGCGCTGTATTGCTTGTGCGTTGCCCGCCAGAGATGACGGTGGCGGCATGGCAATGCCGGCGCCGAGACGTGTTCGAATGAACGACAAGCCGCCGCATTCTGCCGGCGGCATTTTTTTGCAATGAACCTGAACGACACCGATTTTCAGCTGTTCGCCGTTACGGCGACTTTCGCTCAAGAGCGCTCGGCGCTGGATGCGCGCTGGAAGGAGCTGCAGCGCGAGGCGCATCCCGATCGCTTCGCGGCACAGGGCGCAGCTGCGCAACGCATTGCGATGCAGTGGTCGGTGCGCATCAACGAGGCCTATCAGCGACTGAAGGATCCGGTGCGCCGCG
>JAZKDL010000116.1:0-8661 GCA_040387575.1 Pseudomonadota bacterium
TCGGGCGGCGAGCAGCAGATGCTGGCGATCGGCCGCGCGCTGTCGACCAACCCGCGCCTGCTGATCCTCGACGAGGCGACCGAAGGCCTCGCGCCGGTGATCCGCGAAGAGATCTGGCGCTGCCTGCGCCAGCTGAAGGAAGCCGGCCAGACCATCCTGGTGGTCGACAAGTACATCGACCGGCTGCTCAAATTGGCCGATCACCACGTGGTGCTGGAACGCGGCCGCGTGGTGTGGCAGGGCAACTCGACCGCGCTGGACGCGGACCGCAGCGTCTGGTCGCGCTATCTCGGGGTTTAGGCTCAGCGCGCGCCGATCTTCGCGTCCCCGAACAGCGCTTTCAGTTCGCGCGGCTGCGAGCGCCAGTACTGCGGCGGCGCTTCGACCTGCGCGCCGAGTTCGGCGGCTGCGCGCCAAGGCCAGTGCGGCTCGAACAGGATCGCGCGCGCCAGCGCCACCATGTCGGCCTGGCCGTTGGCGACGATCGCCTCGGCCTGCGCCGGCTCGGTGATCAGCCCGACCGCGATGGTCGGCAAACCGGTCGCGGCCTTGATGCGCTCGGCCATCGGCACCTGGTAACCCGCGCCCAACGGAATCTTCTGCAGCGGCGACACGCCACCCGAGGACACGTGGATGAAGCTGCAGCCGCGCGCCGCCAGCGCCTGGCCGAAGACCACGCTCTGTTCGGTGTCCCAGCCGCCGTCGACCCAGTCGGTGGCCGAGATGCGCACGCCGACCGGCATGCGCGCCGGCACCGCGGCACGCACCGCGTCGAACACCTCGAGCGGAAAGCGCATGCGGTTTTCGAGCGAGCCGCCGTAGGCATCGTCACGCTGGTTGGCCAGCGGCGACAGGAACTGATGCAGCAGGTAGCCGTGCGCGCCGTGCAGTTCGATCGCGTCGATGCCGAGCGCCTCGGCACGCTGCGCCGCCTGCACGAAAGCCGCCTTGACGCGCGCCATGCCGGCCGCGTCGAGTGCTGTCGGCGCGGGCTCGCCCGACGCGTGCGGCAGCGCCGACGGGCCGACCGTCTGCCAGGCGCCTTCATCCGGACCGAGCGATTGACCGCCCGCCCACGGCACATGGCTCGACGCCTTGCGGCCCGCATGCGCGAGCTGCACCGCGATCGGCATGCGCGAATGGCCGCGCACCGCCTTCAGCACGCGCGCGAACGCGGCCTGGTTGTCGTCCGAATACAGGCCGACGTCGCCGTGCGTGATGCGGCCGATGGCCTCGACCGCGGTCGCCTCGATCACCAGCAGCCCGGCGCCCGACAGCGCCAGCTGGCCGAGGTGGATCGTGTGCCAGTCGGTCGGGTTGCCGTCCTCGGCCGAGTACTGGCACATCGGCGCGATGACGATGCGGTTGGGCAGCGTCAGCGGGCCGAGCGCGAAGGGGGTGAACAAGTGGCTCATCGACGTTCTTTCACGCGCAGCATGCCTTCCTGCGCGGTGGATGCGACGAGCTGGCCGTCGCGGGTGAAGAAGCTGCCGCGGCACAGGCCGCGGGCGCCGTTGGCGTTGGGCGAATCGGTGCTGTAGAGCAGCCAGTCGTCGATCCGGAAATCGCGGTGGAACCACATCGCGTGGTCGAGGCTGGCGACGCGCACCTGGCCGCTGAAGAAGCTCAGGCCGTGCGGCAGCATCGCGGCGCGCAGCAGGCCATGGTCGGACGCATAGGCCAGCAACGCACGGTGCAGCAGCGGATCGTCGGGCAGCGGCGCAATCGCGCGCACCCACATCTGGTTGGCGGACGCGCGCGGCACCGGGTTCACCGGATCGAGCGGCTCGACCTGGCGGAACTCGAGGCCGTGCGGCGCCAGTCCCTTGTCGCGCCAGACGGCCGGCAGCCGGTCGCGCACCGCGACGCGCTGGGCCAGCTCGTTCATCAGGCCTTCGGGCGCCTGCACTTCGGGCGCCGCGATCTGGTGCTCGACGCCGTCGGACGCGGTCTGGAACGACGCCGACATCTCGAAGATCGTGCGGCCTTCCTGCCGCGCGACCACGTGCCGGGTCGTGAAGCTGCGGCCGTCGCGCACGCGGTCGACCGTGTACTCGATCGGCGCATGCTCGCCCGGCAGCAGGAAGTAGGCGTGCATCGAATGCACCGGGCGATCGGCGTCGACCGTGAGGCTGGCCGCGCGCAACGCCTGGCCGAGCACCTGGCCGCCGAAAACGGCCGGCGTACCGAGGTCTTCGCTCTGCGCGACGAAGCGGTCGGTGCCGGTGGGCTCCAGGCGCATGAGCTCGACGAGTTCGTCGACGAGGCGGGACGCGGTGGCGGGATCGGGATCGGGGGCGGTCATCGTGGTCATGGGGCTCATGGAGCAGTCCGGGGCAATCGGCCACGATAGCAAAGACCGGTCCATCCGGCGGTCGCAGGCGCGGCTTGTCCCACGGCTGGCGAAGGTCGCTGGGAGGCGGCGCGCACGCGGGCACGCGCCGTGCAAGGACCTGCGGAAACGCGCCCAGGCGCCTCGCATAATTCCGCGAACCACGATCCACGAACACTCTTGCAAGGCCTCACCGAATGTCTTCCATCACCCTGCGCTTTCTCGCCGAGCCGAGCACCGTCAACTTCGGCGGCAAGGTCCACGGCGGCACCGTCATGAAATGGATCGACGAGGCCGGCTACGCCTGCGCCACCAGCTGGTCGAAGCGCTACTGCGTGACGGTGTTCATCGGCAGCATCCGCTTTCACCGGCCGATCAAGATCGGCGACATCGTCGAGGTCGAGGCCAGGCTGGTCTACACCGGCAGCACCAGCATGAACATCTCGGTGGAAGTGCGCAGCGGCGACATGAAGGTCGGCGACATGCAGAAGACGACCGAATGCCTGATCGTCTTCGTGTCGGTCGACCCGGACGGGCGGCCGATCCCGGTCGAGCCCTTCGTGCCCGGCACGCCGGAGGAGGTCGCGCTGGCCGAGCGCGCCAAGGCGCACCTCGACGCGAGCCGCGCGGCGAGCCACTGAGCCCACCGCGCGTCCGGGGTTGATCAGCCGATCACGGTGCCCGACACCTCGCCCAGGCCGATGCGCACCGCGCCGTCGCGCTCGCAGTAGCCGCGCAGCGTGAGCGTGTCGCCGTCTTCCAGGAAGGTGCGCGTCTCGCCGTTGGGCAGCGTCAGCGGCTGCTTGCCGCCGTAGGTCAGTTCGAGCAGCGAGCCGGCCTCGGCCAGCGTCGGGCCCGACAGCGTGCCGGAGCCCAGCAGGTCGCCGGGCTGCAGGTTGCAGCCGTTGACCGTGTGGTGCGCGACCAGTTGCGCCGCCGTCCAGTAGGCGGCCTGCGTGGTGTTGCCCAGCGTCAGCCGCGTGGCGGGCTCGCCGGCCGCACGCATCTTCGCGGTCTGCAGCCAGACCTCGAGCGTGATGTCGAGCGCGCCACCCTCGCGGTTGGCGGCCGAGTCGAGGTACGGCAGCGGCTGCGGATCGCCTTCGGGCCGCGAGAACGCGGCGCGGAACGGCGCGAGCGCTTCCATCGTGACGATCCACGGCGACAGCGTCGACGCGAAGTTCTTCGCCAGGAAAGGGCCGAGCGGCTGGTACTCCCAGGCCTGCAGGTCACGCGCCGACCAGTCGTTGAGCAGCGTCAGGCCGAACAGGTGCTGCTCGGCATCGGCGATGGCGATCGGCTCGCCGAGCGCATTGCCCTGGCCGATCAGGAAGCCGAGTTCGAGTTCGTAGTCGAGCCGCTTCGACGGGCCGAAGCTCGGCGGCGCGGCAGGGTCGGAACCCGGCGCCTTGGTCTGGCCCTGCGGCCGCTTGAACTGCTGCCCGCTCACGCCGATCGACGAGGCACGGCCGTGGTAGCCGATCGGCACCCACTTGTAGTTGGGCATCAGCGGCTGGTCGGGGCGGAACAGCTTGCCGACCGTCGTGGCGTGGTGGATGCCGGTGTAGAAATCGGTGTAGTCGCCGATGCGGCAGGGCACGGTCATCTCGACCGCCGACTGCGCGACCAGCGCCTTCGACCACGCGGCCTGCTGTGCGCTGCCTTCGCTCAAGCCGGCGGACAACTTGGCGCGCAGCGCCTGGCGTTCGGCCGGGCTCGCGGCCATCAGCACGTTCATGTCGTCGGTGTCGACGATGCCCGCGGCCTTCAGGTCGAGCACCTGGTCGCCGATCGCGACGCCGATGCGGAAAGCTTCGGCGCCGCCGGCCGTCCGGAAGCGGCCGAAGGGCAGGTTCTGGATCGGGAAGTCGCAGCCGGCGACATTGGCGGAAGCGACCCAGCTCGTGCGCTTCGGATCGTGGGTGGTGTTCAGGTTGGTCATGGTTTGAATTGGTCTTTCAGGCCGGCCCAGCAGTCGGCGTAGTCGGCATCGAGTGCGGGGGTCTGCAGCGCCCAGGCGGTGGGAATGAAACGGTAGCGGCTCTCGAACATGAAGGCCAGCGTGTTGTCGAGCTTGCGCGGCTGCAGGTCGGCATGGGTGGCCTTGTCGAAGGCTTCCTCGTCGGGGCCGTGCGGCACCATCGCGTTGTGCAGGCTCGCGCCGCCCGGCTTGAAGCCGCCGGGCTTGGCGTCGTACTCGCCCAGCACCAGGCCCATGAACTCGCTCATCAGGTTGCGGTGGTACCAAGGCGGACGGAAGGTGTCTTCCATCACCAGCCAGCGCGGCGGGAAGATCACGAAGTCGCAGTTGGCCGTGCCGGGCGTGTCGCTGGGCGAGGTCAGCACGGTGAAGATCGACGGGTCCGGATGGTCGAAGCTGATCGATCCGATGGTCATGAAGTTCGCGGTGTCGTACTTCACCGGCGACAGGTTGCCGTGCCAGGCGACCACGTTGAAGGGCGACTGCTTCGTCGGCGCGCGCCAGAAGCGGCCACCGAATTTCTTGACGAGTTCGTAGCCGGTGTCGGCGCCGCTCTCTTCGCTCTCGAACGCAGCCACCGGCGCGAGAAAGTCGCGCGCATTCGCCAGGCCGTTGGAGCCGATCGGGCCGAGTTCGGGCAGCCGGAACTGGGCGCCGTAGTTCTCGCAGATGTAGCCGCGCGACAGGCCGTCGGGCAGGCCGACCTTGAAGACCACGCCGCGCGGCACCACGGCGATCTCGCCCGGCTTCACGTCGAGCACGCCCATCTCGGTGGTCAGCACCAGCCGGCCCTGCTGCGGCACGAACAGCATCTCGCCGTCGGCATTGACGAAGGCGCGGCGCTCCATCGAACGGTTGGCGCGGTAGATCAAGGCGGCGACGCCGGCTTGCGCTTCGGCGTCGCCGTTCGCGGCCAGGGTCTGGACGCCGTCGACGAAGTCGCAATCCACGCCGTCGAGCGGCATCGGATGCCAGCGCATCGGCTCCGGCGGCAGCGCGATGTCGCGGTCGGCGCCGGTCGTCCAGTTCGGCTGGGCGTAGGGCGCGTAGCGGCCCGACACCACCGAGGGTTGCCGGCGGTACAGCCAGCTGCGGCGGTTCTCGTGGCGCGGTGCGGTGAAGGCCGTGCCGGACAGCAGTTCGGGGTACAGGTCGAAAGGCGCGCGCTGCGGGCTGTTGCGGCCCTGCGGCAACGCGCCGGCGACCGCTTCGCTCGCGTATTCGTTGCCGAAGCCGCTCTGGTAGCGCCGCCCGGTGGAGGATTCGCTGGTCATGGATGTCTCCATTAAATTTGTCTAAACTGAATCTATTCGCTCAGGACGAATTACATGAGTGTAGGCGCCGACGCGCTTCATGTCTAATTCCTCGGTCAGCAACGATCGGAAAACGCACCATGGCCATCGACAACGACCGCACGCAACGCGGCATCCAGAGCATCGAAGTGGGCGGCCAGCTGCTTCGGGCGCTGGTGCACCACGGCCGGCCGATGGCGCTGAAGGACCTGGCGCGCGAGGCCGACATGACGCCCGCCAAGGCGCATCCGTACATGGTGAGCTTCGGCAGGCTGGGGCTGATCGAGCAGGACGGCACGAGCGGCCACTACCGCCTCGGGCCATTGGCGCTGCAGCTCGGGCTGATCGGCCTGCAGCAGGCGAACCCGGTGCACATTGCAACGCCGCTGACCGGCCCGCTCGCCCGGCAGATCGGCCAGACCGTGGGCCTCGCCGTCTGGGGCGCGCGGGGCGCGACCATGGTTCACATCGCTCAGGCGCCTTCGCCGGTGCACGTGAGCCTGCGCCACGGCACGGTGTTCTCACTCACGCGAACGGCGTCGGGCAAGCTGTTCGCGGCCTACCTGCCGCCGGCCGAGGTCCGCGCGATGCTGGAAGACGAGCGCCGCCGCGAGAAGCAGCGCAAAGGTGCCGAGGGCGATGAGGCGTTACAGGCTGGCATGCCGACGCCGCAGCCGCTGCCAACCTGGAGCGCGTTCGAAACCGAGCTGGACGAGGTCCGCGCACACGGCGCGAGCCGCTCGACCAACGAGGTGATTCCGGGCGTGAGCGCGATGGCCGCGCCGGTGTTCGACCACAGCGGCGCGATCGTGCTGGCGGTGACCGCAATCGGGCCGACGGGGGTGTTCGATACGCGGTGGGACGGGCTGCTGGCCAAGGCGCTGGGCGCCTGTGCGCGGAGCGTGTCGGAGCAGTTGGGCGCGCCGCGCACGAAGCCCGATTGAACCCCGGTCGAGCGGGCGAATGCGGTCTGAGCTGCCGGGCTCAGCCGGCTTCAACCGGCACCAACCGACCTCAACCGCGCTTTCCGCCCGCCACCAGCAGCACGCCGCCAACCACGATGGCCGCGACGCTGGCCCACATCGGGATGTTGACGTTTTCCTTTTCCTTCACGGACAGCTCGACCGGCCCGAGCTTGGCCTGGTGCGTCTCGCGCGTGAAGCTGAAGCCGCCGATGCCAATGCCGGCGATGCCTGCAACGATCAACACGATACCGACGATTCGGATGGGATTCATTGGACGCACCTTGTAGACAGAGAGGTGGCCATTCGACCCGCTCGCCGGCCGAGGCCGGGGCGGCGAATGACGCTCCTGCACGTCAGCGGCAGGCGCGACGTGGCGCCGCTGACGCGGCGCACGACTCAGTTGGCCTTGGCCGCTTCCAGCGCGTCGCGCGTGCGTGTCGCCTCGCGGCGTGCCGCTTCGGCGAAGTCGTCGCCGGCCGAGGCGTAGCAGATCGCGCGCGAGGAGTTCACGATGATCGGTGCGTCGCTGCGCCAGCCGGCGCGCACCGTGGCGACCGCATCGCCGCCCTGTGCACCGACACCCGGAATCAGCAGCGGCACGGTGGGCGCGAGCGCGCGCACGCGCTCGATCTCCGCCGGATAGGTCGCGCCGACCACCAGGCCGAGCTGGCCGTTGAGGTTCCACGGGCCCTGGGCCAGGCGCGCCACATGCTCGTACAGCAGCGGCTCGCCGGGCACGCTGGCCAAGCGCTGGCTCTGCAGGTCGTCACCGCCGGGGTTGCTGGTGCGGCACAGCAGGAACGCACCCTTGCCTTCGTGCTTGAGATAGGGCGCGACCGAGTCGAAACCCATGAACGGCGACAGCGTGACCGCGTCGGCGCCGTAGCGCTCGAAGGCTTCGATCGCGTATTGCTCGGCGGTCGAACCGATGTCGCCGCGCTTGGCGTCCAGGATGATCGGCACCTGCGGCGCGACGCGGCGGATGTGTTCCATCAACCGCTCGAGCTGGCCTTCGGCCCGGTGTGCCGAGAAGTAGGCGATCTGCGGCTTGAAGGCGATCACCAGGTCGGCGGTCGCGTCGACGATGCGCGCGCAGAAGTCGTAGATCTTGTTGGCGTCGCCCTTGAGATGCGCCGGAAACTTGGCGGGTTCGGGATCGAGCCCCACGCACAGCAGGGAGCGGTTTTGCCGCTCGGCGGCGTGCAGTTGTTCGATGAAGGTCATGTGCCGCGATTTTAGTTGGCGGCTTCCGCAAGCCTCAGACGGTGCCGGGCACCGCCTGCGCCGCGGCGTCGGCCGCCAGGCAGAGGTCGGCCCAGGCGCGTGCCTTGTCGGCCGGCGTGCGCAACAGATAGGCCGGGTGGTAGGTCGCGACGACCGGCGTTCCGTTCAGCACCGTCGCCTCGCCGACTTGGCCACGCAGCTTGCCGAGCGGTTCTCCACGCTGCAGCAGGCTTTGCGCCGCCAGCGGGCCCATCGCGAGCACGACGCGCGGCGCGAGCGCCTCGGCCTGCGCCTGGAAGGCGTCGACGAACGGCTGCGGACTGTCCCCGCGCCCCGAAGCCACACCGCGGTGCGTGCGCACCAGGTGCACCGGCAGCGCGCCGGCATGCAGCTGCAACGCGCGAAGCATGTTGTCGAGCAGGCGGCCGGCATCGCCCGCGAAGGGCTCGCCATGGCGGCCGTCGACGTCGGGCGGCATGTCGGCCACGATCAGCCAGCCGCCCTGCGTTGCGTTGGTTGCGTCGGCTTCGTCGCTGGCGTAGAGCCGGCGCGGCGCGTCGACCAGCACGCCGGCGCCGATCGACGGCGTGGCGTCCGCACGGCGCGCCGGTGGCGGTGCCGTCGTGGGTGCAGCCGTTGCAGCTGGCCTTGCGGCCGCCGACGGCGCCACGCGGGACGCCGGTGCATCGGCGCGCGCACGAACCGCAAAACCGTTGGCCTGCTGCGCGACGGCGCCCGCTGATTCATGCGACTCAGGCGACTCAGGCGACTCGATCGATTCAGGCGATTCGGCATCGACCGCCACCGCTGCAACGGCAGCCGTCGGCCACCAGACCTTGATGCCCATCTCTTCGAGCATCGCGCGTT
>JAZKDL010000117.1:0-1947 GCA_040387575.1 Pseudomonadota bacterium
GCCCACACCGCGTACCGGGCGCGCTCCCCCAACGTCAACGCCCACAGCCACAGCCACAGCCGCAGCCCAGCCCAGCCCAGCCCAGCCCAGCAACAGGCTAGCTGGCGGTCCCGCGAAGACGCTCGATCAACCCGTTCAGCGCATCGATCGAGCCGAAGTGAATCGCCAGCTCCCCGCTCTGCTCGATCTTTCCGCCGCGTTTGCTGCGCTTCTTGATCCGCACTTCGACCTCTGCCGTCAGCAGATCGGCCAGCTCTTCTTCCACGCGCTGTAGATCACGGGATTTCTCGGTGGCACGGCGCGGTGTCGACACCGGGTCGTAGTCGGCCGCCAGCTTCTTCACGAGCGCTTCTGTCTCGCGCACCGACAGCTTCTTGCCGGCAATCTGGTTCGCCGCGGTGATCTGCGTTGCCTTGTCCAGCGACAGCAACGCGCGCGCGTGCCCCATGTCGATGTCGCCCGCCATCAGCATCGCCTGCGCGGGCTCCGCCAGATTCAGCAGCCGCAACAAGTTGCTCGCGGCACTGCGCGAGCGCCCAACGGCCTGGGCAGCCAGTTCGTGAGTGAGTCCAAACTCTGCAACTAAACGTTGCAGGCCTTGAGCCTCTTCCAGCGGATTCAGATCTTCACGCTGAATATTTTCGATCAGCGACATCGCCGCCGCGGCTTCGTTCGGCACGTCGCGCACCAGCACCGGCACGCTGTCCAGGCCGGCCAGACGGGCTGCGCGGAAGCGGCGCTCGCCCGCGATGATTTCGAATTCTGCGTTCTTGGCGGCAGCCATGTCGGCGTCGAGCCGGCGCACCAGGATCGGCTGCATGATGCCCTGCGCCTTGATGCTCTCGGCCAGCTCGTACAGCGCGCCCTCGTCCATCCGCGTGCGCGGCTGATAGACGCCGGCGACCATCTGGTCGAGCTTCAGCGTCGTCGGGTTCGGGATGAGCAAATCCTTGGAACCACCGGCGTCGGGGCCGTTGAAGGTCGGGCCCAGCAAGGCTTCGAGTCCGCGGCCGAGGCCCTTGGGTTTCTTGGTGACCATGGGTCAGCTTTCTTTCAGGAGATCGTTGAGCAAGGCGCGGCCCTCGGGCCAGTCGCCCAGGCCGGACTCGCCATTGAGGTGGCCGCCGCTCGGTCCGGCATCCACGAAGCGTGCGCCCCAGTCACGGGCCATCTGGCGCGCACGGTCCGCGTCGCAATAAGGATCGTTGCCCGCAGCAACAAGCAGCGCGGGGAACGGCAGGCGCTGGCGCACGATCGGCGCCCAGCCGGGAATCATCTGGCGCACGTCGTCACGCTCCAGATCGCCCGGCGCGACCAGCAATGCCGCACGAACTTTCGCGGTGTTGCGTGAATGCGCAGCCCATGCGGCGACCAGGATGCATCCCAGGCTGTGCGCGACCAACACGACTGGCCCCTCAGCGGCGAGCACCGCTTCCTCCAGCTGTACAGACCAATCGCCGCGCAACGGGCGCAGCCAGTCGTGCTGCTCGACACGGTGGTCACCGTACACAGCTTCCCAGCGAGTTTGCCAATGGGCAGCGTCGCTGTTCAGCCAGCCGGGGAGCAACAAGACGCGCAGCGCGTTGGCGGCGGGCGCTGCGCCTTCGGTCTGGTGGATGGTCGAATCAGTGGTCACAGCGCGTTGTCATGCGGGACGACGGCGGACGGCGGCAGGTCGACCGACGGCGGTGCGGATGGCACGGGTGGCGCCGTGCCCGTCAGCGCACTGGCGGGTGGCATCTTGGCAACCAACTCCTGCGCAAAGGCAACGAAGGCCTGGCTACCCTTCGCCATCGGATCGAACACGACACCCGGCAGTCCGTAGCTTGGCGCCTCGGCCAGACGAACGTTGCGCGGGATGACGGTGTCGAACACCTTCTCGCCAAAGTGGGCCTTGAGCTGATCGCTCACCTGCTGCTGCAGCGTGATGCGCGGATCGAACATCAC
>JAZKDL010000118.1:0-7832 GCA_040387575.1 Pseudomonadota bacterium
AAGTGACCGGCGCCAACGTGCTGGTCGCGATCTTCGGCGAGAAGGATTCGCACGCGGTGTACTACCTCCACCAGCAAGGCGTGACCCGTCTCGACGTCGTGAACTTCATTGCGCACGGCATCAAGAAGAGCGATCCGCCGGAAGCCGCCAAGGGCAGCAGCGAAGCGCCGTCGAATGAAGGCGAAGAGGGCGGCAGTGAAAAGAACGAGAAGGCATCGCCGCTCGAACAGTTCACGCAGAACCTCAACCAGATGGCGAAGGACGGCAAGATCGATCCGCTGATCGGCCGCGAATACGAGGTCGAACGCGTCATCCAGATCCTGTGCCGCCGGCGCAAGAACAACCCGCTGCTGGTGGGTGAGGCTGGCGTTGGCAAGACAGCAATTGCTGAAGGCCTGGCCTGGCGCATCACGCAAGGCGACGTGCCGGAAATCCTCTCCGAAGCCATCGTCTATTCGCTCGACATGGGCGCGCTGCTGGCCGGCACCAAGTACCGCGGCGATTTCGAGCAGCGCCTGAAGGGCGTCCTCAAGTCGCTGAAGGACAAGCCGAACGCCGTGCTGTTCATCGACGAAATCCATACGCTGATCGGTGCCGGTGCGGCATCGGGCGGCACGCTGGACGCATCGAACCTGCTCAAGCCGGCGCTGTCGAGCGGCCAGCTGAAGTGCATCGGTGCGACCACCTTCACCGAATACCGCGGCATCTTCGAGAAGGACGCGGCCCTGTCGCGTCGCTTCCAGAAGGTCGACGTGGTCGAGCCGACAGTGCAGGAAACCGTCGACATCCTGAAGGGTCTGAAGTCGCGCTTCGAGGAACACCATGGCGTGAAGTACGCCGTGGCGGCTCTGCAAGCTGCCGCCGAACTCAGCGCCAAGTACATCAACGACCGTCATTTGCCCGACAAGGCGATCGACGTGATCGACGAGGCCGGCGCAGCCCAGCGCATCCTCGCGCCGAGCAAGCGGAAGAAGACGATCACCAAGGCCGAGGTCGAGGAAATCGTCGCGAAGATCGCGCGCATTCCCCCGGCGAACGTCAGCAACGACGACCGCGGCAAGCTGCAAACGCTCGAGCGCGACCTGAAGAGCGTGGTGTTCGGCCAGGACAAGGCGCTCGAAGTGCTCGCGTCCGCAGTCAAGATGGCGCGTTCGGGTCTGGGCAAGGGCGACAAGCCGATCGGCTCGTTCCTGTTCAGTGGCCCGACCGGTGTCGGCAAGACCGAAGCCGCGAAGCAACTCGCCTACATCATGGGCATCGAGTTGATGCGTTTCGACATGTCGGAGTACATGGAGCGCCATGCCGTGAGCCGACTGATCGGCGCACCTCCGGGCTACGTCGGTTTCGACCAGGGCGGCCTGCTGACCGAGGCTGTCACCAAGAAGCCGCACGCGGTGCTGCTGCTCGACGAAATCGAGAAGGCGCACCCGGACATCTTCAACGTGCTGCTGCAGGTCATGGACCATGGCACGCTGACGGACAACAACGGACGCAAGGCCGACTTCCGCAACGTCATCATCATCATGACGACGAACGCGGGCGCCGAGACCATGAACAAGGCGACCATCGGCTTCACCAACCCGCGCGAGCAGGGGGACGAGATGGCCGACATCAAACGCCTGTTCACGCCTGAGTTCCGCAACCGCCTCGATGCGACCGTGAGCTTCAAGGCGCTGGACGAGACGGTCATCCTGCGGGTGGTCGACAAGTTCCTGCTGCAGCTGGAAACCCAGTTGGCCGAGAAGAAGGTCGACGTCACCTTCACCGACGCGCTGCGCAAGCATCTCGCGAAGAAGGGCTTCGATCCGTTGATGGGCGCGCGGCCGATGCAGCGGCTGATCCAGGACACGATCCGTCGTGCACTGGCCGACGAGTTGCTATTCGGACGTCTGCAGGACGGCGGTCGCCTGACCGTCGACCTCGACGACAAGGACGAAGTGCAGCTCGACATCCAGCCGCTGCCGAAGAAGGAAGGCAAGGCCAAGCCCGAAGCGGAAGAAGCCGCTGCGGGGTGATGGAGTTCGCCCCCAGGCTTGCTCGCTTCGCGTAGCAGCGCCAATGTAGGCAAGAAAGGCCGGTAGCATCGCTGCCGGCCTTTTTCATTTCTGAATCGATCGTTTCTCTTGCTGCTTCCCTCACTCAGTGCCGAATGGAAAACCGGGCTCTCTTTCGCCTGGAGCGGCTACATCGCCGTGCTGTCCGTGTGGATCGTGATGCAGAAGCGCGCGCCGGTTTCCACGATGAGCTGGATCCTGTCGCTGGCGCTGCTGCCGTTCGGCGGCTTCCTGATCTATTACTTCCTCGGGCCGCAACGTCTCAAGAAGCAGCAGCTCAAGCGGCTGCGCAGCCGCCTCAGGGCCCAGTCGTCGGCCGATGTTGCGCGGCTGCGCAACGCCGGTGCCAGCGCGCCGCCCGCGCTGCGGCAGATGGCCGAACTGGGCGCGGCCGCCAGCGGCATGCCGGTGTCGAGCGCGACCAGCGCCACCTTCCTTTCCGGCGGCGCGCGCACCTTCGACGCGATCTTCGACGCCGTGCGCGAGGCGACGGACCACATCCATCTCGAGTACTACATCTTCGAGCCCGACCGCATCGGCACCGCGCTGCGCGACCTGCTCATCGAACGTGCGCAGGCGGGCGTCACGGTGCGGCTGCTGCTCGACGCGCTGGGTTCGAAGCGCATCGGCCGCAAGTTCATGGCGCCGATGCACGCTGCGGGCATCCACGTCGCGCTGTTTCATGACACACGCATCGGCCGCCGACTGAGGCCGGTCACCAACTACCGGAGCCACCGCAAGATCGTGGTGTGCGACGGCCGCATCGGCTTCACCGGCGGCGTGAACATCACCGACGAGGAAGACCGCCGCACCCGGCCCGACGCCTATCACGACGTCCACCTTCGCTTCGAAGGCAGTGCCGTGCGCTGGCTGCAGGCGACGTTTCTTGAGGATTGGACCTACGCCACCGGCGAAGACCTGCGGTCGATGCCAGGCGGCGTCGATCATCTGCTGCCCGAACTCGAGGCGGGCGACATCCCGATGCAGATCGTCACCAGCGGACCGGACACGCCACTGGAGGCGATCCACCGCATGCACGTCGCCGCGATCCATTCAGCGACACGGCGCGCGTGGCTGACCACGCCGTACTTCGTGCCGGGCGAACCGGCGCTGATGGCGCTCACCAGTGCGGCGCTGCGGGGCGTCGACGTGCGTCTGTTGGTGCCGCGCCGCAGCGACTCCGCGATCGTCAGTGCCGCGGCGCGTTCCTACTACGACGAGCTGCTGGCGGCTGGCGTGAAGATCTGGGAATACAAGGCGCGCATGCTGCATTCCAAGACGATGGTGGTCGACGACCAATGCGCGATGATCGGCACCGCCAATTTCGACAACCGCAGCTTTCGTCTCAACTTCGAGGTGATGGCCGTGGTGTACGGCCCGACGCTGGCGCGCCCGATGGCCGCGCAGTTCGAAGCCGATCTTCACAGTGCGGCCGCCGTGACGAGTCGCCGTCGGCAGACTTTCTGGCGGCGCCTGGGCGATGCTCTGGCGCGCCTGTCCTCTCCCTTGCTTTGACCCTACCTGCCGCCATGTCCGCTCACACCTTCCTCTGGCACGACTACGAGACTTTCGGCGCCGTGCCGCGCCGCGACCGGCCCTCGCAGTTCGCGGCGATCCGCACCGACGCCGACCTCAACGAGATCGGCGAGCCGGTGATGGTCTATTGCAAGCCCGCGCCGGACTACTTGCCGAGCCCCGAAGCCTGCCTGCTCACCGGCATCACGCCGCAGTTGTGCCTGGAGCGCGGTATACCTGAACATGCGTTCGCGGCCGAGATCGAGGCCGCTTTCGTGCAGCCCGGCACCATCGGTGTCGGCTACAACACGATCCGTTTCGACGACGAGGTCACGCGCTTCCTGTTTTGGCGCAATCTGATCGACCCGTACGCGCGCGAATGGCAGAACGACTGCGGTCGATGGGACCTGCTCGACGTCGTTCGCCTCACTTATGCGCTGCGTCCCGACGGCATCGAGTGGCCGAAGAAGGCGGACGGCAAGCCCAGCTTCAAGCTCGAAGACCTCGCGCGCGCAAACGGCCTGCTGCACGAGGCGGCGCACGATGCGCTGTCGGACGTGCGCGCCACCATCGCGCTGGCCCGGCTGATCCGCGACAAGCAGCCACGGCTGTTCGACTTTGCCTTCGGCCTGCACCGCAAGGACCGCGTCTCGTCGGAGCTCGGCCTGCCGGCCACGCCGGCCAACGCCAAGCCGTTTCTGCACATCTCGGGCATGTTCCCGGCGGAGCGCGGCTGCCTCGCCGTCATGTGGCCGCTGGCCAGCCATCCGACCAACAAGAACGAGCTGATCGCCTGGGACCTCGCGCACGATCCGAGCGAGCTGCGCGACCTCGACGTCGACACCTTGCGCCAGCGCATGTTCACCCGAACGGCCGACCTGCCCGAAGGCGTGGTGCGGCTGCCGGTCAAGGGCATCCATCTCAACAAGTCGCCGATGGTGGTCGGCAACCTGCGCACGCTGTCGCCTGCGATGGCCGAGCGCTGGGGCGTCGACTTCGACACGGCGATGCGGCATGCCGAAATCGCACTCGCATTGCCCGACATGAGCGCGATCTGGCCGCAGGTCTATGCGCGTCCGAAAGAGGCCACGCCTGACGTCGACGAGGATCTGTACGGTGGTTTCGTCGGCAATGCCGACCGGCGTCGGCTGAACCAGCTGCGTGAACTGTCGCCAGAAGCGCTGGCGACGTCACGTACCGGTTTCGACGACCCTCGACTCGAAGAACTGCTGTTCCGCTACCGCGCACGAAATTTCAGCGACACGCTGTCGCCGGAAGAAGCCGAGCGCTGGGAAGCGCACCGTGCCGCGCGCTTGCTGGAAGGCGAGGGCGGCGTGCGCAACGTCGACCAGTTCTTCGCGGAGATCGACACGCTGGCCGAGACGGCCGACGCGCGCGCCGAGGACATCCTGGGCGCGCTCTACGAATACGCGGAAGCGATCGCACCGTCCTACTGAGCCGAGCTCGCCGCGCCATTCAACGGCGGCAGCGGCGGCTCACCCTCACATCGACGTTTCGAGCATCTCGCGGTAGTCGTCGCGCGTCGCCAGGCGCGGGTTGGTCTTGTGGCAATGGTCGGCCATCGCGCCGTCGATGATCTTCTCGAACAGGTCCGACGTCACGCCGACAGCAGCCAGGCCGCTCGGCAGCGACAGGCGCGCGCTCATGTCGCGGATCGCGTCGCCCAGATCGCCGGCCGAATCGAGGTGCATCGCCTGCGCCATGCGTTGCAGCCGCCGGTCTTTCTGGACCGACTCGGCACCCGAATTGAAGCGGATCACCGCCGGCAGGAAGAGGGCGTTCAGCGTGCCGTGGTGCAGGCGTGGATCGACGCCGCCCAGGCTGTGGCTCAACGAATGCACGCAGCCCAGTCCCTTCTGGAAAGCCATCGCGCCCTGCATCGATGCGCTCATCAGGTTGAGGCGCGCCTCGCGGTCGCTGCCGTCCGTGGTCGCACGTTCGATGTGACCCCAGGCGCGTTCCAGGCCGTCGAGCGCGATGCCGTCCGCGGGCGGGTTGAAGGCGGCCGACATGAAGGTCTCCATGCAGTGCGCGATCGCGTCCATGCCGGTCGCGGCCGTGAGTTTGGGCGGCAGGCCGAGCGTCAGTTCGGGGTCGCAGATCGCGGCCTTGGGCATCAGGAACCAGCTGTGGAAGCCGAGCTTGCGGTGGTCGTCGACGATCACGATCGCGCCGCGTGCAACCTCGCTGCCAGTGCCGCTGGTGGTCGGCACCGCGATCAGCGGTGCGACGCGTTCGGTGATCTTCGGCGAACCGCCTTCGATCGTCGCGTAGGTCTTGAGCGGGCCCTCGTGCGTGGCCGCGATGGCGACGCCCTTGGCGCAGTCGATGGCGGAGCCGCCGCCGACCGCAATCAGCCCGTCGCAGCCACCGCTGCGGTAGACCTCGACGGCAGCGCGCACGGCCGCTTCGGTCGGGTTCGACGGCGTCTGGTCGAACACCGAAACCGGCATGTCGCCCAGCGCATCGAGTGCCTTCTGCAGGATCCCCGCAGCGCGCACGCCGGCGTCGGTCACGATGAGAGGGCGCTCGATGCCGATGCGCGCGCATTCGCTGCGCAGCAGCTGGATCGCGCCGAATTCGAACTGGATCTGGGTCAGGTACTGGATGAGGGCCATGGGTCTCGAGAGCTGTACGATTTGGACCCTTCGAATCTAACAAGCGGAGCCGATCTTGCCCACCCACAATACCCGCGCTGCTGTCGCGTCTGGCACTTGGCCTGCGTCAGCGGATGCGGGCCTTCATCGATGCTGACGCCGAAGATGGCCAGCGTGGTCGAGCGCATGGCACGCGCCGGCCATCCGCCTTTTCATGCGCTTGGCGCGGCCGAGGCCAAGGCGTCGTATGCCAAAAGCGCCGGCGTGCTCGAAGTGCCCAAGCCGGCGCTCGCGCGCATCGAGGACTTCCACATTGCCGCGCGCGACGGCTTCGCGCTGCCCGCGCGGCTGTATGCGCCGTCGCACGATGTGCTGCCGGTGCTGCTGTACTTCCACGGCGGCGGCTTCACGGTCGGCAGCATCGAGACGCACGACACGCTGTGCCGCGTGCTCGCCAGCCGCAGCGGCTGCGCGGTGGTGTCGCTCGATTACCGGCTCGCGCCGGAATACAAGTTCCCGACCGCATCCGACGACGCCTGGGATGCCGTGCGGCATCTGGCGGCGAACGGCGCCGCGCTCGGGCTCGACACCACGCGCCTTGCGCTCGGCGGCGACAGCGCAGGCGGCACGCTCGCCGCGGTGTGTGCGCTGATGGCGCGCGACGCGGACATTCCGATTGCGCTGCAACTGCTTTTCTACCCCGGCATGACCGCGCACCAGGACACGCCGTCGCATGCACGCTTCGCGACCGGGCCGCTGCTGGATGAAGCGCTGATCAGCTGGTTCTTCGAGCAATACGTGCGCACGCCAGCCGATCGCGACGACTGGCGCTTCGCGCCGTTGAACGCGGACGATGTCGATGGCGTCGCGCCGGCCTGGATCGGCCTGGCCGAGGCCGACCCGGTGGTCGACGACGGCATTGCCTATGCCGACAAGCTGCGCGCCGCCGGCGTGCCGGTCGACCTCGAAATCTACCGCGGCGTCATCCACGAATTCATCAAGATGGGCCGCGCCATACCCGAAGCCCTCCAGGCGCACGCCGATGCCGCGCGCGCCCTGCAACACGCACTGAACCCATGACCGACACACTTGCCACCGCCAGCAGCCCGTACACCCGCGCCGACTTCCGTCACCTGATGCGCTTTCGCGTCCGCTGGTCGGAAGTGGACATGCAGAAGATCGTCTTCAACGCGCACTACCTGATGTACTTCGACACGGCGATTGCCGAGTACTGGCGCGACATGGCGCTGCCGTACGAGGAGTCGATGCATGCGCTCGACGGCGACCTGTACGTGAAGAAAGCGTCGGTCGAATTCAATGCCTCCGCCCTCATGGACGACGTGCTCGATGCCGGCATGAAATGCGTGCGCATCGGCAACTCATCGATCGTGTTCCATGGCGCGCTCTTTCGCGGCGACGAGTTGCTCGTCACGTCCGAGTTGATCTACGTTTTCGCCGATCCGAAGACCCAGACCTCGAAGCCGGTGCCGCCGGAACTGCGTGCCATCCTGACCGGCTACGAAGCCGGCGAGCCGATGCGTGAAGTAGCCACCGGCGACTGGCAGCAACTGGCTTCGAGTGCTGGCGCATTGCGCCGCGCGGTGTTCATCAAGGAGCAGAACGTGCCCGAGGAACTCGAATGGGA
>JAZKDL010000118.1:7932-17514 GCA_040387575.1 Pseudomonadota bacterium
TGCGCCGCGCGGTGTTCATCAAGGAGCAGAACGTGCCCGAGGAACTCGAATGGGATGCGCACGACACGACCGCGTTGCATGCGGTCGCGCGCAACCGGCTCGGCCGCGTGATCGGCACCGCACGGCTGCTGTCGGACGCGCCGGGCATCGCGCGGATCGGGCGGATGGCGGTGCATCGCACGCTGCGTGGCGGCGGCCACGGCGCGGCCGTGCTGCAGACGCTTGAAACGGTCGCCAAGGCGCGTGGTGATCGCGAGGTGACGCTGCATGCCCAGCGCAGCGCCGAAGCCTTCTATCGTCGGCTCGGGTATCTGCCGGAAGGCGAGTCGTTCGAGGAAGCCGGCATCATGCACATCGACATGCGCAAGGCGCTTTGAAGCTTTTGCGGACAGGCGACTGAACGTCGCCTGCTGGCTCAGATGTCCAGCAACAATGGATAGGGCAGCGGATCGACCTGCAGCGCCGGCCCGTCGGCGGCACCTGCGTGCAGGCCACCAGCGTCCAGCGCCGCGATCTGCATCGACACCAGCCCCGACCAGCGGCCGTCCGGTGACGCTGCGGCCTGGACGACCGTGCCGACCGGTTGCTCCGCATCGTCGGCGGCAAAGACTTCCTGGCCGACCGTGATCGGCGCGTCGGCACTCACGATATAGGCTCGGCGCTTGAGCGTGCCGCGGAACTGGCTGCGGGCGACGATCTCCTGGCCCGGATAGCAGCCTTTCTTGAAGTTCACGCCGCCGACAGACTCGTAGTTGAGCATCTGTGGCACGAAGGCGTCGAGCACCGGCGTGGTCAGCGTGGCGATGCCGCTGCGGACTTCGGCCCATTGCCACAGGCCGAGTTCAAGTTCGGCGCCAACCGGCTTCGGCGTGGTCGTGTCAGGCGAAATCCAGAGCGCGCGCGGCACGCCGTCAGCGGGATACAGCGTGACGGCGCTGACGGTTGCCGACGTGGCCGACGTGGCCGCATCCACGGCCGCATCGACAGCCGGCACCGCGAATGCGAAGCGCCGACCGGGCGCGGCACTGGCATCGATGCGGTTCGCAGCAAGCGCGCTGCCCGCCAGTCCGTAAAGCGGCATGGCGTCGGTGGCATCGCTCAGCTTGACCTTGGCGCGGAGCACATACATCGACAGACGCTTCAAGGTGGCGGCGAGGATGTCGCGGCTGCAGACCAGCAGGATCAGTTCGGGCTGCGGCCGGATGCCGACGAAGCTCGCGATCATCCGGCCCTTGGCGGTGCAGAGCGCCGCCAGGCGGGCTTCGCTGCCATCGAGCAGCGCGAAATCCTGTGTCAGTTGGCCATGCAGGAAGCTGGCGGCATCGGGGCCTTCGGCGCGGATCACGCCAAGGTGGGAAAGGGCGGTAACACCCTGAAGGACGGCAGAGGTCATCGCTGAATTATCATGGCCGGCCCTGTCCCGCGAGCCCGAAGGGCTACCCGCCGGCTCCAAGTTTCCATCGTCATTCCTCGCCACTCCTCCCGTCCGTGCGCCGCTTCTTCCTCACCCTGTTCCTGCTCTGTGCCCTTGCCGCGCTCGGCCTCGGCGCGGGAGCACTCTGGTGGGTCAACCGCCCGCTTCCATTGCCCGCACCGACGGTCGATCTTTCGGTCGAACCGGGCACCACGCCGCGCGGCATTGCGCAGCTGGTGGCCGACACGGGCACGCAGGTCGATCCGCGGCTTCTTTACGCGTGGTTCCGGTTCTCCGGGCAAGACCGCCAGATTCGTGCCGGCAGCTATGAACTGGAGCGCGGCGTGACGCCGCGCACCTTGCTCAACGTGCTGGTGCGCGGCGAAGAGGCGACACGCAGCGTCGTGCTGGTCGAAGGCTGGAGCTTTCGCCAGGTTCGCGCCGCGCTGGTCAAGGCCGAGCAGCTGAAGCCCGAGAGCGTTGGCGACAGTGACGATGCCCTGATGGCGCGCCTGGGCCGGGCCGGCCTGCCGCCTGAAGGCCGCTTCTTCCCGGACACCTACACCTATTCCAAGGGATCGACCGATGTCGCGCTGCTGCAGCGCGCGATGCGTGCAATGGACAAGAAGCTCGAGGCCGCCTGGGCCGCACGCGCAGCCAACCTGCCGCTCAAATCGGCCGATGAAGCATTGATTCTTGCCAGCATTGTCGAAAAGGAGACAGGCAAGGCAGCCGATCGGCCGGAGATCGCGGCCGTCTTCGTGAACCGGTTGCGTGTCGGCATGCCGCTGCAGACCGACCCGACCGTGATCTACGGCATGGGCGCGCTGTACGACGGCAACCTGCGCAAGAAGGATCTGCAAACCGACACACCCTGGAACACCTACACCCGCGGCGGCTTGCCGCCGACGCCGATCGCGATGCCGGGCAAGGCGGCGCTGCTGGCCGCAGTGCAGCCGGCGCAGAGCAAGTCGCTGTACTTCGTGTCGCGCGGTGACGGCAGCAGCCAGTTCAGCGGCTCGCTCGACGACCACAACCGCGCGGTCAATCGGTACCAGCGCGGCACCGGCGGCCCGGCGCCCATTGAAACCGCGCCACGGAGCGGCCAATGAACGACCTGACGCAGGCCTTGTTCCTGACGCTCGAAGGCATCGACGGCGCGGGCAAATCCAGCCACATCGATGCGCTCGAAGCGCTGTTCCGCGGCCTCGGCCGCCAAGTCACTCGCACCCGCGAACCCGGTGGAACGCCGCTGGCCGAAACACTGCGCACGCTGGTGCTCGACCGGCCGATGGACGCACTGACCGAGTCGCTGCTGGTGTTCGCGGCTCGCCGCGACCACATCGTCCAGGTGATCCAGCCCGCGCTGGCCCGCGGCGACGTCGTGCTGTGCGACCGCTTCACCGACGCCACTTTCGCCTACCAGGGCGGTGGCCGCGGCTTCGATCTCGGTGTGCTGTCGACGCTCGAAGGCTGGGTGCAGGGCGGCGCCGCGCAACCCGGCGTGCTGCTGCAGCCCGACCTGACGATCTGGTTCGATCTCGCACCCGAGGTCGCAGCCGAGCGACTCGCCGGTGCACGCGTGCCCGATCGCTTCGAATCGCAGCCGGTAGAGTTCTTCCGACACGTCGCCCACGGCTATGCCGAACGCGCAATGCAGGATCCACACCGATTTGCGCGGATCGACGCGGCCCAACCGCGCGACGAGGTCTGGCGTCAGATCGAAGCCGCGTTGCAGTCGAAAGGACTCGTCTGATGGCGCCGCTTGCGCCCTGGCTGCTCACGCCGCTGGCCGATCTGCTGCGCCAGCGCGGCCATGCCTGGTTGCTGCAGGGGCCGTCGGGCCTCGGGCAGTACGAACTTGCGCTGTCGCTCGCCGCCGCCTGGTTGTGCGAAGCGCCGACGCCGCAGGGCGCCTGCGGCCACTGCGGCAGCTGCCACGCCATCGAGGTGCGCACGCACGCCGATCTTTGCGTGCTGATGCCCGAGACCGCAATGATCGCCTTCGGCTGGCCGCTCGACGAGAAGACACAGGCCGACATCGACGACAAGAAGCGCAAGGCCAGCCGCGAGATTCGCGTCGAGGCGATGCGCGACGCGGTCGGCTTTGCGCAGCGCACCAGCGCGCGTGGCCGCGGCAAGGTCGTGTTGGTCTATCCGGCCGAGCGCATGAATTCGATCACCGCGAACGCCTTGCTGAAGACGCTGGAAGAACCGGTCGGCGATGTCCGTTTCGTGCTCGCCAGCGAAGCCGCCTGGCAATTGCTGCCGACGATCCGCAGTCGCTGCCTCGGCTTCGCGCTGACCTGGCCCGAAACCACGCAGGCAACCGAATGGCTGATCGCGCAAGGGGTTGCAGCCGCCGACGCGCCCGCGCTGCTGCGCGCCGCGGGCGGCCGGCCGAGCGATGCGCTGCGCCTCGCCAACAACGGCCAGTCGCCGAAGGCCTGGTCGCTGCTGCCCAAGGCAATGTCGCGCGGTGAGGTCAGTGCGCTGTCGGACCACGCGCCCGCACAAGCCATCGACGCGCTGCAGAAGATCTGCCACGACCTGATGGCCATCGGCCACGGCGCCGCACCGCGCTTTTTCGAACCCGCGGATCTGCCGGCGGTGCCGTCGAGCCTGGCGTTGGCGCGCTGGTCGAAGTCGCTCGCCCAGGCGGCGCGCACGGCCGAGCACCCGTTCAACACAGGGCTGATGCTCGAAGCGCTTGCGAGCGAAGCGCGCACGGCGCTGCGCGTGTCCGGCCGCCGCCCATGACCCGCACCGATGCGCCTGGCGCACCACGCCCCACCGTGATCCAGCTTGCGATCAGGGAGCGGGGCGCGCTGTACGCGGCGTACATTCCGCTGTTTGCCGACGGCGGCGTCTTCGTTCCGACCTCGCGCACCTACCGGCTCGGCGACGACGTCTACGTGCTGCTCACGCTACCCGACGATCCGCAGCGCTACCCGGTCGCCGGCAAGGTGGCGTGGATCACACCGGCGCGCGCCGCGGGCAATCGTGCGCCGGGTGTCGGTGTGCGCTTTCCTTCGGACGACAAATCACGCCAGTTGAAGGCGCGGATCGAGGAGGCGCTGATCGGGCTGTCCGGCTCGGACCGCCCGACCCAGACCATCTGAAACCAGCCGCGCCTGCGCGCTGACCGCTCCCAGCCCGTTCCAATACGCTCCTGCACCCGTGACGGAGCGGCCACCGCAATCGATATCGCCATGTTCACAGACTCCCACTGCCATCTGACTTTCCCCGAACTCGTCGCAGAGATGCCGCAGATCCGTGCCGCCATGGCCGCCGCAAAGGTCGACCGCGCCTTGTGCATCTGCACCAAGCTCGAGGAGTTCGATGCGGTGCAGTCGCTGGCCGCGCAGTACGACAACTTCTGGGCCAGCGTCGGCGTGCATCCGGATGAGGAAGACATCATCGAGCCCAGCCTGGACGACCTGTTGCGCCGCGCAGCCTTGCCCAAGGTGGTCGCGATCGGCGAGACCGGCCTCGATTACTACCAGATGGCCGAACGCAAGGGCGGCCGGACCATTGCCGACATGGAATGGCAGCGCGATCGCTTCCGCATCCACATCCGCGCGGCGCAGCAAACCCGCAAGCCGCTGGTGATCCACACGCGCGAAGCCTCGGCCGACACGCTCGCGATCCTGAAAGAGGAGGGCGAGGACGCCTCGGCCGGATCGGCCGGCGGTGTTTTCCACTGCTTCACCGAAACGGCCGAGGTGGCGCGTGCCGCGCTCGACCTCGGTTTCTACATTTCGTTCTCCGGCATCCTGACCTTCAAGAAGGCGCAGGACCTGCGCGACGTCGCCGCCTTCGTGCCGCTCGACCGCATGCTGATCGAGACCGACAGCCCTTATCTCGCGCCCGTGCCCTACCGCGGCAAGACCAACAATCCGTCGTACGTGCCACTGGTCGCACAGCAGATTGCGCAGTTGCGGCAGATGTCTGTCGAGGCGGTGGCCGAAGCCACCAGCCGGAATTTCGAGACGCTGTTCGACGGCGTGACAACCTGAAATCGCCATGAAGAAACTGCTTTGCCTGGCCGCGCTCGCGGCCGCCTTGTCCACCACGCTGTCGGCGCACGCCGGCTCGTTCGAAGACTATTTCCGTGCCGTGCATGCCGACAATCCAGGCGCCATACGCAACCTGCTGAACCGTGGCTTCGACCCCAACACGCGCGACGAGCGCGGTCAGACGGGCTTGCTGATCGCGCTGCGCGAGCCGTCGCCGAAGGTGATCGACGTGTTGCTGTCGTCGCCGCAGACCGACGTCAACGCACGCAATGCCAGCGACGAAAGTCCGCTGATGCTGGCCGCGATCAAGGGTCAATCGGACCTGGTCGACAAGCTGCTGACACGAGACGCCGCAGTCAACAAACCCGGCTGGACGCCGCTGCACTACGCGGCCAGCAGCGGTCAGCTGAGCATCATGAAGACGCTGCTCGACAAGTACGCCTTCATCGACGCGCAGTCGCCCAATGGCACCACGCCGCTGATGATGGCCGCGATGTACGGCTCGTCCGAAAGCGTGAAATTGCTGATCGAGGAAGGCGCCGATCCGCTGATGAAGAACGAACTGGGAATGACCGCACTCAGCTTTGCGCAGCAGGGCAAACGGCCCGACGCGATCGAGATGCTGACGGCCGCAATGCGCGCGAAGCAGCCTGCTGGCGGCAAGTGGTGAGCCGGCTGCGCGATGGCGGCTTGATGGCGGCTTGATGACGCCGCTGCTCGCGCGCGTGCGACGCGGGTAACCGCGCCATGTGACAGTCCCGGCAATTTCAGGGCATTTCCCCGAGCAGACGCGGGTTTACCCGTACTGTCACAGAAGGTTTCTCTAATTGGCTACAGCTCGTCCCTGACGGGAAGCTGACCGAAGTGCAAGGGCGCAACGCCCGCTCTCGGTGATTTGCCACTTTTAGAGAAATCGCTTCCATGAAAAACACCCTCGTCGCCCTCGCCGCACTGACTGCTGCTGCAGGCGCCTGCGCTCAATCCAGCGTCACGGTCTTCGGCGTGCTGGACACCTCCATCGCCCACATCTCCGCTCGCGGCAGCAACACCACCGGCCTGTCCAGCGGCGGTCTGGCCAGCAGCCGCATCGGCTTTCGCGGCGTTGAAGACCTCGGCGGCGGCCTGGCGGCCGGCTTCTGGCTCGAAGGCAGCGTGGGCGCGGACACCGGTACCACGACGCTGTTCGACCGCCGTTCGACCGTCAGCCTGTCGGGCGCCTACGGCGAAGTGCGCATCGGCCGCGACAAGGTGCCGACGTACCTGAACATTGAAACGTTCGACGCTTTCGGCGACGCCGGCGTGGGCGGCATCGGTGCCTCGAACCTGGTCGGCAGCGCGACCTCGGCCGCCGGCACGCCGGAAGGAAGCGCCCCGAAGCGCGCCAGCAACAGCGTCAGCTACCTGCTGCCCGCCAACCTCGGCGGCTTCTATGGCCAGGTGCAATACGCTTTCGGCGAACAGGTGTCGGGCGTGGCGAACGAGTCGCTGCGTGACGCGCTCGGTGCACGCATCGGCTATGCGGCGGGTCCGCTGGACGTGGCCCTGGCCCAGGGTGAAGTCCGCGGCGGCACCACTGCAGCGGGCATCGACTACAAGGCGACCAACGTCGGCGCCTCGTACAACTTCGGCGTGATCAAGCCGATGCTCAGCTACGCCACGGAACGCGGCAACGGCCGCAAGGTCGAGATGTTCGAAGTGAGCGCCACCGCGCCGGTGGGCGTCGGCGTGATCCGCGCGGCCTACAGCATCTTCAAGCGCAAGGACATCAACGACGCCGACTCCAGCAAGCTGGCGCTGGGCTATGTGCATAACCTGTCGAAGCGCACCGCGCTGTACGGCACGATCGCCCGTGTGAACAACGACCGTGCAGCCAACCGCGGCCTGGCCGTGTCGTCGTCGTCGCTTGCCAGCCCGACCATCGGCGCCGGCAGCAACGTGTCGGGCTACGAACTGGGCCTGCGCCACACGTTCTGATGAATCCAGGCCCGCCACGGCCACGGCTGCGGCGGGCTTTCTTCTTTTCCGATGTAGGCAGTCCGTTCTATGGCGGCTTGTGCAGACGCATTGCGCTGCGGCTTCTTCCGTGTATTCCAAACGCCGATTTGCCGCGTCGAATGACAGGTTTCTGCCAGCGGGTCGCCCGATTAAAGCTTTCGCTCCTTCCGATTCCGGCCCTTGATGACGGCAAATAAGATGATTTTTTCATCTTGCCGACGCACGTTGGCCAACCCGGGCGGCAACACGCAAAGTCTTGCTCATCGCCCTTTTTCCGGAAGGACGCTCCCATGAATTCTGCCCCGATCCGCCTCGCTTCCCCTGTGTCAGCGGCACCCAGCGTGCAGCCTCGAGAGGGAACACCTCGGCTTGGTTCCGCCTCCGCCGCTCGCTTCGTGCAACGCGTCGTCGACGACAGCGATCTGTCCGACGATCTGCAGCCAGGCCAGCAAGTTGCCGATACGCTGAACCGTCCCGACACCTCCGACGTCGGGGATGCGACCCGTGACATCGTGGTGGCGCAAGCCGATATGGCCGGCGTGGCCGACATGCCCCCTGTATCCGATGCGCTGGTCGCCGATGCCGGCATGGCCTCGGGTGCGGCATCGACCGCCGGAAGCGCAGCCGCCGCCACGCCCTGGGGCGCGCTCAGTCTGGCGACCGCGGGCGTCGGTGCCGTCAATTCACACAACTCGGCCAGCAACAACAACAGTCCCGCAAGCACCGCCGTCCCGTCCGCCACCGCCGCGCCGCAAGCCACGCAGACGACCGAAGCCTCTGCGACCAATGTCAATGCCACCGATGCAGCCGGCAACCTCGTCGGCCAGCCCGTCGCACTCCACGCGCTGGACGCCCCGGAAACGGGCAAGAACGACGCAGGCACCAAGCTGCCGGAACTGGCATTCGCAGCCAATGGGGTCCAGCTCAAGATCGCCGAGAACGGCGCGACGTCGGATGTGATCTACATCGCGCACGCAACGAGCACGGAACAGGGCGACGTCGTGTACAGCCTGGCAGGCAAGGATGCCGCCGCATTCCATATCGACCCCAACACCGGCGCAGTCACATTGCTCTCGCAGGCGGACTATGAGACGAAGCCGCTCTACGCCTTCGATGTCGTCGCCACCGACGCAGCCGGAAACCACGTTCATCAGTCCGTCGGCGTGGAGGTCAGGGACATCGTCGAAACAAGCGGGACCTCGATGCCGACGACGGTGCCGGCGCCGAGCTTCGACGTCAGTGCATCGATCGGCCAGGTCGCCGAGAACAGCGATATCTCGACCGCCGTCTACACCGCGCATGCCACGTACACCGGCCCCGGCGCGGTCGCGTACAGCCTGTCGGGTGCCGACGCAGGTGCTTTTCATATCGATGCGCAAACTGGCATCGTGACCCTGCTGGCGCCTGCCGATTTCGAGGCGAAATCGGACTACGCTTTCGACGTGCTTGCGACCGATCCAACGGGCCGCACCGTCACACAGACGGTTGCGCTGGCCGTGCAGGACGTCAACGAGGCGCCGGTCGTCGGCACGCATTACGAAGTTCACGTCACGCCCGGCGCTGCACAGGTGAACTTCCACATTCCCGCCGACATGTTCATCGACCCCGACACGACGGCGCCGAACAACACGCTGCATTACTACATCGATCGGGTGGAAGTCCCGTTGTGGGCGCAGATGTTCGACGACACGCCGCTGATGCCGCAATGGCTTTCGTTCGACGAAAAGACCGGCACGCTCACGGGAACGCTGCCGTTCAACCCCAATGACCCGAGCTACACCGTGACCTTGCGGGTGGGCGCAGTCGACACCGCGCCGCCCATCTACAGCCAGCGGACCGTGCATGGCGAGACCACCTACCAGGAGACCTACCTGTCCGGCTTCAGCGGGCTGCACGTGTCGCAGACACTGACCCTGTACATGGACGGCACCACGGTCCCGTCGACCGCGACCAACACCGTGCTGCAGGCCTAGCGAAGGCGAGTGAAGCGCGGCGGCGCGCACGCTTCACTTCATCGCGAACTGCACGTCCACGGTCCGCCGGTCCTTCGGCGTCGTGCCGCGCAGCACCAGCCGAACCCGCAACGGCCCCTTGAAGTCCGCCGGCACCAGGCCGAAGAACGGGGCCAGGAAAAAGGTGACGACCGCCGCCTGC
>JAZKDL010000118.1:17524-20256 GCA_040387575.1 Pseudomonadota bacterium
TGAGCCAGGCGGGCAGGGCGCTGCCGTCGGACAACTGCAGCGTCTCGACTTCCGCGCCGCCGACGAAGGCGCGCAGGTCCGCGGCAAAGCGCTGGCCGGGCGACACGTCGATCAGCAGCGGCACGACGAGCTGTGCGTTGCCGTCGCCAGCCTTGCGCGGCGCGTTCATCGCGCTGTCGATCCGCACGTTGTTCGCGACGGGCGTGTTGGCAGCGCTCAGGCTGGCCTCCAGCGCGCTGTTGGCGGTGACGTTGCCGGAGGTGTTGATCTCCGCGTCGCCGCCCGGCTGCCGTGCGAACTGCTCGGGCAGCGGCGGACGCACCGTCGTCAGGTAGCCGTTGCCGGCTTCCCGCACGGCGCCCGGCGGGTAGGCGTCGTAGGTCACGGCGGTCTTGATGAAGCCGTAGCCGAGCCCGCCCAGGCGGCTCAGGTCCAGGAACGGGTTGTCGTCATAGATCAGCCAGCGGCCGGAAGGCGCGCTGACGCCATTCGCGCCCGCGTTGTTCTGGAACACGTTGGTCGCTGCCAGCACCACCGCGTTGTTCTCGCTGCTACGCCCGACCACCGGCGCTTCGAGCGTCAGGTTGGCGCCGGTGCGCACCGAGATCGGCCCGTCGGCCTGCAGGCCGCTGACCGGTCCGACCGACGCGATGGTCAATGAACCGGCGTTGCGGTAGGTGAAGCCGCCGCGTGCGATGTTGCCGGCCAGCCGGCCAACGTCGTTCGACGTCTGCTGCAGGTCGACATCGCCGCCGGCCGTCACGTACAGCGCGCCCGCGTTGAGCGTTCCGGCGGACTGCGGGATGCTCGACTGCGTGATGCCGGCGCCCGATTCGAGGCCGACCGTGCCACTGCCCGCGCTGACGTTCTGTGCCAACGTCAGCGCGCCGCCGCTGCGGATGCGCTGGTCGCCGTTGCCGGCCGCGGTGTCGACGCCGGTCGTCGTCATCGCGCTGCTGCCCAGCGTGCCGGTGACGCTGCCGACCGTCAACGCGCCTGCGTTCGCAAACGCCACGCTGCCGCCCGCCGCCTGCGCCGCGAAGGTCGCGACGTTGTTGCCGGCCTGCAGCATCTCGACGCTGCCGCCAGAGATCGTGCGCAGCGCGCCAGCGGTCACCGCGCCGCCGGTCTGCGTGATCGTGCTCGCGCTGTCGAGGCTCACCACCGCATTGCCGGCCGCCAGGTTGTCGGCCAGGGTCAGCGCGCCGCCGGTGCGGATGTACTGCTCTCCGTTGCCCGCCGCCGTGTTCACGCCGGAGGTCGCGAGCGGATTGCTGCCGAGCGTGCCGGTCACCGCGCCGACGGTCAGCGCGCCGCTGTTGCGCAGCGCCACGCCGCCCGCCGTGCTCTGCGCCGCGAAGGTGCCGATGCTGTTGGCCGCCTGTTGCAGGTCGACGTTGCCGCCCGCTACCGCCCGCAGCGCGCCGGCCGAAACGTTGCCGCCGGTCTGCGCGATCGCTCCGGCGCTGTCCAGGCTCACGGTGGCGGTGCCGGCCGCGAGCTTCTGCTGGAGCGTGATGGTGCCATCGGCGCGGACGTACTGCTCGCCGTTGCCGGCCGCGGTGTCGACGCCGGTGGTCGTCAGGCCGCTGGATCCGATCGTGCCGGTTACCGTGCCGACGTTCAGCGCCGTCGCGTTGCGGAACGCCACGCTGCCCGCGCTGTTCTGCGCGGCAAAGGTCGCGACGTTGTTGCCGGCCTGCTGCAGATCGACGTTGCCGCCGGCGATGGTGCGCAGCGCAGCGCCGGTGATCGCGCCGCCGGTCTGCGTGACCGTGCTCGCGCTGTCGATACTGACCGTGCCGGTGCCCGCGGCCACGTTCTGCGCGAGCGTCAACGCGCCGCCGGTGCGGATGTACTGCTCGCCGTTGCCGGTCGCCGTACCGCTGGTGGTCGACGGGTTGCCGCCGAGCGCGACGGCCACGCTGCCGACGGTCAGTGCGCCCGCATTGCGGAAGGCCAGCTCGCGGTTGGTCGCCACCGCCAGCGTGCCGACCTGGTTGTTCGCGTTCTGCATGTCGACCGCGCCGTTGGCGAGCACGCGCAGCGCGCCGGCCGTCACCGTGCCGTCGGTCTGGCCGACGCCGGCTGCGCTTTCCAGGCTCACGGTGGCCGTGCCGGCGTTCACCGGTTTCACCAGGCCGATGCCGCCGAAGTTGGTGCGCAGCGTCACGTCGCGGTTGGCGGTCGTCACGCCGACCAGCGGACCGCCGAGCGTTGCCGCCGCGGCCGTCGTGCCCACGCTGTCGACCGTCAGCGCTGCGCCGTTCAGCAGGTTCACCGTGCCGGTCGCGCTCGACGCGGCGAAGCTGCCGACGTTGTTCGTGCCCGCGGCCAGCGCCAGTTCGACGTTGCCGGTGGCTTTGGCGGCCAGCGCCGACGCGGCGATCTTCTCGGTCTGCGTGATCGCGCCATTGTTGGCCTGCAGCCAGACGTTGCCGGTCGCGTTGATGCCGGTGGTCGTCTTGCCCGAGAGATCGGTCACCGCCTGCACCGCCACGCCGTCGCGCCCGACGAAGGTCAGGTCGCGGTTCGGGCCGGTGATGGTCGCGGCCAGCACGCCGACCGCGTTGGCGTTCGCCAGGCTCGAGGTGTTGAGCGCGGTCACGGCCAGCTTGCCGGCCGTCACGATCGGCGCCGTGCCTTCGGGCGCGAGCGCCGCCGTGTTCTCGTTGACCGCGCCGCCGGTGGCCGACAGCGCGACCGTTCCGGTGCCCGCGTTCACGCTGTTG
>JAZKDL010000119.1:0-1588 GCA_040387575.1 Pseudomonadota bacterium
ACGTCGTTGTTCAGCCCGCGCAGCCCGGTGAAGAGCAACGCGCCGACCACGCCCAGCGGCACCACCAGAATGACCGAGAAGGGCACCGACCAGCTCTCGTACAGCGCGGCCAGGCAGAGGAACACGAACAGGATCGAGATCGCGTAGAGCATCGGCGCCTGCGAACCCGACAGCCGTTCCTGGTAGGACGCGCCCGAGAACTCGTAGCCGATGCCGGGCGGCATCTGCTTCATCACGTCCTCGACCGCCAGCATCGCCACGCCCGAGCTCACGCCCGGCGCGGCGTCGCCCACGAACTCGTAGGCCGGGCTGCCGTTGTAGCGGATCAGCTGCGGCGAGCCGTAGGTCCAGCGGGTGCTGGAGAAGGCCGCGAAGGGCACCATCTGGCCCAGCGTGTTGCGCACGCTCCAGCGGTCGACGTCGCTCGGCAGCATGCGGAAGTCGGTGTCGCCCTGCATGTACACGCGCTTCACCCGGCCCTTGTTCAGGAAGTCGTTCACGTAGGTGCCGCCCATCGCGGTCGACAGCGTGCTGTCGATGGCCGTGGTCGCGAGGCTCAGCGCGCCGGCCTTGGCGTCGTCGATGTCGACCGCGAACTCCGGCGTGTCCTCCAGGTTGTTGCTGCGCACGTTGGCGAGTTCGGGCCGCGCGTTCAACAGCTGCACCGCCTGGTCGCGCGCCTTCAGAAGCGCGTCGTGGCCGAGCGCGTTCAGGTCCTTCAGGAAGAAGTTGAAGCCCGCGTTGGCGCCGAGCCCGCGCACCGCCGGCGGCAGCACCACGAAAACGCGCGCGTCGCGGATCGATGACAAGTCCTTGCTGCCGCGGCGCGCAACGGCGCCTGCGCTGTGCTCCGCGCCCTTGCGCTCGCTCCAGTCCTTGAGCTTCACGAAGGCGCGCGCCGAGCTCTGGTCGCCGTTCTGGCCGGTGATCACGTTGATCGTCACGACTTCCGGCTGCTTCAGGAAGTACTCCTGCACCTGCTGGATCACCGGTTGCAGGCGTGCGTTCGACGACGCCGGCGGCAGCGTGATCTGCACCTGCACGAAGCCCTGGTCCTCATCCGGCAGGAACGAGGTCGGCAGGCGCATGAACATGACCGCCATCGCCACGCAGATCGCCAGGTACACGAGCAGGCTGCGCTTGCCGCGCCGCAGGATGCCGCCGACGATGCCCTGGTAGCGGTCGGCGCTGCGGTCGAAGCCACGGTTGAAACCGGCGAAGAAGCGGTCGACATAGCCGAGCGGCCCGCGGCGCGGCGCGCCGTGCGGCGAATGCGCGCCCTTGGCGACCGGCTTCAGGATCGTCGCGCACAGCGCGGGCGTGAGCGTCAGCGCCACCAGCACCGACAGCACCATCGCCGAGACGATCGTGATGGAGAACTGGCGGTAGATCACGCCGGTCGAACCGCCGAAGAAGGCCATCGGAATGAACACCGCAGAGAGCACCATCGCGATGCCGACCAGCGCTGGCGTGATTTCGGCCATCGACTTCTTGGTCGCCTCCTTGGGCGACAGGCCTTCCTCGCTCATCACGCGCTCGACGTTCTCGACCACCACGATGGCGTCGTCCACCAGCAGGCCGATGGCCA
>JAZKDL010000120.1:0-1891 GCA_040387575.1 Pseudomonadota bacterium
CGATGTCGAGGTCGATCAGGCCGTGGCGCGCGATCTGGTCGAGCATGTGGTCGAAAAAGCCGATGCCGGTCGACAGCTTCGACTTGCCGGTGCCGTCGAGGTTGATCTTGACGGTGATCCGGGTTTCCGCGGTGTTGCGCGAAACCTCGGCGACGCGGTCGCCGGTCGCCGCGACGGCTTCAGGGGCCACTGGAATGTTCATAGGGATTGTTCGAGTGCCGCGAGCATCTGCGCGTTGTCGTCGGCCGTTCCGACGGTCAGGCGCAGGCAATTGGCGAGCAAGGGATGCATTTTAGAAACGTTCTTGATCAGCACACCCCGGGCTTTCATGCCCTCGAACGTCCGGGCCGCATCGGGCACGCGGATCAGGATCATGTTGGCTTCGCTGCGCCATTGCTTCACGCCGGGCAGACGGGCCAGACCGGCAGCCAGCACCTCGCGTTGCGCGCGGATCTCCTCGGCCTGAGCGGCGAACACGTCAACGTGCTCCAGCGCGAACAGCGCGCACTCGCAGTTGAGCACGCTGATGTTGTAGGGCGGGCGCACTTTGTCGATCTCGTGGATCAGCGCAGCCGGGCCCATCATGTAGCCGAGTCGCACGCCGGCCAGACCGAACTTGCTCAGCGTGCGCATCAACAGCACATGGCTGTGGCGCGCCACGCGATCGATGTAGCTCTTCGAGGCGAACGGCTGATACGCCTCGTCGATCACGACCAGGCCGCCCTGCGCGCCCTGGGCTTCGACGATCCGCTCGATGACGGCGTCGTCCCAGAGGTTGGCGGTCGGATTGTTCGGATATGCGAGATAGACGATCGATGGCTTCTCGGCCGCGATGGCGGCGAGCATGGCCGGGCCGTCGAGCTCGAAGTCGGCGGTGAGCGGCACGCCCACGAACTTCAGCCCTTGCAATTGCGCGCACATCGCGTACATCACGAAACCGGGCAGCGGGGCCAGGATGGTCGCGCCCGGCAGGTCGCAGGCCATGGTGAGCAGCGAGATCAGTTCGTCGGAGCCATTGCCGAGCATCAACTCGAAGCCTTCGGGCAACTGCGCATAACGGGCCAGCGCCTGCTTGAGATCGTTGCCACGGTCGCCGGGATAGCGGTTCAGCGCGAGCGCACCCAGACGCTGGCCGAGCGCCTGCTGCAGCGCAGGTGGCAGGCCGTAGGGGTTCTCCATGGCATCGAGCTTGCGCATGCCGGTGGCGTCCTGCACGGCATAGGCATGCATCGATTGCACGTCGGCGCGGATGCGGCCGAGGGCGGAAGGGGCGGGAGTCGAATTGGTCATTCAGTGGGTACAGCGGTAGCTGGTCTGCAGCGCGGACGACAGCACGAGTTGCACCGGCATGTCGGCCTCGTAGTTATCGGCGTTGCGCGAAAGTTCGGTCTGGTAGAGCGTGCGCGCCATCGCGGGTTCGAGCTTGCGGCCCTCCACGCAGAAGCCCGGCTTCTGGCCGGCGCGCGCCGCGCCTTCGTTGGCTTCGCGCAGGCCCTCCATCACGCCGACGAGGTAGTAGTTGGCGAACAGCTTGCCCTCTTTTTCATTGGCTTCGAGCGTTCGGAGTTCGCGAATGCTCATCGCCTGCGCACTCGCGGCGCCTGCGATGCACACCATCGCGCACAGCCAGCGAGCCGCCCGCGAATTCATTCGAGCCTCATCCGCGCCGCTTCGGCATGCGCCTGCAAGCCCTCGCCTTCGGCCAGCGTGACGGCGATCGGCCCGAGGACCTGCGCGCCCGCGGCACTCACCTCGATCAGGCTGGAGCGCTTCTGAAAATCGTAGACGCCCAGCGGGCTCGAGAAGCGCGCCGTGCCGCTGGTCGGCAGCACGTGATTCGGGCCGGCGCAGTAGTCGCCCAGGCTCTCGCTGGTGTAGGCGCCGAGAAAGA
>JAZKDL010000121.1:0-1573 GCA_040387575.1 Pseudomonadota bacterium
CGGCGAAACGCTGGGCATCGTCGGCGAGTCCGGCTGCGGCAAGTCGATCACCGTGCAATCGCTGATGGGCCTGCTGCCATCGAGCGCCAAGGTCACCGGCAGCATCCGCTTCGCTGGCCAGGAATTGGTCGGCCTGAACGAACGCGAGATGTGCAAGATCCGCGGCAACCGCATCGGGATGATCTTCCAGGAGCCGATGACGGCGCTGAACCCGGTGCACACCATTTCGCGCCAGATCGGCGAGCCGCTGCGCCTGCATCGCGGGCTCACCGGCGCGGCGGCGCGCAAGGAAGTGCTGGCGCTGCTGGAGCGCGTCGGCATTCCCGACCCCGCATCGCGCCTCGACGCATATCCGCACCAGTTCTCCGGCGGCCAGCGCCAGCGCATCGGCATCGCGATGGCGCTCGCCTGCAGCCCCGACCTGCTGATCGCCGACGAGCCGACGACCGCGCTCGACGTGACGATCCAGAAACAGATCCTCGACCTGATCCAGAGCCTGGTCGCCGAGCGCGGCATGGCGCTGATCCTGATCTCGCACGACTTGGGCGTGATCGCGCAGAGCGTGTCGAAGATGCTCGTGATGTACGGCGGCAGCGTGGTCGAGAACGGCCCGACCGCCGCGGTCTTCGCGGAACGCGCACACCCGTACACCCAAGGCCTGTTCGCGGCCCGGCCTGCACTCGGCGCGCCACGTGGCGTGCGGCTCGCGACCATCCGCGGCAGCGTGCCCGAACTGGTCGACATGCCACCCGGCTGCCCGTTCGCGGGCCGCTGCCAGTACACCATCGAGGCCTGCCACGTGACGCGGCCGCCCGCGACGCAGTTGCCGCACGACCATGAAGTGCGCTGCATCCGCCTGGGCGAAATCGAAGCGGAGGGCATTGCAGCATGAGCGCAGTGCCGGGCCACCCCAATCAAGCTCGTACCGCAGCCCATGGGGCGGAGGTGTCCAAATGAGCGCAGCAAGCAACACCACGGCGGCCGCCGCCGCACCGCTGCTCGAAGTCACCGACCTCGTGCGCCACTACGACCTGCCGCGCGAAAAGCTGTTCTCGCCGCCCGCTCAGGTGAAGGCACTGAACGGCGTGAGCTTCAGCGTGCAGCCCGGCCGGAGCATGGGCATCGTCGGCGAATCGGGGTCGGGCAAGTCGACCATCGCCAGGCTCGTGATGGCGCTGGACAAACCGACCTCGGGCAGCGTGAAGCTGCAAGGCCGCGACCTGCACAAGCTGTCGCGCGAAGACTTGCGTGCCGCGCGGCGCGATCTGCAGATGGTGTTTCAGGACCCGTACGGCTCGCTCGACCCGCGCCAGACCGTGGCCCGCATCGTCGCCGAGCCGCTCGAGGCGCTGGCCGAAACGAGCCGCGCCGAGCAACGCGCGCGCGCGTCCGAGTCGCTCTCGGCGGTCGGCCTGCGCACCACCGACCTCGACAAGTACCCGCACGAATTTTCCGGCGGCCAGCGCCAGCGCATCGCCATCGCGCGCGCGCTGATCACGCGGCCCAAGCTGATCGTCGCCGACGAGCCGGTGAGCGCGCTCGACGTGTCGGTGCAGGCGCAGGTGCTGAACCT
>JAZKDL010000122.1:0-10655 GCA_040387575.1 Pseudomonadota bacterium
CTTGGCAAGATGACGTTGAACGAGAAGATCGGCCAGCTCCGGCTCATCAGCATCGGCCCTGAAATGCCGATCGCACAACTGGCCGAGGAGATCGCGGCCGGCCGCGTCGGCGGTACCTTCAATTCGGTGAACCGGCCCGACAACCGGCGGCTGCAGGACGCGGCCATGAAGGGCCGGCTGAAGATCCCGATGTTCTTCGCCTACGACGTGATCCACGGCCACCGCACGACCTTCCCGATCGGCCTCGGGCTTGCATCGAGCTGGGACATGGCGACGGTCGACGTCATGGCGCGCACCGCGGCCCGCGAGGCCGCTGCGGATTCGGTCGACATGACCTTCGCGCCGATGGTCGACATCTCACGCGATCCCCGCTGGGGGCGCATGTCCGAAGGCTTCGGCGAAGATCCGTACCTCGTGTCGCAGATCGCGAGGGCGGCCGTCAAGGGCTTTCAGGGCACGCTGCCGGTGCCGGCCAACCACATCATGGCGGCCGTGAAGCACTTCGCGCTGTACGGCGCGGTCGAAGGCGGGCGTGACTACAACATCGTCGACATGAGTCCGATGCGGATGTACCAGGACTACCTGCCGCCGTACAAGGCCGCGATCGATGCGGGCGCAGGCGGCGTGATGGTCGCGCTGAACTCCATCAACGGCGTGCCCGCCACCTCCAACACCTGGCTGATGCAGGACCTGCTGCGCAAGGACTGGGGCTTCAAGGGCGTGGCCGTGAGCGACCATGGCGCCATCATCGAACTGATCCGCCATGGCGTGGCCAAGGACGAGCGCGAGGCCGCCAAGCTCGCGATCAAGAACGGCATCGACCTCAGCATGGCCGACTCGGTCTACCTGAATGAGCTGCCGGGTCTGGTGCAGTCGGGCGAGGTCAGCATGCAGGACATCGACAACGCGGTGCGCGAGGTGCTCGGCGCCAAGTACGACATGGGCCTGTTCAAGGACCCGTACCTGCGCATCGGCGTCGCCGCGGACGATCCGCCGGACCTCAACGCCCAGAGCCGGCTCGATCGCCCGGCGGCACGCGACGTCGCGCGCAAGTCGATGGTGCTGCTCGAGAACCGCAACGGCACGCTGCCGCTGTCGAAGTCGGCCACCATCGCTTTGGTCGGGCCGCTGGCCGATGCGCCGATCGACATGCTGGGCAGCTGGTCGGCGGCGGGCTACGACAAGAGTTCGGTCACGCTTCGCGCGGGCCTGGACGCCGCGGTCGGCAAGACCGGCCGCGTGATCTACGCGCGCGGCGCCAACATCACCAACGACGAAGGCATCGTCAAGTACCTGAACTTCCTGAACTGGGATGCGCCAGAGGTCACGCAGGACAAGCGCACGCCGGCCGAGATGATCTCGGAGGCGGTCAAGGCCGCATCGCGCGCCGACGTGATCGTTGCCGCAGTGGGCGAGGCGCGTGGCATGTCGCACGAGGCGTCGAGCCGAACCAGCCTCGACCTGCCGCAGAGCCAGCGCGACCTCATCACTGCGCTCAAGGCGACAGGCAAGCCGCTGGTGCTGGTGCTGATGAACGGCCGGCCGCTGGCGCTGCAGCGCGAGCAGAAAGAGGCCGATGCGATCCTCGAGACCTGGTACACCGGCACCGAAGGCGGCAACGCGATCGGCGACGTGCTCTTCGGCGACTACAACCCTTCGGGCAAGCTGCCGATCTCGTTCCCGCGCTCGGTCGGCCAGATCCCGACCTACTACAACCATGCGCGTCTCGGCCGGCCCTTCACCGAAGGCAAGCCCGGCAACTACACCTCGCAGTACTTCGAGGAAGTCACCGGCCCGCTGTACCCCTTCGGCTATGGCCTGAGCTACACCGAGTTCGCGCTGTCCGACGTGGTGCTGTCGAGCCGCACGATGGCACGCGGCGGCAGCGTCGAGGCGGCCGTGACCGTGAAGAACGTGGGCCAGCGCGCGGGCGAAACCGTGGTGCAGCTCTACATCCAGGACGTGGCCGCTTCGGTGGTCCGTCCGGTCAAGGAACTGAAGGATTTCCGCAAGGTCATGCTGCAGCCCGGCGAAGAGCGCGTGCTGCGCTTCCCGATCGGCGAGGACAAGCTGAAGTTCTTCAATGCCCAGCTGCAACAGGTGGCGGAGCCGGGCCGTTTCAACGTGCAGATCGGGCTGGACTCGCAGGCCGTGCGCGAGCAGGGTTTCGAGCTGCAGTAGCAGCGTCATCCACGAAAGAGAGCCGCCGATGAGCGCCCCGAATGCCAACGAAGCCCTGCGCAGCCTCTGGCTGCAGGCGGGTTTGCCCGAAGAAGCCCTTGGCTTCGCGCAACTCACCGGCGCCGACCCGGTGCTGCCATCGTCCTTCGCGGTCGGCACGGCGGCGCAGAGCACCATCGCCGCGGCGGCGCTGGCTGCCTGCGAGATGGGCCACCAGCGCGGCACCGCGCGCCAGACGGTGAGCGTCGACATGCTGCATGCGGCCATCGAATGCACCGGCTGGTTCAGCCTCGACGGCCAGGTGCCGGACCTCTGGGACGCGTTCTCGGGCCTCTACCGCTGCGCCGATGGCTACGTGCGCATTCATGCGAATTTCAAGCATCACCGAGAGGGCGCATTGCGGCTGCTCGGGCTCGACCCGGCGACTGCGCAGCGCAGCGACGCCGAGCAGGCCATGCTCGGCTGGCGCGCGGTCGATTTCGAAACCGCAGCGGCCGAGCGCAAGCTGGTCGCCACCGCGCTGCGCAGCTTTTCGGATTGGGACGCCACTCCGCAAGGGCAGGCCATCGCGGCGCAGCCGTTGTTCACGATCGAGCGCATCGGCGACGCGCCGCCGCTGGCATTGCCGCCGCTGCCCTCGGACGCGCGACCGCTGAGCGGCCTGCGCGTGCTCGACCTGACGCGCATCCTCGCCGGACCGGTCGGCGGCAAGGCACTGGCTGCTTACGGTGCCGACGTGCTGCTCGTCAATTCGCCGAACCTGCCCAACATCGACGCGATCGCCGACACCAGCCGCGGCAAGCTGTCGGCGCACGTCGACCTGTGCACAGCCGATGGACAGGCCACGATGCGTGGGCTCATCGGCGATGCGCATGTGTTCGTGCAGGGCTACCGGCCTGGCGGCCTCACGGCGCTCGGTTTCGGTCCCGGGGAACTCGCGCAGCAGCGGCCCGGCATCGTCTGCGTGTCGTTGACGGCGTATGGCACGCAAGGCCCGTGGGCGGGTCGCCGCGGCTTCGATTCGCTGGTGCAGACGGCGATGGGCTTCAATCGAGCGGAAGGTGAGGCCGCTGCGGCAGGCGCTCATGGTTCCGACATCAAACCGCGTCCGCTGCCGATGCAGATCCTCGACGAGGCGACCGGCTACCTGATCGCCTTCGGTGCCGCCGTCGCACTGCGCCGACAGCAGCGCGAAGGCGGCAGCTGGCACGTGCAGGTGTCGCTGGCGCAGACGGGTCAATGGCTGCGCTCGCTCGGCCGCGTGGACGACGGGTTCGACGTGCCGAAGGCCGACCCTTCGCCTTGGGTCGAGGCATCGGCGTCTGGTTTCGGTGCGCTGCTTGCGGTGCGCCACAGCGCCATCCTCGACCGCACGCCGGCCCACTGGCCGCGGCCGTCGGAGCCGCCCGGTCGGCACAAGCCGGCCTGGCCCTGAGGCGGTTTCCTACGCTCCCTTTGGCATCACGTCGTGGTCGACCTTCGATACAGTTTCTAAAATCTGTAATGAAATTTCATACGGACGGAGGATCGGGCGTGAAGCTTTGGGTCGCAGCAGGAACAGCAATGGTCGTTTGGCTGGCATGTGTGCAGGCGCCTGTACAGGCGTCGACGCCGACATCCACGCAGGCCAAGTGGTTCACGGTGGCAGGCAATCCGACCGACGCCGCGGCCGATACGGTGCAGGTCGATCCGGTCGCGCTCGGCGTCGATGGTCCGCTGAAGACGATGAACTTGCGTGTCAATCGGTCGACGCTGCGCACCAACTGGGAAGGCGTGCCGTACAGGTCGTACGAGTCCGAAGTCGCCTTCGATTGCCGCGCACGGCGCGCGGACTACCGCATCGTGACCTACTACATGGCGCCGACCTGGCAGGGCGCTCCCCATCTCACGACGAATTACGCAAACGATCCAAAGCCGATGCTGTTCCGCGACATGGCGCCGAACCCCACCAGCCGGATCATTCGCGCAGCTTGCCGGTCGCGCAACGGCTGAAAGCCACACGACCCGGCTTTCGTTTCAGATTGCCGTGCCGTCGAGCCACGCTTTCTGTGACTCGGCTGTTTCCTTCAGAAAGTTCCAGACAGTCTGCATGCGTGCGAGATGCTTGGTCTCGGCGGGCATCGACATCCAGAAGGTCCGCGTGAAGTTGGCGTGCGAAGGCAGAACGCGCTCCAGTTGCGTGTCGGCCTCGGCGATGAAGGCAGGCAGCACCGCGATGCCCGCGCCGGCCGCCACCGCACGGTGCTGCGCCAGGATGCTGGTGCTGCGCAGCGCGAAGGCGTCGGGCTTGTACAACCCGTCCAGAAACTGAAGTTCCTTGCTGAAAAGCAGATCGTCCACGTAACTGATGAAGCCGTGACCACGCAGGTCTTCCGGCTTTCGGATGGGTGGGTGCGCTTTCAGGTAGTCGACCGATGCATAAAGGCGCAGCGCGTAGTCGGCCAGCTTGACGACCACCACCGGCCCGCGGGCCGGCCGGGCCAGCGAGATCACGATGTCGGCCTCGCGTCGCGACAGATGCACCAGCCGGGGCATCGCGAGCAGATCGACCGTGAGCCGGGGGTGCTGCTGCGCGAAGCGCGCCAGTTGCGGCGCCAGCACCACCGTGCCGAAGCCTTCGGTGACGCCGATGCGCACCACGCCGGAAAGGCCTTCCTGTGCGGCCGGCGCAGTGCGCTCGACCGTGCGGAAAGCGCTTTCCATCGCCTCGACCTGCGGCTGCAGCCGGCGTCCCGCTTCGGTCAGCCGATGGCCGCCGGCCTCGCGCGAGAACAACGCGGAGCCGACCTGCTTTTCGAGCGCCTGGATGCGGCGCGCGACCGTGGTGTGGTCGACTTCGAGCCGTCGGGCAGCGCCCTGCAGCGTGCCGGAGCGCGCGAGTTCCAGAAAGAAGCGCAGGTTGTCCCAGTCCATCGGCAATCTCCAGTGGCGTGTGCTCGGTCGAGCCTTGCATTTTCGCAAACCATACGCGCACATTTGTCTATTGCTATCGCAAAAGTGCAAAGCTAGGATCGACCGCTGTACCGCTTTTCAAGACACAGGAGACAAAACCCATGGACGCCAAAGTCAAGTCGACCACCCAGGTCGCCACCGTCAAGCTGCTCATCGGCGGCAAGTTCGTCGAATCGAAGACCACCGAATGGCGCGACGTCGTCAATCCGGCCACGCAGGAAGTGCTGGCCCGCGTGCCTTTTGCGACGCAGGCCGAGGTCGACGCCGCCGTGGCCTCGGGCAAGGAAGCCTTCAAGACCTGGAAGAAGACGCCCATCGGCGCGCGCTCGCGCATCTTCCTGAAGTACCAGCAACTGATCCGCGAGAACATGGCCGAGCTGGCCGCGATCCTCACGGCCGAGCAGGGCAAGACGCTGCCGGACGCCGAAGGCGACGTGTTCCGCGGCCTCGAAGTGGTCGAGCATGCGTCGGGCATCGGCAACCTGCAGCTCGGCGAGCTGGCCAACAACGTGGCCAACGGCGTCGACACGTACACGCTGCTGCAGCCGCTGGGCGTGTGCGCCGGCATCACGCCGTTCAACTTCCCCGCGATGATTCCGCTGTGGATGTTCCCGATGGCCATCGCCACCGGCAACACCTTCGTGCTCAAGCCGTCCGAGCAGGACCCGATGGTCACCATGCGGCTGTGCGAGCTCGCACTCGAAGCCGGCATCCCGCCCGGCGTGCTCAACGTGGTCCACGGCGGCGAATCGGTCGTCAACGCGATCTGCGATCACAAGGACATCAAGGCGATCAGCTTCGTCGGTTCGACCAAGGTCGGCACCCATGTCTACAACCGCGCGATCCCGACCGGCAAGCGCGTGCAATGCATGATGGGCGCGAAGAACCACGCGATCGTGATGCCCGACGCCAACAAGGAGCAGACGCTCAATGCGCTGGCCGGTGCCGGCTTCGGCGCGGCGGGCCAGCGCTGCATGGCGGTATCGGTCGCGGTGCTGGTCGGCGATGCGCAGAAGTGGGTGCCCGAACTGGTGGCCAAGGCGAAGACGCTGAAGATCGGCGCGGGCACCGACAAGGGCGTCGACGTCGGTCCGCTGGTGTCGTGCGCTGCGCATGACCGCGTCAACAGCCTGATCGAACGCGGTGTGGCCGATGGCGCGACGCTGGCGCTCGACGGACGCAAGCCGACCGTGCCCGGCTACGAGAACGGCAACTTCGTCGGCCCGACGATCTTTGCCGACGTGAAGCCCGGCATGACGATTTACGACCAGGAGATCTTCGGCCCCGTGCTGTGCCTGGCCAACGCCGCCACCATGGACGAGGCGATCGAGCTCATCAATGCCAACCCGAACGGCAACGGCACCGCGATCTTCACGCAGTCGGGTGCGGCGGCGCGCAAGTTCCAGGAAGAGATCGACGTCGGCCAGATCGGCATCAACGTGCCGATCCCGGTGCCGGTGCCGATGTTCTCGTTCACCGGTTCGCGTGCATCGAAGCTCGGCGACCTCGGCCCGTACGGCAAGCAGGTCATCATGTTCTACACGCAGACCAAGACCGTCACGGCGCGCTGGTTCGACGACAGCACGGTGAGCCAGGGCGTCAACACGACGATCTCGCTGAAGTAAGTCCGGCTGCATGGACTTCGAACTTTCCGAAGAGCAGCGCGCTTTTGCCGATACGGCGCGCGAGTTCGCCGCCAGCGAATTCGCACCCAACGCCGCGCGCTGGGACGCCGAGGCCTTCTTCCCGAAGGACGCGATCGCCAAGGCCGGCGAGCTCGGCTTCTGCGGGCTCTACGCGCCCGAGCGCGTCGGCGGCCTCGCGTTGCCGCGGCTCGACGCCACGCTGGTGTTCGAGGAGATGGCCGCGGTCGATCCGTCGACCACGGCCTTCATCACGATCCACAACATGGCGACCTGGATGCTCGGCACCTGGGGCACCGAGGCCGTCTGCAAGACCTGGGGCGACGACCTGACGAGCGGGCGCAAACTCGCGTCGTACTGCCTGACGGAGCCGGGCGCCGGGTCCGACGCCGGCTCGCTCAAGACGCGGGCCGAGCTGCACGGCGGCGAGTACGTCATCAACGGCGGCAAGGCCTTCATCAGCGGCGCCGGTTCGACCGACGTGCTGGTGCTGATGGCACGCACCGGCGGCGGCGGCGCGGGCGGCATCTCGGCCTTCGCGGTGCCGGCCGACGCGCCCGGCGTCAGCTACGGCAAGAAGGAGCACAAGATGGGCTGGAACAGCCAGCCCACCCGCACCATCGCGTTCGACAACGTGCGCGTGCCGGCTGACCACCTGCTGGGCAGCGAAGGCGAGGGCTTCCGCATCGCGATGAAGGGGCTGGACGGCGGGCGCATCAACATCGCGACCTGCTCGGTCGGCGCGGCGCAGGGTGCGCTGAATGCGGCGCGCGGCTATCTGCACGACCGCCAGCAGTTCGGCAAGCCGCTCGCGAGCTTCCAGGCGCTGCAGTTCAAGCTGGCCGACATGGCGACCGAGCTGGTCGCCGCGCGCCAGATGGTGCGCATGGCGGCCAGCAAGCTCGATGCCGGCCACGCCGACGCCAGCACCTACTGCGCGATGGCCAAGCGCTTCGCGACCGATGCGGGCTTCAACGTCTGCAACGACGCGCTGCAACTCCACGGCGGCTACGGCTACCTGGCGGAGTTCCCGCTGGAGCGGCTGGTGCGCGACACGCGCGTGCACCAGATCCTCGAAGGCACCAACGAAATCATGCGGGTCATCATCGCCCGCAAGCTGCTCGAAGGCGACGCCGACATCCGGTAAGAATCCGGGTCTGCCTTCGTCTTCCACTCTCAAAGAATCACAGATGACCGAACCCGTCGTTCTCTTCAAGGAAATCCCCACCGCCAACGGCCAGCGCTTCGGCGTCGCCACGCTCAACGCGCCGGCATCGCTCAATGCGCTGTCGGTCGACATGGTCCGGCTGCTGACACCGCAACTGCGCACCTGGGCCGCCGACAGCGGCATCGTCGGCGTGCTGATGGACGCGGCCGGCGAGAAGGCCTTCTGCGCCGGCGGCGACCTGCGCCAGCTCTACCAGACGCTGCTCGACTGCGGCGCCGAGCGCAACACGTACGCGGAGGATTTCTTCCGCGAGGAATACGAGCTCGACCACCTGATCCACACCTTTCCGAAGCCCTTTCTCTGCTGGGGCCACGGCATCGTGATGGGCGGCGGCGTCGGCCTGCTGGCCGGCTGCTCGCACCGCGTGGTCACCGAAGGCAGCCGCGTCGCGATGCCCGAGGTCAACATCGGCCTGTACCCCGACGTGGGCGGCAGCTGGTTCCTGCGCCGCGCGCCCGGCCGCACCGGCTTGTTCCTTGCCTTCACGGCCGCGCAGATCAACGCCAGCGACGCGATCTTCGCGGGCCTGGCGGACATTCAGGTGCCGCATGCGGCCAAGGCGGCCGTCGTCGAGGCGATCGGCACCGCGCCCTGGAAGGGCGAGGCCGATGCCGACCGCGCGCTGTTGTCCCGGCTGCTGGCGCAGGCGGCCGAAGGCGCCGTCAAGCCGGCCTCGAAGCTGCGCGAGCACTTCGATTTGATCAACGACCTGCTCGCCGGCGACGATCTGCTCGACATCGCGCAGCGCCTGCGTTCGCTGCAGAGCGAAGACCCGTGGCTGCAGACCGCCGTCAAGACTTTCGCCAAGGGCGCGCCGAGTTCGGTCGCGCTGTCGTGGGCGCTCTGGCAGCGCGTGCCGCGCATGTCGCTGGCGGAAGTGTTCCGGCTCGAGTACTGGGCATCGCTGGGCTTCTGCGCGCACAAGGACTTCGCGGAAGGCATCCGCGCGGTGCTGGTCGACAAGGACCGCAACCCGAAGTGGCTGCCGGCCACGCTGGAAGAGATCACGCCCGAGTTCGTCGAAGACCACCTGCGCGCGCGCGGCGACATGCCGGGCGAGCTTGCGTCGCTGGTCTGACGCCGCGGCGCATCGCGCATTCACCCCATAACCATTCGGAGACAAGACACATGAAGATCGCATTCATCGGCCTCGGCAACATGGGCGGCCCGATGGCCTTGAACCTGCTGAAGGCCGGCCACACGCTCAGCGCCTTCGACCTGTCGAAGGCGGCCTGTGACAAGTTCGCAGCCGACGGCCTGCCGATCGCCGCGTCGGCCGCCGCCACATTGGCAGATGCCGAAGTGGTGGTCAGCATGCTGCCGGCGAGCGCGCACGTCGAAGGCCTCTACCTGGGCAGCAATGGCCAGCCCGGCATCCTCGAGAACATCGCCCCCGGCACGCTGGTGATCGACAGCAGCACGATCGCCGCCGCCACGTCGCGCAAGGTCGCCGAGGCGGCCGCGAAGCGCGGCGTTTCGATGATCGACGCGCCGGTCTCGGGCGGCACCGGCGGCGCCATCGCGGGCACGCTGACCTTCATGGTCGGCGGCAGCGCGGCCGACCTGGAGCGTGCGCGGCCCGTGCTCGAGAAGATGGGCGCGAACATCTTTCATGCGGGCGAAGCAGGCGCCGGCCAGACCGCCAAGATCTGCAACAACATGCTGCTCGGCGTGCTGATGATCGGCACGTCCGAGGCGATCGCGCTCGGCGTGGCGAACGGTCTCGACCCGAAGGTGCTGTCGGAGATCATGCGGCGCAGCTCGGGCGGCAACTGGGCCCTCGAGAAGTACAACCCGCTGCCGGGCGTGATGGAAACCTCGCCGGCCTCGAAGAACTATGCGGGCGGTTTCGGCACCGACCTGATGCTGAAGGACCTGGGCCTGGCGCAGGAAAACGCCGCCGCGGTGCGCGCGTCGACCCCGCTCGGCGGCCTGGCGCGCAACCTGTATGCCGCGCACAGCCTGGCCGGCCACGGCGCGCTGGATTTCTCCAGCGTCATCAAGCTGGTGCAGGCGCTGAAGGGCTGATCGGGGGCGCGAGCGCCTTGCGCATCCGCGCATTGGCCAGCGCCACGCCGCGCCGCACCGGCTGCTGGCGTTGCACCACCTCGAAGCCGTGGCGCGCGAAGAAGGGTTCGGCCGTGAGGCTCACATCCGACGTCAGCACCGCGATGCCCAGATGCGCCGCTTCTTCGTGGATGCGCGCCATCAGCAGGCGCCCGATGCCCTGGCGTGGATGTGCGCCTGATACGAAAAACTGGTCGATGTAGCCGCTCGGCTGCAGGTCCGCGTAGCCCACGATTTCGTCGCCGAGCAGCGCGACGAAAGGCTGGATGCCGCGCATGCGTGCGGTCCACTGGGTTGTGTCCATGTCGGGTGGTGCCCAGGCATCGATCTGCTGCTGGGTGTAGTCGCGCGATGCCACCTGGTGGATGGCGCTGAAGAAAACGCGGAAGAGGGCGGGCTCGTCGCCGGGCTGGAAACGTCGGATCTGCATGTGGCTCCTGGCTAGAAAAATAATTTTCGCAGTGCTGCATCCATATGGCGATCTCGCGGGTAGTACCACCAGCAGCAAGGCGCTGCTCACCGCAACATCACCACTTCGAAGGAGCTTCACATGCAACAACTGGTCTCTTCCCGCACCCTGGGCG
>JAZKDL010000123.1:0-6319 GCA_040387575.1 Pseudomonadota bacterium
TTGCCCTCGATCGCCGCGGTCGGGATCAGCGCGGGAAACCAGTTGCCGTTGCGGTAGTTCGGGTAGCCGTCGAAGCCACCCACCACCGCGCCGAGCTTCACGCCGTAGAACTCGATCGGCATCACGTACAGCCCGATGTAGTGCGAGCGCTCGCGGTCGCTGTTGTGGAACAGGCCCGCCGTCAGCGAATAGGTCTCGTCGATCGGCCATTCGAAACCGAGGCCCGGGTTCTTGTCCTCGAGTCCCTTGTTGCGGTCGTAGTGGTACGAATAGAAGCCGGCGTTGAGCCAGACCTTGCCGAGGTCGAAGGCTGAATCAGGCTCGGCCAGGGCGAGCCCAGGGAGGGTCAACAGCCCCAGGCAGGGCAGCAGGCGGCGCAGTTGCATCGTGAACCTCGGCTCAGAGCGTCTTGAAGATCTCTCGTGCAGCCTCGACCGTCGCTGCGATGTCCGCGTCGGTGTGCGCCGCACTCACGAAACCGGCCTCATACAACGCCGGCGCAATGTAGACGCCGCGCGCCAGCAAACCATGGAACAGCGCGTTGAACTTCGCGTTGTCGGTCTTCATCACCGTTGCGTAGTTCTGCGGCAGCGCGTCCATCAGGAAGAAGCCGAACATGCCGCCTTCGCTGTCGGCACTGAAGGGGACGCCAGCAGCGGCAGCCGCCGCGGTCAGGCCATCAGTCAGTGCACGCGTGCGGGCCGACAGCGACTCGTAAAAGCCCGGCTTCGAGATTTCCTGCAGCGTGGCCAGCCCGCATGCGGTGGCGACCGGATTGCCCGACAGCGTGCCGGCCTGATAGACCGGGCCCAACGGCGCGAGCTGTTCCATCACCGCGCGCTTGCCGCCGAAGGCTGCCAGCGGCATCCCGCCGCCGATCACCTTGCCCATCACCGTCATGTCGGGCTCGAAGCCGGGAATGAGTTTGGCGTAGACGCTTTGCGCACCGCCGAGCGCCACACGGAAACCGGTCATCACCTCGTCGAAGACGAAGAGCGCGCCGTGCTGCGTGCAGAGTTCGCGGCAACGCTTCATGAAGGGCACGCTCGCGCGCACGAAGTTCATGTTGCCGGCGATCGGCTCGATGATGATGCAGGCGACGTCTGCGCCGTGGAGCGCAAACGCTTCTTCCAGTTGCGCGACGTTGTTGTATTCGAGCACCAGCGTGTGCTGCACGACCTCGGGCGGCACGCCGGCCGACGTCGGGTTGCCGAAGGTCGCGAGGCCGGAGCCGGCCTTCACCAGCAACGCATCGGCATGCCCGTGGTAGCAGCCTTCGAACTTGATGATCGTCTTGCGTCCGGTGGCGCCGCGCGCCAGGCGGATCGTGCTCATGCCGGCTTCCGTGCCGGAGCTCACCAGCCGCAGCATCTCGATGGACGGCACCAGCGAAATGATGGCTTCGGCGAGCTCGACTTCGCGCTCGGTCGGTGCGCCGAACGAGAAGCCGTCGAGAGCGGCCTTCTGCACGGCCTCGAGCACGGCCGGGTGGCCGTGGCCAAGGATCATCGGCCCCCAGGAGCCGATGTAGTCGATGTAGCGCTGGCCATTGGCATCCCAGAAATAGGCACCTTCGGCGCGCTCGATGAAGCGCGGCGTGCCGCCGACGGCCTTGAAGGCGCGCACGGGCGAGTTCACGCCGCCAGGAATCACGGCGCGGGCGCGCTCGAAAAGTCGTTCGTTGTGGTCAGTGGTCATGTCGGTCGAACAGGAATGAAGCGATGCGGCACCGGGCCGGCATCAATGCTTGGTGTCGTGTGGCGGCAGCGCGAAGTCGCCCGCTTCAGGCGGCAGGCCGTCGGTGTCGTCGTCGTCTTCATCGTCCTCGGGCTGAGCCCAGAACAGGCGGTCGGGCAGCACGTGGCCCATGCCGGGGCGAAAGCCGGCGTCGAGGCTGCGGTCCATGTAGCTGAGCGCCTCGCTCGCCGCGGCCACCAGGTCGGTGCCGCCGGCCAGCAACGCAGCCAGGGCGGCCGACAGCGTGTCGCCAGCGCCGGCAAATACGGCTTCGAGGCGCTCGAACTTCTCGCTGCCGAGTACCGATTGCGGCGACGCCAGCACGTTGTCGATGTACTGGTCGGGCAGCACGATGCCGGTGACCAGCGTGTACGCCACGCCATATTCGCCAGCAGCCCGCGCGATGTCGCGCGCCGTCGGCGACCGTTCGCCGCTCCAGTCGGGCAGCAGCCAGCGCCACAGCGTGCTGTGGTTGCCCACCAGCACCGTCGCCTGCGGCAGCAGCAACTCGCGAAAGGCGTCGAGGTAGGCGTCGATCTGGTTCTCGTCCCACCACGACAGGTTGGGCATGTAGGCGACCAGCGGCACGTCCGGGTAGTCGGTCGCGGTCTCTGCGACCGTGCTGATGATCTCCGGCGACCCGACGAAGCCGACCTTGATCAGCCGGACTTCGACGTCTTCGAGGATCGCGCGCGTCTGCTCGGCCACCGCCTCTTCGTCGAAGGCGAAATGGTCGAAAACCTCGGCCGTGTCGCGCACGTAGGTTCCGGTGACGACCGACAGCATGTGGCCGCCGACCGAGGAGATCGCCAATGCGTCGCTGCTCAGGCCGCCCGCGCCGCTGGGGTCGTTGGCGTTGAAGACGAGCACGCAGGGCGGATTCAGGTCGCCTTCGAGGGCGGCGTCCTCGATGCCATCGATCGATTCGTCGGCGCCGCGGCTGCCGCCGGCTGGCGAGGAAGAGGTCGGGGAGGTGTTCATTTGCCGTTCGAAGCCTTCATGCAGGGTGGCAGAGCGGAGAGGGCGATCGCCATCCATGGGAACACGCTTGAATACAATCGTTGCATTGTAAGAACAGGGATTTTGAGCTGCGATGAATACCAAGACCTGGATGTGCCTGATCTGCGGATGGATCTACGACGAAGCCGTGGGTGTTCCGGAAGACGGCATTGCCGCCAACACCGCCTGGGCGGATGTCCCCATGAACTGGACCTGTCCGGAATGTGGTGCGCGCAAGGAAGATTTCGAGATGGTTGAAATCTGAAGCATGGCATAGGTTCGCCGCCCTGCGCGGCGGACTTGTGACACGGCGCGCTGCGTCGTCCACGGCACGTCAGTGCGATGTGCCCGATACCGGTTTGCGCGCCGCACCGTAGCGCTGAAGCGTGCGTTCGCGCGCCTCGGCATGGTCCACGATCGGTGCCGGATAGTTCCCACCCAGCTCGACCTCCGCGGCCGCGAGTTCCAGCGGCCCGGCGTCCCATGGCGCGTGGATCGCCTTGTTCGACAGCTTGGCCAGTTGCGGCAGATAGCGCCGGATGAACTTGCCTTCCGGATCGAAGCGCTCGCTCTGCGTGACCGGGTTGAAGATCCGGAAATAGGGTTGTGCGTCGCAGCCGCTCGAACTGGCCCATTGCCAGCCGCCGTTGTTCGACGCGAATTCGAAGTCGTTCAGGTGCGTGGCGAAGTACGCCTCGCCGCGGCGCCAGTCCAGCCCGAGGTCCTTGCACAGGAAGCTCGCGACCACCATCCGCAGCCGGTTGTGCATGTAGCCGCTCTGGTTGATCTGCGCCATCGCGGCGTCGACCAGCGGGTAGCCGGTTCGGCCCTCGCACCACGCCTTGAACAGGCCATCTGCATGCTTGCCGTGGTGCCAGATGATCTTGTCGTATTCCGGCCGGAAGCTCTTGCCTTCCGCCACCTGGGGATGGTGCGCCAGCACCTGGAAATAGAAGTCGCGCCAGATCAGTTCGCCCAGCCAGGTTGCTGCGCCGGGGTTGCCTTCGAGCGACAGCCGGTGCGCGATGCCTGCCATCCCGCGGATCGACACCGTGCCGAAGCGCAGGTGCACGCCCAGGTAACTCGGCCCGCGCACCGCCGGGAAGTCGCGCGTGGCGCCGTAGCGGTCGATGCGGTCGAAGAAGTCCTCGAACAGCGCCGCGCCGCCCTGGCTGCCGGTCGGAATTTCGAGTGACGACAGGTTGGTCTTCTCGAAGCCGATGTCTGCCAGCGTCGGCACGGCGGCGTCATGGCTGGCCGGCGGCGGTATCAGCGCGTCGGCGTAATGCCGCACCGGATAGGCCTTCAGATAGAAGTCGTCGACCTTCGCGAGCCAGGCGCGTTTGTAGGGCGTGAACACGGTGTAGGGCTGGCCGGTCTTGGTCAGCACCTCGTCGCGTTCGAAGATCGCCTTGTCCTTGGCGACGGTCATCAGGATGCCGACGTTGGCCAGCGCGCCGAACACCTGGGCATCGCGTGCGATCGCCTCGGGCTCGTCGTCGCGGTTGGCGAAAACGGCCTGCACGTCGAGCGCCTTCGCGATCTCGGGAATCTCGTCTTCGGCGCGCGCGTGCCGCACGATCAGCCCGCCGCCCAGCGCGCGCAGGTCGGTGTCGAGCGCGACCAGCGATTCGCGGATGAATTCGACGCGGCGATCGGCGCGCGGCAATGGATCGAGAATGTCCGTGTCGAACACGAACACGCAGACCACCTGGCGGCAGCTGCGCAGCGCCTGCCACAGCGCCGCGTTGTCGTCGACGCGCAGGTCGCGTCGGAACCACATCAGGCCCTTGGGGTAGGTCTTGTCGACGGCAAGTAAAATCGGTGGCATGGCTTCCGATTCTGCCCCGATGAACCTCACGCATCACTTCCTGATTGCGATGCCAGGGCTGGAGGACGAAGCGTTCAATCGCAGCGTCGTCTATCTCTGCGAGCACAGCGCACGCGGCGCGCTCGGCCTCGTGATCAACAAACCCAGCGATATCAACTTGAAGGTGCTGTTCGAAAAGATCGAACTCCATCTCTCCCGCCCCGAACTCGGCAACGCGCCGGTGTTCCAGGGCGGCCCGGTCCAGACCGAGCGTGGCTTCGTGCTGCATGAACCCGTCTTTGCCGAAGCCGACAAGCCGGAGGAGTCGGTCTACGCGTCGACCATGACGATCCCCGGCGGGCTCGAGATGACCACGTCCAAGGACGTGCTCGAAGCCCTGGCGACCGGCTCCGGTCCGCGCAAGGTGCTGGTGTCGCTCGGCTATGCGGCCTGGGGCGAGGGCCAGCTCGAATCCGAACTCGCCGAGAACAGCTGGCTCACGGTGGGCGCCGACCCGGCGGTGATCTTCGACACGCCGGTCGAGCAGCGCTACGACCGCGCACTGCGGCTGCTGGGCCTCGAGGCCTGGACGCTGTCGCCCGACGCCGGTCACGCCTGAGCGCCGCAGCGATGTCCGACAGCTCCACCGCGCCCATTTCAGCGCCCGTTCCTCCAGTTCCCGCGCCCGTCCCCGCCCACTTCCAGAGCTTTCTCGCCTTCGACTACGGCAAGAAGCGCACCGGCGTCGCGACCGGCAACCGGCTGCTGCGGACCGCGTCGCCGCAGCCGACGATCAAGGCCGAAGGCGATGCGCGCTTCGCCCAGGTCGAGGCCCGCATCCGCGAATGGCAGCCTGACGCGCTGGTGATCGGCGTGCCCCTGCATCCCGACGGCGCGCCGCATGAAAACACGCGTGCCGCGCAGAAGTTCGCGCGCCAGTTGCGCGGCCGCTTCAACCTGCCCGTGTACGAAGTCGACGAGCGCTACAGCACGACGGAGGCGTTGTCTTCCGGCGCGCGCGACGCCGATGCCGCGTCGGCCTGCATCATCCTGGAACAGTTTCTAAGGAGTCTTCCGTGAGTTCCATTCCCGAAGCCGAAGGGCTCTACCTCGCCCTGCTGCAGGGCGTGAAGGCGCTGATGCGCCCCGACACCCGCCTGGTCGGCGTCACCTCCGGCGGCGCCTGGCTGGTCGAGCGGCTGCAGAAAGATCTCGGCCTGGCTGGTGCGCCCGGCGTCATTTCGTCGGCCATGCACCGTGACGATTTCGCGCGGCGCGGGCTGTCGTCGAGCGCCCAGACCGCGTTGCCCTTCGACGTGAACGGCGCCGATGTGCTGCTGCTCGACGACGTGCTCTACACCGGCCGCACGATCCGCGCGGTGCTCAACGAGCTGTTCGATTTCGGCCGGCCCGCCAGCGTGCGGCTGGCCGTGCTGGTCGACCGTGGCGGTCGGCAACTGCCGGTGGCTGCGGATTTCGCAGCCGCTCGACTCACGCTGCCGGACACGCAGTCGCTTGCGCTGGCGCGGAGCGACTCGGGTGCCTTCAGCTTCGACGTCCGGGAGGCCTGAGTGCTCTACAAGCGCAATCCGCAGCTCAACAAGAACGGCGAGCTGATCCATCTGTTGTCGATCGAAGGCCTGCCCAAGAGCATCCTCACGCACATCCTCGACACCGCCGCCAACTTCACCAGCGTGAGCGACCGCGAGGTGAAGAAAGTGCCGCTGCTGCGCGGCAAGAGCGTGTTCAACCTGTTCTTCGAGAACTCGACGC
>JAZKDL010000124.1:0-8480 GCA_040387575.1 Pseudomonadota bacterium
CTCGATCTTCTTCATGGTGGTGCCCTTCTGCCTGGCCTCGATCTGGCTGGCCTACCGTTATGTGCCCGTCACCGCGCCCGGCGGCGCCGTGGCGGAGCGCGGCAAGGGACTCGACTGGCGCGGCCTGCTGATCGGCACGGTCGGCACGCTGTGCCTGCTCAACGGCCTGGTCGAACTGCGCGGCGATGCGCCCGTGCAGGCGGTGCTGCTGCTCGTCGGCGCCGCCGCGGCACTCGGCCTCTTCATCTGGTGGCAGAAGCGGCTGGCGGCGCGCGGCGGCTCGCCGCTGATGCACATGGGGCTGTTCGGCCACCGGCAGTTCAGCATGGGCAGCGCGGTCGCCTTCATTTACGGTACGGCGCTGTTCGGCTCGACCTACCTGCTGCCGGTGTACATGCAGGTCGGGCTGCACCTGTCGGCCTCGCACGTGGGCACGATCATGCTGCCGGCAGGCATCGTGCTCGCGGTGGCGATTGCTGGCGTCGGCCGGCTGGCCGACCGCCAGCCGACACGCCTGCTGGTGAGCATCGGCCTGGCGCTGCTGGCGCTGTCGTTCGCGCTGATGCCGGTGCTCGGCATCGGAAGCTCGCTCTGGCTGCTGGTCGCGTTCGCGATCATCGGGCGCATCGGGCTGGGCTTCATCCTGCCGTCGCTGAACCTCGGGTCGATGCGGCCGCTGCCCAAGCCGCTGATTCCGCAGGGCGCCAGCGCCATCAGCTTCCTGCGCATGCTGGGCGGCGCAACCGGCGTGAGCCTGTGCGCCATCGTGCTCGAATGGCGGCTCGCGGCGCACGGCGATTCGCTCGCGCAGGCCGCCACCAGCCCGGCGCGGCTTGCGGCGTTCAACGACGTCTTCCTGATGCTCGCGGCACTGTGTGCGCTGGCCATCCTTGCGGCCTGGCAACTGCGCGAACCCGCGCCGACATCGTCTGCCGTGCCTACCGCGCCATCCGAAGAAAGGAACTGACCCGCATGTGCCAACTGCTCGGCATGAACTGCAACACGCCGACCGACGTGACCTTCAGCTTCACCGGTTTCGCGCAACGCGGCGGCCGCACCGATCACCACGCCGACGGCTGGGGCATCGCGTTCTTCGAGGACCGCGGGCTGCGCCACTTCGTCGACCACCAGCCGGCCTGCGAGTCGCCGGTGGCCGAGCTGATCCGGCGCTACCCGATTCAAAGCCGCAACGTCATCGCGCACATCCGCAAGGCGACGCAGGGCGAGATCAACCTGCAGAACTGCCACCCCTTCGTGCGCGAGCTGTGGGGCCGCTACTGGGTGTTTGCGCACAACGGCGACCTGAAGGACTTCCGGCCGCGGCTGCACGGCAGCTTTCACCCAGTGGGCAGCACCGACAGCGAGCACGCGTTCTGCTGGCTGATGCAGGAACTCGCCAAGTCGCATGCCGACGTGCCGAGCGTGGCGGAACTCACGCTCACGCTGCGTGAACTCGCGCCGCGCGCCGCGAAGCACGGCACCTTCAATTTCATGCTGTCGAACGGACAGGCGCTCTGGGCACACGCGTCGACCAACCTCTGGTACCTGGAACGCCAGCATCCCTTCGCTGCGGCCCACCTGGCCGACGAAGACCTGCACATCGACTTCGCGCAGCACACCACGCCGGCAGATCGCGTGGCGATGATCGTCACCGCGCCGCTGACGACCGACGAGCGCTGGACGGCGTTCGCGCCGGGCGAGCTGGCGGTGTTCGTGGACGGCAGCCGCGCGGGCTGAGGTGCGATGCGTGATGGCATGCGCAGCGCGGCTGCCATGCCGACGCATCGATCGGTTTGGGCGGGGAGTTACAAAAAAACAACAAATTAACCGCGCCGCTCATGTGGAGCGATTGGATACGATCTGCCACAAAGATAATAACGGTTCTCATTCGCAAATTTGCCCTTGTACACAGGGAACCGTCATGTCCTCCATCCAATTCCCGGTACGCGCCGTCGCCCTCGCGTCGGTCTTCGCGCTCCACTCCCTGGCAGCCGTCGCCCAGACCAGCACCGCCAGCGGCACGCTGTCCACCGTCACCGTCGAAGCCAGCGCCGACGCTTCGGCCGAAGGCCTGACCAAGCCCTACGCTGGCGGCCAGGTGGCACGTGGCGGTCGTGTGGGCATCCTGGGCAACCAGGACAACATGAGCTCGGCCTTCAGCGTGACCAGCTTCACCAACGAACTGATCCAGAACCAGCAGGCGCGCAGCGTCGGCGACGTTCTTCAGAACGACCCGTCGGTGCGCGTGGCACGCGGCTTCGGCAACTTCCAGGAGGCGTACTTCATCCGCGGCTTCCTGCTCGGCTCCGACAACATTGCCTACAACGGCCTCTACAGCCTGCTGCCGCGCCAGTACATCTCGTCCGAGCTGTTCGAACGCGTCGAAGTACTGCACGGCGCAAGCGCCTTCCTGACCGGCGCAACGCCCGGCGGCGACGGCATCGGCGGCTCGGTCAACCTGCTGCCCAAGCGCGCCGGCAGCGAACCGCTGTCGCAAGTCACGCTCGGCACGGCCAGCGGCTCGCAGTTCTACACGGCGGTCGACCTGGCGCGCCGCTTCGGTCCGGACCAGAGCGTGGGCGTGCGCATCAACGCGGCCCATCGCAGCGGCGGCACCGCCGTCGACAACGAAGACGTAAAGCTCGACGTCGTCTCGGTCGGCCTCGACTGGCGCAGCCGCAATGCCCGCCTGTCGGCCGACATCGGCCATCAAGAACATCGCCTGAAGCAGACGCGTACCAACGTCGGCGTCGACGGCCTCACTGCGATTCCCTCGGCGCCCGACGCATCGACCAACTGGGCACAGCCAGGCAGCTATTCGAACGAACGCGACACCTTCGGCACGGTGCGCGGCGAATACGACATCACCGACGACGTGACGGCCTGGTTCGCTGCCGGCGCCCGCCGCGGCGACGAAGCCAACTCGCTGGCCAATCTGGCCCTCAGCAACGCGAGCACCGGCGCCGGCACGACCTACCGCTTCGACAACACGGCGATCGAGAACGTCAAGACCGGCGAATTCGGCATCCGCGGCAAGGTCACGACCGGGCCGGTCAAGCACACGCTGGTGGCCTCGTATTCGTACTTCGGCTCGGAACGCAAGAACGCCTACAAGTTCGACTTCCTCACCACGCAGGCCACCAATCTCTACAACCCGATGCTGACGACCGTGCCGGCGTTCAGCGCGCTGGCCTTCGGCGGCAACGACCTCGCCGCGCCCGCGCTCACCGCCAAGAAGCGCCTGTCGAGCTATGCGGTCGGCGACACGCTCGGCTTCCTCGATGAAACGGTGCTCGTGACCCTGGGCGCGCGCCACCAGCAGCTCGACATCAACGGCTACGACTACGGCACCGGCGCTCAAAGCAGCGCCTACGACAAGAGCCGCACCAGCCCGGCAGCCGGCATCGTCTTCAAGGCGACCAAGGAACTGTCGGCCTACGCGAACTACGTCGAGAGCCTGTCGCCTGGCGACACCGCGCCCGCGCTCTCGGGCACCACGCCGGTCGCGAACAAGGGCGAAATCCTCGCACCGTACGTCGCGAAGCAGAAGGAAGTCGGCCTGAAGTACGACGGCGGCCGCCTGGGCGCCAGCGCCGCGCTGTTCTCCGTGGACAAGCCGCGCGCCTTCTTCGATCCGGTCAGCACCTACTACAGCGCGACGGGCAAGGATCGCCATCAGGGTCTTGAACTGAACGTGTTCGGGGAACCGGTCAAGGGTCTGCGCCTGCTGGGCGGCCTGACCTTCCTGGACGCCAAGCAGAAGTCCACGGGCAGCAGCGCGACTGACGGCAAGAAGGTCATCGGCGTGCCCGATACGCAGGGCAGCTTCGGCGTCGAATGGGATGTGACGGGCGTTCGCGGCCTGTCGCTCGACGCGCGTGTGACGGCCACCGGCAGCAGCTATGCCGACGCGGCCAACACGCTCAAGGTCGCAGGCTGGGCACGGCTCGACATCGGCGCGCGCTACGTGACGGAAATCAGCGGCAAGCTGGTCACCTTCCGCGGCCGCGTCGACAACGTGGCCGATCGCAACTACTGGGCATCGGTCGGCGGTTACCCGAACGCCGGTTACCTGGTGCTCGGCAACCCACGCACCTTCAGCCTGACCGCGTCGCTCGACTTCTGATCGACCTCGAGACGACTTAGCGAAAGCATCACAAGGCCGGCATCGCGCCGGTCTGCCTGCGAAAGCCCCGAAGGCCGCGCTCAGCGCGGCTTTTTCAATTCCGCTTCGAGCGCATCCATGAACATCGCCGGCACGTCGAAGCCGGTCTGCTCGGTAATTTCCTGGAAGCAGGTCGGGCTGGTCACGTTGATCTCGGTCACGTTGTCGCCGATGACGTCGAGCCCGATCAAGAGCAGGCCGCGCGGTGCGAGCTTGCGGCCCACCGTCTCGGCGATTTCGCGGTTGCGCGCGGTGAGCGGTTGCGCCACGCCCTTGCCGCCGGCCGCCAGGTTGCCGCGCACCTCGGTGCCCTGCGGAATCCGCGCCAGCACGAAGGGCGCCGGCTCGCCCGCGATGATCAGGATGCGCTTGTCGCCCTCGGTGATCTGAGGCACGAAGCGCTGGACCATGATGGTCTCGGCGCCGTCCTTGTTGAGCGTCTCGACGATCGAGCCGAGGTTCAGCGCGTCCTGACGGACGCGGAAGATGCCCATGCCGCCCATGCCGTCGAGCGGCTTCAGGATGATGTCGCCGTGCTCGGCATGGAACGACTTGACCGCTTCCGCGCTGCGCGTGACCAGCGTCGGCGTGGTGAACTGCGGGAACTCCATGATCGCGAGCTTCTCGGGATGGTCGCGCAGCGCCGACGGCTTGTTGACCACCCGCGCGCCCTCGCGCTCGGCCTGGCCGAGCAGATGCGTCGCGTAGATGTATTCCGCGTCGAAGGGCGGGTCCTTGCGCATCACGACGCCGTCGAAGTCCTTCAGCGCCTTGTTCTCCAGGATGTCCACGCGGTACCAGTCCTTCGGGTCGCCGGTCAGCGTGATCTGCTGCACGGTGGCGGTCACGAGGCCGCCCGACACCCATTGCAGGTCCTGCGGCAGGCAGGCCGCGATGCGATGGCCGCGGCGCTGGGCCTCGCGCATCATCGAGAAGGTGGTGTCCTTGTAGATCTTGAACTGGTCGAGCGGATCGACGACGAAGAGGATGTTCATCACGGCTGTGGCTTTCCGGCTGGCGGGTTGGGGGCGGTGTCGGTCGCGGCTGGTGTATGGGCGGCTTGCGCAGCGGTAGCTGGCGCAACGGCGGCGGCCTTCTGGTCTAGCTTGATCTTGCAGGCAGGCGCGATGTCCTTGCCGGCGGAAGCCTTTCGGCCGGCCTGCTGGATGGCCAGCGCGACCGCGCCGGCCACGACGCCCCAGAAGGCGGAACCGATGCCGCCCAGCGTCACGCCCGAGAGCGTGACGAGGAAGGTGATGAGCGCGGCCTCGCGGTGCGACTCGTCGCGCACCGCGGCCGCGATGCCGCCGCCGATGGTGCCGAGCAGCGCCAGCCCGGCGATCGCCGCAACCAGCTCCTTCGGAAAGGCGGTGAGCAAGCCGGTGACGGCAGCGCCGAACAAACCGATCAGCACGTAGAGCGCGCCGCAGCTCACGGCCGCGGTGTAGCGGCGCTTCGGGTCTTCATGCGCCTCGCGGCCCATGCACATCGCCGCCGTGATGGCGCTGAGGTTGAGCGCATAGCCACCGAAGGGCGCGAGCACCAGCGTCGCCAGCCCGGTCAGCGTGATGAGCTTGGAGATCGGCAGGTCGTAGCCCGACGCGCGGATCACCGCGACGCCCGGCAGGTTCTGCGAGGCCATCGTCACCACGAACAGCGGCAGTGCCAGGCTCACGGCTGCCTGCCAGGTGAAGACCGGCATCGTGAACACCGGCATCGTGAGGTCGAAATGCACCGCGCCCCAGGCCAGTTGCCCGCGCGCCGCGACATAGGCGATGGCCACGGCCAGCGTCAGCGGCACCGCGTAGCGCGGCAAAAAGCGCTTGGCGACGAGGTAGGTGCCGAGCATCAGCAGCACCAGCGGCAACGCCGTCTGCGCGGCGACGAAGGCCTGCAGGCCGAAGCGTGCGAGCACGCCGGCCAGCAGCGCGGACGCGATCGCCATCGGGATGCGGTTCATCACGCGCTCGAACCAGCCGGTCGCGCCGGCCAGGGTGATCAGCACGGCGCAGACGATGAAAGCGCCGACCGCTTCGCCCATGCCATAGCCGGCGCCGGCCACCGCCAGCACGGCCGCGCCCGGCGTGCTCCAGGCGATCATCACCGGCTTGCGCAGCCACAGCGAGGGCAGCGCCGACGCCAGCCCCATGCCGAGGCCGAGCGCCCACATCCACGAAGAGATCATGGCGGGCGTGGCACCGAAGGATTGGGCGGCCTGGAACACGATGGCCACCGAACTCGTGAAGCCCACCAGCACCGCGACGAAGCCCGCGGTGAAGGCCGAAAGGCTCAGATCCTTGAAAAAACGCATCCGGCGATTGTGCCGGGCCGACGGCCGGACCTCGGTGCGCAGGTCGGCCCGTCCGCCAGCGCGCTGCAGTTTCTCGACACCTCGTTCCCGCCGACGCCCCGGCGCGCCAGAGGACGGCAACGCGCTGCGGCGAGGATGCGGCATCCTCGCCCGTCATCCCACCCGAAGCTCCGAAGCTCACAGAGAGGACATCCCTTGACGATCATCGGCATCGACCTTGGCACCACCCACAGCCTCGCGGCGGTCTGGAAGGACGGCCGCCCCCACCTAGTGGTGAACGCGCTGGGCGCCTACCTGACGCCGTCATGCGTCAGCATCGACGACGACGGCAGCGTGCTGGTCGGCCAGGCGGCGCGCGACCGGCTGCAGACCCATCCGGAGGTCACGGCCTCGCTGTTCAAGCGCTACATGGGCAGCGACAAGACCTTCCCGCTCGGGGGTCGCGGCTTTCGCGCGGAGGAGTTGTCGTCGCTGGTACTGCGCTCGCTCAAGGCCGATGCCGAGGCCATGCTGGGCGAGCCGGTGACCGAGGCCGTGATCACCGTGCCCGCCTACTTCTCCGACAGCCAGCGCAAGGCCACGCGCATCGCGGGCCAGCTCGCCGGGTTGCAGGTGGAGCGGCTGGTCAACGAGCCCACCGCCGCCGCGCTGGCCTACGGGCTGCACCAGGACGAGGACGCCACGCAGTTCCTGGTGTTCGACCTGGGCGGCGGCACTTTCGACGTCTCGATCCTCGAGATGTTCGAGGGCGTGATGGAGGTGCGCGCCACGGCCGGCGACAACTTCCTGGGCGGCGAGGACTTCGTCAACGAGATCGTGCAGCTGTTCTTTGCCGAGACCGGTCTGCCCGAGTCCGCTCGTGCGGACGGCAGCTTCATGCAGCAGCTGGTGGCGCGCGCCGAACGGGCCAAGCGCGCGTTGTCGGACAGCGAAACTGCCACCCTCACGCTGCATTGGCAGGACACGGAACACACGCTGGCGCTCACGCAGGAGCGTTTCCGTGCGATCAGCGAACCGCTGCTCGCGCGGCTGCGTGCGCCGGTGGAGCGCGCGCTGCGCGATGCGCGCATTCGCGCGGCCGAGATCGACAACGTGGTGCTGGCCGGCGGGGCCACGCGCTCGCCCATCGTGCGGCAGATGGTCACGCGCATGTTCGGCCGCTTTCCTGCGATGGACATCAACCCCGACGAGGTGGTCGCGCTGGGCGCCGCCGTGATGGCCGGCCTGAAGGCGCGCGACCAGGCGCTCAAGGAGGTGGTGATGACCGACGTGTGCCCGTACACCCTGGGCGTGGACACGATCCACCGCATGCCCGGCGGCGGCGAGGTCGAAGGTTATTTCTCGCCCATCATCGAGCGCAACACCGTCGTGCCGGCCAGCCGCGTGAAGAGCTACGTGCCGGTGCGCGACGGCCAGCGCGCGCTGAGCCTGGAGATCTTCCAGGGCGAGGCGCGGCTGGTGCGCGACAACATCAAGCTCGGCACGCTCGAAGTGCCGCTGCCCGGCGGTCCGCGCGACGACGCGAGCGTCGAAGTGCGCTTCACCTACGACGTGAACGGCCTGCTGGAGGTGGAGGCGACCGTCGAGGCCACGCACGAGGTGCACAGGCTGGTGATCCAGGGCAACAGCGGCGTGCTGAGCGACATGGAGATCGCCGCACGCCTGCAGCAGCTGGCCGAGCTCAAGATCCACCCGCGCGACAAGGCCGAGAACCGCGCGCTGGTGGCACAGGCCGAACGGGTGTTCCAGCAACTGCGCGGCGATGCGCGCGAACGGCTGGGCGACGAGATTTCCGGTTTTGAACTCACGCTCGAATCGCAGGACGAGCGGCAGATCCGCCCGGCGCGCGAGCGGCTGCGCAAGGCCGTCGGCTTCTTCGAGCGCGACAACCACTTCGATCCGGATTTCGTGTTTTGAGCGCCGCGACCTCGGTGATCGCCGCCTTCGCGCGGCTCGAGATGGAGCCGTCCCGCGACGTCAAGACCATCAAGCGCGCCTACGCCG